>JBNKFQ010000027.1:0-1624 GCA_050289385.1 Porticoccaceae bacterium | reverse complement strand
AATGCCCCCCCAGATCAAAGAAATTGGTTTCAATCCCCAGCTTCTCCGCAGGCAATTGCAAAATATCAGCCCAGATGGCAGCGAGGGTCTTTTCTACCTCCGTACGCGGTGCCACATAATCCTGAGTCGATACCAGGGACTCGTCCGGCAAGGGCAATGCCTTGCGGTCAACCTTGCCGTTGGGGGTTAAGGGCAGTTGATCCAGAAACACAAAGAAGGCCGGGATCATATACTCCGGCAGTTGGGCTTGCAGTGCGGTGCGAAGTACGGCTTTGTCCTCGGTAAAGCCATTCTCGCCCACCACATAGGCCACCAGAAAGGTGTTGTCTTGTTCCTCACCGCGGGTGCTGACCAACACAACCGCTTCGCGAACACTCGCCTGTTGGCTTAATGCACTTTCGATTTCACCCAGTTCAATGCGAAAACCACGCACCTTGACCTGATTATCCTTACGCCTGATGTACTCAATAGTCCCGTCAACCAACCACCGCGCCAGGTCACCGGTTTTATACAGCTTTGTATAGGGAACAAACGGATTATCGACAAAACGCTCAGCCGTCATCCCGGGCTGATTCAAATACCCATTTGCCACACCATCACCGGAAATACAAAGTTCACCAGCCACACCGATTGGCGTTGGATTTTTCTGTTCATCGAGAATATAAACCTGTGTATTCGCTATAGGCCTTCCGATCGTTACGGCTTTATTAGCTTGAAGCCGAGATACAGTAGACCAGATGGTTGTCTCAGTCGGACCGAAAAGGTTCCAGACCTCACTCTGCGTTGCCAGAAACTGTTGTTTGAGTTTCTCTGGCAGAACTTCACCGCCACAAAGTATTTTTAGCTTGGTTTCATTTTTCCAACCCACCTGAAATAGCATTTTCCAGGTCGCCGGTGTCGCCTGCATGACGGTGGTTTTGGATTGATAAATAATCCCTATCAATTGGTTTGCATCCCGGGTTGTTTCGCTGTCACAAAGGCAGATCTTAGCTCCCTTAATCAGCGGAAGATACAGTTCTAAACCCGCGATATCAAAGCAAAAAGTAGTTACAGCCAATAAGGTATCACCCCGAACCAACCCTGGCTTTTGTCCCATACTGGCCAGAAAATTGGTCAATGCCTGGTGAGAGATCATGACACCTTTCGGCTTACCTGTACTGCCTGAGGTGTAAATAACATAGGCCAGCTCTTTAGTTTGGAGTTTATTGCTAAATAAATTAAGCGCACTCAGTGCTGCAATTTCATTCCAATGGAAATCCAATAAAACGGATTGAATTTTCTCGTTGAATAAAGTGGGCGACTTATCCAACAGTACTTTTTGCGTTAAGACTAGCGCCGCATTGCTGTCCTCCAACATATACTGTAAACGTTCCTGTGGGTATTCGGGATCCAAGGGCACATAAGCCCCCCCCGCCTTCAATATCCCCAGTATCCCTATGATCATCTCCAACGAACGCGCTACACAAAGCCCTACCCGGATTTCCGGACCCACGCCCCGCTCAATCAGATAATGCGCCAACTGATTGCTTCTTCGATTTAACTCTGCGTAAGTCAGTTGTTGTGCCTCAAACACCACAGCAATGGCATCCGGCGTTCGCTCCACCTGCGCCTCAAACAACTGATG
>JBNKFQ010000026.1:0-3775 GCA_050289385.1 Porticoccaceae bacterium | reverse complement strand
AAAATGTTCGCGCCAAATTGCTGTGGCGGCCGACAGATACATTTGATGCACGTTTTTTAACTGTGTTGCATCGCAATGATGCCGGCTTGCCAGATGGTGCCGAAGACAACGAAGGTAATTTTACACAAACATTTGATTTTTTAAGTATGCCTTCAATAGATGATGACTATGATATGTTCAATTTGTCATTAAGCTATGACCTGGGTGCGGTGAATATATTCAGTACAACCACCAGAATTAAAAAAGACAAGCACTTAATCAATCACGGCAACTTTACGCCTTATTCAGCACCGCCAGCCCCGCCCAGTGATTTCTTTACGTTTGATCACCGCTTGATGTCAGACAGTTTTAGCCAGGAATTGCGTATCAGTTCGCTCAGCGCCAGTCCCATGCAATGGATCTTGGGTGGTGTTTATCAGGACGCCAGCGTTGAATTTACCTCTTTGTTTATGCAAGAACTTCCTGGCATACCTTTGCCTTTTCTCATTTCTTATATCAATGTTGAACAAAATGACTCATGGGCGCTATTTGGTGAATTCAGCTACGCATTTACTGACAGTTTAACCGCCGGCATAGGGCTGCGCTATTTTTGGAACAAGAAAGAGCTTTTTGACGGAGCTACCATTCAGAATGACGAGATGGGTGAATTTGGCTCTTTAACCGCCCGTGCCTATGTGAACTACGAGTTCAATAAACATATGAGCATGTTTGCCAGTTTTTTTGAAGGATTTCGAAGTGGCGGATTCAATCAGCTGGGGCAGGCGCCATACGAGGCTGAAAAAATATTAAGTTATGAAACAGGCATTAAAATGTCTGCGCTGAATGGCATAATCAACACTGAATTGTCTCTGTTTTACAATGATTACAGAAATTATCAAATGTCGCGCATATTACCACCGCCGTCTCAGGCATATCCGGTTATGTACAATGCAGGTAATGCCGATGTTGCAGGCGTTGAGGGGGTGTTGGGCTGGAAGGCTTCTGACAATCTGGAGTTCAGATTTAGTGGTAATGTGACGGATGCCAAATTTGTAGAAGTTGATGGTGACCAGCCCTCCTACCGGGTAGGGGATCGCCTTGATGATATTCCCAAATACAGCTTTGCTTTTGTTACGAAATATGATTTTTCTTTAGGCAAAAAGCCGGGATTTGCCCGTTTGCATTACACTCAAAAAGGCAGGTTCGTTTCCAGAAACAGAAATATCGGCCCGTGGTATTACGCCTCGTCTGATGTTGTGAATATGCTGAATTTCCATATTAACCTGGACTGGAGCAAAGATATTTCCTTTGGTCTGTTTGCTAAAAATTTGCTGAACAAACGAGTGATTTCGGTTGCCAGTGTGAGTGGTAGCACTCTCGCGCCCAGGCTTCGACCATTTACAGTTGGGATTGAGGTTGGCTTAAAATTTGATTGAAGGACGCTTCAAAAAACTGGCCCTGGGAAGATTCGTGGGTGCAGGCGCAGAATGTCAATTTTATGTGAATCTTTATGTTGGTTGACCATTGACCATTGACCATTGACCATTGACCATTGACCATTGACCATTGGCAATTGCCAATTGTTAAACTTAAGCCCGGTCCGATAGAATAGCTGTGTTCTGCAGGGAGGCAGAATGCCTGGCTTCATGCAGGCAAAAGAATGGAACAGGCGGAATCTGAGTGTGGCAATGGGTTAGCAGTATGGCGGAAAAGGCTTATCCCGAGGGTTCGAAAAAACCGGCAGGCGCCTCGCATTCGTCCAGCAATCAATTGGATGAGGACTCTCCGTCTGTATCCCATGTAAAAGTTTCTGACGCCACCAATAAATTTCTGGGCAAGCTTTATAGCAAGTTACGACCTGAATTGTGCGCCTATATTCAGAAAACCTTTGGCAGCGGCCCTCCCGAACCCGAAGACGTTGTTCAAAGTACATTTTCCCGTTTTGCTGAACTGGAAAACCCCGAAAATATCGACCATCCCCGCGCCCTGCTGTACACCATGGCCCGCAACCTGGTGCTTGACCAGAAACGGCGTCAGCAGACTGCCCATCGGTTTATTGAAGATATGATGCAGGAACGCGGTGAAAAGTTGGAACAAATCGGGCCCGAGCGCGTTTTATTAGCCAGGAGGGGTTTGCAGGAGCAAACTGAAGCCATTAACAGCTTGCCGCTAAAGCAGCGGCAGATACTGGTGCTGAGCCGGCAGTACGGCTACACCTATGCGGAAATTGCGGAGCAGACCGGGTGGTCCCTGGCTGACATCAGCCGTCAGTTGCACAAGGCATTGGCAACTCTTGGCAGACGGCTTAACCATACAATTTTGGACTGATGCGAGAGAAATCATGGTTGGCAGCCCACAGGTAACAGACAGTGTGGCGGAACAGGCGCAGAGCTGGGTAATTCAGTTGCATTCCGGCAATCTGACCGCTTCTGATCGGGAGCAATTTCGTGCGTGGCTTGATGAAGCGCCCGAACACAGCAGTGCCTATGCGCGCGTGGAGCAATTTTGGCGCGATCTGTCGTTGACTGAGGTGCTTGCGCCAGTGGATGCGGTACCTCCCAAGCCTGCCTGTCGATCCGGAACTGGCCTGACTGGCAGAGTACAAGATTTTTTATCTGGCCTGCGGCCGGTACAGTGGGGTATGGCCGCCGCTATATTGCTGTTGGCTGTCGGCTTTAGCTCTGTGAACCTCTTTCGACCTGCAAGCGAGACGGCCAGTTACACAACAGCTATTGGAGAGCTGCGCGAGATAGAGCTGGCCGATGGTTCGCAAGTGTTATTGGGTGCCCGGTCGAGTATGGTGGTATCGCTGAGGCGCAAGACTCGCGACGTTGAGCTGGTTGGCGGCCAGGCATTTTTTAAAGTTAGCAAAGACGTGAATCGTCCGTTTAGTGTCGTAACCAGACACACGCGGGTTACAGTAACGGGCACGGCATTTGATGTTACTGCTAGTGAGACTGGCCGTGTTGCGGTGCTTGAAGGGTCGGTTAATGTGGAGTCATTGTCGGAGCCCGAAGAGAGTCGCGTTGGTTTAACAGCGGGTCAACAAGTAGTTTCTGACCAGAGTGGCGTTTTGGGTCAGGTCGAGCCGGTCAAGGGTATGGCCCCGGGTGCCTGGCGCGACGGCAGGTTGAGTTATGTGGATGTTCCGCTGGCTCAGCTTGTAGCTGATGTTAACCGCTATTATCGCCCGGGTGTGCAAGTTGAGGGCGAGGCATTGAAATCAATTCGTATTAATACCTCTTTTACCACTGACCAAGTGGTGCAGATGTTAACCGCATTGGCCGGTAGTCATGGCCTGGAGGTGAAAAAGTTGCCTAACGGGCATATCAAGCTACTGCCATGAAATGGAAATTCTTTGCTGAGTAAACGACAGTCAACTCATAATTTTGCAAGCACAAAAAATTAAAAAAAGCTCTAACTAGGGGCCGTTAACAATTACCCAGCAGGCGCTGTTGCCCCTGAAAAAACGCCAGACAAGGCATGAGGAGAGAAGTTTGGTACTTTCTTTAGAAAATGAGGCAAATGAACGACGAATAACGCGGTATGGCGCTTTTTCAGGGGCAACCCGAAGGGCCGGGCCCATTTTTCCCCTCAGCGGCGTGATCACTCGCTCATGTAGAGTAACTACACTACGCTCGTTCTACCTTGCTGAGGAGAAAAATGGACACCGGCAGTGCCCGCTGGGTAATTGTTAACGGCCCCTAAGCCTGCCCTGGCTCAAAAAAGTACTTATCCTTACTGCCCAGTTCAGGCATAAATTCATGGACGATTTTGCCTTGAACAAATGCTTCGA
>JBNKFQ010000025.1:0-18176 GCA_050289385.1 Porticoccaceae bacterium | reverse complement strand
GTTGTCTTCGACGATATTGAAGTCAACATTCCCCGGAGGCGGCGGCACCTCCTGGCAAAGTATATTTTCTCGCAGTGCTTTGCCTCGTTTGGTGGGTGAAGTACGTCCATTGTGACTGTGCAGGGCGACAAAACTCGGCTGCGCCAGCAGGCCTGCGCGCAGATCGCCATTCGCAAATTCCCACGGCACCCATTCGTCGGGCGCTCCGTAGGGATTGGCCTGTACCAGCGGGATACGCAGCAAAGCCGCCAATGACGGCGTCAAAAAGGTTTTCGGACTGGTAAATACATCTCGATAGTCACCATTTTGTACCAGCAGGTGATCCACTAAAGTACGCAATGTCTGTTCTTTGGCGTCTTCCATCACCTGACGTGTAAAGCGCGGGTAGATCTGCCTGTCCTTGCTCAAGGTATCGAATTTATCGAAAGCAAACATATCGGTAAAAAAAGCTCGCACACCCTGCTCCAGTTGCGACATTCCCAACATGCGATCGACCTGACGCTGCAAGCCCTTGCGCGTGTTCAACTCGCCATTTTCAGCAGCCGCCAATAAAGTATGATCAGGTGCACTGTTCCACAATAAAAAACTTAGGCGTGTGGCTTTGGAATAGCCGGTCAGACGATATTTACCGCGCTGATCGGGGTCTTGCTCGGCCTCTTCCACACGCAAGAGAAAATTGGGTGACAGCAGCATATTCGCCAGGCTGCGTTCCAGACCTGCGTAAAAACTTTTGTTCTGATTGGCCGCCGACGCTGCCAGTTCCATCTGAATATTCAGTTCTGCACTCTGTAATTCACGCCGATATAACAAACGGCCGGCTTTGCGAATAAAACGTTCTGCGCAAATGGCGTCAAATTCACTCTCTGATACAGGTCGGCATGGAACCAGTTCCATGCGGTTGCGTCGGTTGACAACTTGACGGGCAATTTCACGCGCCATTTTTTCCGATGCTTCAAAACCAACCGACGACACACTGACCCGTGCCGCACCGACAGCCAACAAACCTTCCTCACGCTTTTCGTTTTCCACAAATCGCCCCGCAATTTCAATCGCAGGACCAAATACATCACGAATTATATTGCGATATTGCTGCGGACTAATTCGCTTCACATTTTCGATATGACGAACACCACTATCCTGAACAACAGCGGGAGATTTTATAAACCGGGTAAACATCACAGCAACCAGCCCAAAAATCATGACAGCGACCAGACCCGGGACAACAAAGGGATACTTTTTTACAATAGACAGGTTTACGACAGACATACGAATTCTCTCTCCTCACGATCCAGAGTTATGGGCAACCGGAGTTTCAGCAAGCCGATTCTGTATAACTGGTCCGGTAACAAGGGTACCGTCCGGGCGCGCAATAAAAGCGGGAGCGGCATCCAGTCGGTAAGTGGTGGAAATGGCGGTGTTTTGGCGGGTTGCCGGATCCGGTTGCGCGTCTGCCATTTTTCGCAAACCGTAATAAAGGCCAACCGTGTCCAGTGAACTTTGCTCATTGCCCACCCCCATCATGAACCAGAAATCCATCCACGGTTGGTATCCTCCCAGGTAGCCATCTGCTGAACCGTCCGGGTTAAGCTTCAGCCGTAACTGCGCCTTTGACAGCGCCAGTTTTGCCGCCCAGGAATTTTCTGGTGCCCCGGTCAGCAGTACCGACACATCATCAGCAGAGGAAGTAAACACTCCATCCTTCATCAAGCCCGTAAATTCACCCCGATTACGTGGATTGGGGTCGATAACGTATGTGGCATAAAACAGCGTATCTCCGGAAGCATCATGACGACGTCGATCTATAGCCTTGTAAAAAGACACTGTGGCAGGACCGTCACGGCTAAAATTTTCTGTGGTAATGGAAAATAACCAGGCAGACATACGGTAGCCGTACAAACTCCAGATCTGTTTTTCGTGATTGGGCCGTATCGGTAAACTTTCATCGTAACTGGTGAAACACCCCACCACTCGATATAACTGGTTATCAACACCTTCTTCACCCGTTTCAGGATCAGTAAACGCATAGGGAGCCTCACCGCCTTTGCCATCCAGATTAAATCCGTAAGCCTCTGGCCCCTGCACCATTTTTATGTGTGGATCGGGAGCAGATAAGGGGTTGTGAAACACATTGGCCGGTTTACCATCTACCCGGCCGCGATTGGTGGTAATGTCCAACATCTCACGGCTCATGGGGCCTATTTCGCCCCCAAGAATTCGGGCTATTTTCTCTTGACTGAAACCATGTAACTTAAAGGCTGTTGTTTTAATGGCGGCATAACCACCATTATCACCATTGGGACAATTTTGTTTGTCACCATGGGTAGCGGTGTGCAAGTAATAGAGCACAAACCCTCGGGTTTCCGCATAGGCCACATCAGACAATGCCACACCTGCCAAAATAATAATCGCGGTTAGACTTAAATAAAGTTTTGTCAATTGTGCACTTTTCATAACCATCACTTTTAAAATAATTGTAAAAACGCTACTTGTTATAACTGGATATATTTGAAAAAAAACCGAATAAAAATCAAAAATCCATACCTATCTTCACACCAAACGTTCTCGGACGAGGCCTGGCCGAAAAATTGGTAATTGCGAAAGGATCGGTATGACCATGCTCGCCCAGCAAGTTGTTGGCAAATAACCCAAAGGAAAAACGGTCATTCCACCGCCATTCAACTGAAGCGTTTAAAATATCAATGATATCGGACTCACTGTAATAAAAATCGCCAATTTGGCGATTTCGAAGTGGAGCCTTGCCACGCCGACTATAATCCATGCGTGCCCTGACTGGCTTTTCTCCCATTTCAAAATCGTAACTTGTTGCCAGTGTAATGCTGTGATCGAAAACCAGGTCCAGTGAATCTCCCACTCTATGGATTGCAAGAGGATTGTTAATTTCCACAACTTCGGTATCGATGACATTACCAATAAAATGAACATTCAGGTTTTCTGTAACATTCCATGACAACGACCAGTCCACCCCGCGAACTTCGGCATCTCCGGCATTGTCACTAATACCAAAGGGTGGTATCGGCAGCGGAAGGATTCTGGCAATTTGATAATTGTTGTACTGACTGAAAAACAGGGCCAATTCAGCCTCAAGTCTGCCATCCAGGAAGGACGTCTTTGTACCCAGCTCGTAACTCCAGACCGTTTCAGGGCCAAATCCCGGCTGATCAAATGTGTTAAATCCTCCGCTGCGGAAACCTTTGGCTACGTTGATGTATGTCATCACAGTATCGGTAACGTCCAGATTCACAAAAAACCTGGGATTCACGGAGCGGAACGAGCCTTTTTGCGGAGCAATACCATCAGAATAGGTGCGATGATCATCAAAATACCTTGCACCGAGGCCAACTTTCAGATGATCTGTCAGCGCATAGTTTACCTCACCAAACCAGGCCAGAGACTTGGTGTTCTGCCGGTCAATAAAGATCGCCGCTGGCGGCAACACGCCGCTTCCGTCTGAAAAGCCGTAGTGGGCAAAACTGTTCTGATTGACGGTTCGGTCGCGATAGAACAGTCCGACCGACCAATTCCAGGTTTCGGAAGCCCTGGAACTGAAACGCAGCTCTTCGCTGAATACTCTGGTAGAAACCAGATATTCTGAATCCAGTTTATGCACCAGAGGAGTTGGCGGCGGAAACAGGGGGCGAGCACCACCTTCCCATGAGGATTGCCTGTAGGCATCGATATAATTGGTAGCACTCAAAAAGTTGAAGGTGTCAAAATCATAAGTCACGGACAGATCGTAAATTTCATACTTATCCAGGAGGCCAGGCGTCGACGGATGCCCAAATGCCTGGGTAAAATTGCCATCGCCATCTTCACCAGCATTAATAGCGCCATCATTGTGGTGGGCGATAGCGCTTGCTATCAGTTTCAGGGATTCATTCGGGACCCACAAACCCTTAACCCGAATATTTTCGATGCGTTGCCCGTTTATATCTTCAAGACTTAACGCCGGCTGATCAATCCATCCGCCTTCGTGTTCAAGGGTGGCAGACACTCGCAGCGAAAGCTCATCATCAATAATGGGAAGGTTGACCACACCCTGTAGTTTTTGGCCTGGTTCACCATGCTCAGTGAACGAAACAAACATATCCATCTGCCCGCTAAACTCATTAAATTCGGGATCTTTGGTAACAAACCGAATGGTGCCGCCGACGGATGTGTCACCATACAGGGTACCTTGTGGTCCTCGAAGCACTTCGATGCGGTCAAGGTCGTACAGCCGCAGATTAAGGGCAAAGGACGGGTTGGTGGATACCGATACATTGTCGACGTAGATACCAACCAGTGACGCAGTCCAGCCGTAGTTGTTACCAATACCGCGTAAAAATATTTTACGGTAGGCACCCTGATCTGAAACTGACATACCGGGAACAGCCATACCGAGACCCTCAAAATCGTCGAACCTTCTTTCCTGGATTTCTTCTGATGTAAATACAGAGATACTGATTGGCAAATCTTGCGGGTACTGCCCCGGTTCTGCACGTTTTTCAATCTCTCTCATCGTAATAATCATCTCTTCTACTTCTCGGCTCGACGGCACGGATTCCGTTGCGCGACTAGCTTCGTCGGTGACAACGGCCACCCGTTTTTTTTTTGCGGTAATAAAAATGACACCATTCTCGCCGTGGTTAATCTGCAAATTGCTACCTTTCAACATATGCTGCAAAGCGGCCTCAACACTCATTACACCCCGTATAGCTGATGTAGATTTATCGGCTATCAAATGTGACGCAACAAAAATAACCCGGTTTGTAGCCAATGAAAGCTCGTTGATTGCACTGCCTAACGGCTGGGCAGGTATATGCAGTGAAAAGGTGTCACTTTGCGCCGCAGCCGAGCCCGTTAGCACCAGTATACAAACCAGTGCCATCCTCGTTTTTTTCGCGAGCATGCCAATACAACTGCACATAATATGTGCCACTACCTACCCATGAGCGGCTTCAAATCATACCGGTGTCTCTCCAACTTGCATTGCTTACTATAGAGACCGACAACGGCTATTAATTTTTCATGAATTTTCAGAAAATCTCTCTGATTAATTGCGACTGTTTGAGGACCTGGACCGAACAACCACACGGAAACCCTGGTCCTCGATGATGACCGGCGTGGTCGCCTCGAGGCCGGTAAGTACCTGATTGCTTTGATCAATGCTAAATGCAGTGGTAATTCGAATGTCACCCAGCGACTCGTCAGCCAGTTCGACCTTTTTCAGGCGATAACGGTTTATGTCTGCCACTACATCAGAAAGACGGGCGTTGTCGTACACCAGACGTCCATCCCGCCATGCCAGCGTTTTTTCGGCGTTAAACCCGGTAATTTCACCGATTTTTCCATCAAGTGTAGCGGTCACCTGCTGACCGGCCGCAAGTTTTAACACCGTCTTGACAGGCCGTTCTGCCGGTTTTAATTCCTCGCCAGGTAATACCTGAATAGCACCCTCGGTCACCGAAATCTGAATATCGCCAGCCCGACGCCGAACATCAAATGCAGTGCCCAATACACGTACCTCATTACCCGCAACAGTTACTGTGAACGCTCTGTCCTTGTCACTTACCACGTCAAAGTAAGCGCTACCTCGCAACAGTTCCACGTCGCGACGTGACCCGGAAAAATGAGAAGTAATTGTAGATGATGCATCAAGCGTAACTTGCGAACCATCCGCCAGGAGTACAGTCTGCTGCTTATCCACCCCCGTGCCGGTAGCATACTGCTGAGTTTCTACCGAGGTGTAATTAATTCCCCACCAGATTCCGGCAACCAGCAATAAACTCGCGACCGAAAATCCACGATGACCAAACCAGCTCATCCACCAGGCTGGTAATTCTGCAGGCGAACCAGCCAACCGGGAACCAACACGAGCCGATTTCGGATCAGCAATAACATTAGCATCAATATTTTCTATCGACGCAATATCGCGCCACAACTGCTCGGCACGGGCATACGCTGCAGCGTGCGCAGGCGACGCGTCCAGCCACGCCGAAAAGCGGGCACGACCTTGTTCATCGGCTTCTTCAGAATACAGGTAGATAAGCCAGTTACGAGCAGCGTCGGCCAGTTGTTGCTCTGTTTGAGTATTTTCGGAGATATACCGTTCAGTCATTGCCGATCTGCTCCTTTATGCTCATCACCTGTCCGGTTTTTAGCTGCCACATCAAGTGCCGTGAGAGCTGCCTTCAGCTGCCGTGAAATATCGGCCGGACTCCAGCCTGTTGCAGCGCTGATTTGCGCGTAAGTTTCACCCTTGAGGCGACTTCTCAGGAGAACCTGGCGCTGTTTTTCTGACAAACTGTCAATGGCTTTCTGAACCGTATTCAGGTGCTCTCTGTCTTGATAGACAGTTTCCGGAGTAATTTCTTCCACATTTTGTCCGACTCTGTGCATTTCTCCGTCAATAAACTTTCGAGCTCGCGCAATACGATCAATAGCGTTGAGGCCAAGGTTGACGGCAGTTGTAAACAGAAAGGCGCGGGGATTTTCGATGCGTTTGAGGTTATCGAGAGCAGTTATACGTGCAAACGCAGACTGAGCGATATCTTCCGGTTCTGGCGGACCATCACCATACAGTCGACGCAAGCGGCGGCACAAATCGCCCCAGCACGAACGATACAGCTCTTCTATAAAACGAGTTCGGTCGATGCCCTGCGGCACGCTTTTGCCTGGTGGTTGATTGTCACTATCTGCCACACACAGATCCGCTTTGCTACAGATTTGGACCGCGATTCTCTCTCAGTCAGATCACGCTTTGCAAGAGCAAGCCAGACCAGCTTGACACAACAGGTGCTTTAGAACCGGATCTTGATTGTTATTATTTGTCAGAGCCTTAAAAATTCAATACTCAAAAACGCAAGAAAACACCGCATTGTTTGCGGTGTTTTCCCGTTTTGAATACTGACAATCAGTTAAAGTTAAAGCCGACTTCGACACCCACCGTGCGTGGTCGCGGTCGCGAGGTAAAGCGACAACATGCACCGTTGGGGCTCAGATAACCGTCTTCATTGAGCAGATTTCGAGCAAATAAACCAACCGACAGTTTATCGGTCCACTCTCCACCGACATGAAAGTTCAGCATATTGATGACATCAGATCTGTTGAGCATGTCACCATCGGCAACAGACTGACCTTGCTGGTTATAATCCAGCCGTGCAAATCCCGGCCGGCCACGCCAGTTAAAGTCATAATTTGCCGATACAGTAAATTTATATATCGGTATTTGATCCAGGCGCTCGCCCACTTCTCTGGGAGTACCTGTCACTCGAATCTCTGTGTAGACTGAATCAACGTAGTTACCCTTAAAGCTCAAGCTCAGGTTATCCGTCGTTCGCCAGTTTACATCCCAATCCAGACCTATAATTCGTGCATTACCAGCGTTAGAGAAAATAGATATAGGTACCCCATTAATTATTTCGTCACCATACACCGTAAAATCCGTGTAATCGCTATAGAACAATGCGAACTCCAGATCCACTGCATCGAACGACATTTTGGAACCCAGTTCATAACTCCACAAGGTTTCCGGGGCGTAAGTCGGCGCTCCCTGGTAATTAAACCCGCCGCTGCGAAACCCTTTTGCAGCACTGACATACATCATGACAACATCAGACACATCAAAGTTTGCGTACAGTCGGGGGTTTACAGAATCAAACGTGTCACTTTGTATTCCTGTGGCGTCAACAAACTCCCTGTCTTCCTCAAAGTAGCGCAAACCTGCACCCAGCTCCAGTCGATCGGTTACTTCGTAGCTGGTGTTGCCAAAAACAGCCCACGAATGGTACGCCGTTTCTGACACAAGGGGGTATGGAGCAATTGCAGGCAAATCACCCAAAGCAAAATAGTATGAGCCTGCGGTACTTACTTCAGCGTCGTGATAAAACACACCGGTAGACCATTGCCAGGGGCCATCGTTGAGAGAACCCAGACGAATTTCCTGACTGAAGATATTTTGACGATCATCTGTCGATGGATACAAAATTTGATATCCCCCGCAGCAGGAATTTCCGATATCCAGAGCCAATTTGGAACCTTCGGAATAACTGGTGGTGCTGAGCAAACTCACCGATTCCATGTCATAGGTCAAAGTGAGGCTGTAAATATCATAGTCATTTTGTATCGAGGGCGTTGTCATTTGATTGAACAACTGGGTGTAATTGTGGTTTTCGTCCTCACCTTGCCCCGGTGCACCCCGATCGTTTCTGTGAATAGCCACCATCAGGTTCGCCGAAAAATCCTCAGTGGGTTGCCACAAGGTTTTGACCCGAATCTCTTTCACACTCTGGTCGTTAATGTCTGACTTTCCCAAAGCCGGCTGATCAATCCAGCCACCGTCATTGTCGTAGGTGGCTGCAATGCGGACAGCCAGAGTATCTTGTATCAGAGGCAGATTCACTACCCCCTGAACACTCGCACTGGGAGAACCATCTTCAGTGTAAGACGTTGAAAAATCCATTCTGCTGGTAAACCGGTCGAGTTCCGGATTTTTGGTTACAAACCGGATCGTTCCGCCCATGGAGCCCTGGCCATACAAGGTACCCTGTGGCCCACGCAATACCTCTATCCGCTCCAGGTCGTAAGGGCGCACATCATAATGAAAGGTCGGGCTACCGCCCGAGATCGGCACCTCATCATAATAGATACCAATGGTAGAAGAAGAGCCAGTACTGTTGCCCACACCACGAAGGTATATACGCCGTACGTTGCCATTGTCCTCGACAGATAAACCGGGAACCGCCAAACCAAGATCTTCAAAGTTTCCAATACCGCGTTCTTCCAGCTCGGCTCCATCCATTGCAGCAATGCTGATCGGAACATCCATTACGCTTTGTTCCCGCTTCTGAGCAGTAACGATTACCTCCTCCAGCTCACGACCACGACCAGAAGGAACCTTTTCTTTTCCGTCACCTGATAAGCTGTTTTCACCTTCTTTGATCACTACCGTATTGTCGGAAGTAAACTGATAAACAAAACCGGAGTTATAGAGCAACTTGTCCAATGCTTCGTTAAGAGTGTAATTGCCGGTAATGCCCGACAATTGAACCTGGTTATCAACCCCACCCTTGAATAATATTTGCACACCTGTGCTTTCTCCCAACTCAACCAGTGCAGACCCTATTTTTTGACTCTTTATATTCAGGTCCACTTTCCCGGTATCGGCAGAAACTGTTGTCGAAGCCGATAAAAGTATTGCAGATGCAATACCTAAAGCCAGCTTGTACTTTTGATATTTTCTTTGGCAAAAATTCATTTATACCCACCTCTTTCTTTGGCCAAACCTTGCCCGAAAATGATTCGGACGCCCGAGAAAATTGATTTCAGAAATGCTGTGTTACTGTCACCAAATGTCCTCACATTGACCACGATCCAGCTTTTAAAAACCCTACCAAATTATTTTTTATGACGTATCCCGGTATCTCTTCTTTTATCTGACAGGGCAATACTGTCGAAACTTTTGGTTACCTTAACCGGAATGGTATTTTCAAGACCTTCAAGAGCAGCACTGATTTGATCCAGACGGATCGTTGCGTAAATTTCCATATCCATAATCGAGCTGTCCTCAATCAATATTTTTTTCCGCGAATAACGATTCAGCTCTTTTACAACGAGCGCCAGCGGCTCGTTCTTAAAACTGAGCAAGCCTGTGCGCCACCGCAGGTGCTTGTTAATATCCGGGGAGAGATACGCTGCAAGCTCTCCACTTTCATTGTCAAATTCAACAGTAGTACCAGCCCTGATGCGCCGTTGAGCGGCGGATTGCAGCCTTACCAGATCTTGACTGTCCGTGTGCAATACGGGCGAGCTTGTTGACGCCAGTTCGTCGGGAAGATGGATGGACACTTCGCCTTCAACCAGCGCCAGTGTAAAAGTATCAGATGATTTATGAATATTAAATGCAGTGCCAAGCACAGTGACCGATCGTTGTCCCAGATCAACCGTAAATGGCTGCTGCGGATCGGGTGCCACATCGAAATATACCTCGCCGCGTTCCAGTGTTACACGGCGAAGCGACTGCGAATATTCCACAAACAATTGCGTACCGGTGTTCAGCGTCATTTTTGTACCGTCCCGCAACGTAACTTTTTTTTGCTCGCCGACCGCCGTTACGTATCGATCTGCTTTAATATCCGGTTTGAGTTCACCCTGCCACATCCGGTAACCGGTAAAAACAGATACCAACAGTAACGCTGCAACGGCCCATGGCCAGCGACGTGGATCAGCCTGTGCACCAAATTGCGATGAAGATTGCAGAGCCGGACTTTCGTGCAGCAAGGCGACAATATCACGATCATTCGCCAGGCCTTCCAGGTCCGACATCATGCGAACCGTGTCCAGAAACTCGTTTTGATAGGCCGCAGATGCTTTGCGCATTTTGTGCATGCGAGTTTCGTCTTCACCAGACATGCGACCAGAGAGCAAACGAGTAACATTTTCCGACGCTTGCTGCAGGTATGAGCGTTTTTTGCCCTGGCTAAACATTTTCACTGTTCTCCTCGAATGCCAATAGCAGCTTTTCGCAATTTGACCATGGCCTGGCTCATGTATTTTTCAACCTGCTTGATAGATATACTCATTTTGGCGGCGATTTCGCGGTGGCTTTTATTGCCGAAGCGATGCAGTACAAACACCTGTCGACAACGGGGCTTCATGCTCATAATGACTGCCTTCACTTGTTCCAGCTCGCGTTTTGACTGAGCCGCCTGTTCAGGCGTCAGCTCCACGACGTCTTCTTCCAGTATTTCGTTGCGATGGGCTTCCAGGTAGCGTTTTTGGGTTTGCCTGTGGCGTTCCAGATCACGCAGGAGATTATTGGCGACTTTTATGATGAATGACCGTGCACTGTCCGAGGCAGCGGGCAATCTTTTGGATATGCCGTCCATTCTGGCAAGGCGAATAAACACATCCTGCACGATGTCTTCCCGGTCTTCTTCTGTACCCATTCGCACGCGCAAAAAGGCCCGCAGGGCCGCACCGTGCTCCTGAAACAGTCGTTCCAGCACTTGCTGTCTGGTTTCTCGCTTCAAATCAAGAAGTTCGACCACATTGTGTTTGTTGGTTCGGGCTAACAATTCGTTTGTCTCGCTACCCTGTCATCATAGACCACGAATCTGGATAAAATAACCCTACCGCTATATCACCGAAGCGAGAAAAACAAGATTAAGACATTGAAATATATAAAGTTTATTTGGGGAAATTGGGAGATGAGGAACCTGTCTCAAAAAATATTACTACAGTAACCGGCTCTGAAGTCTTAATACGCTACTCAAGGCTCGGCTCTGCGGGCAACAAGACCTATCCGTCGATGTACAAATTTAGCGACTCTCAAAGCGATTACACACACCATCAGCACCACCACCAGATAAAAAGCCTCCTCGCGTCGACTTATATTCCAGTAGGCCCCGAACAATCGCGCGTAGATGTAGTAGCAGCCCACAAGATGCAGATATTTCCATAGTTTGGGGTGCATTCTGCGGATGACTCTGTTGGATGAGGTCACCGTCAACAAAAAGACCGTGGCGATTAGAGGTAAAGCACTTATAGTGCTGGAGAAACTCAACTTGTTTCCAAAATCTTCCGGGAACATCACTCCCCGAAGCATAATAGCGGTAAAGTGCATGAAAAATGCCATAGCAAATGCGATACCCAGATAGCGGCGGTTTCTCATCAACCATTTTGTGAAATCGGATTTGAAAAAATATTTCAGGGATGAGGTAGCAAAGGTAATAACAAATAGCAACATACAGGCACGCATGGTAAAGCGTTTTACCAGCTTGATTGATTCTTCGTCAAAACCACCAATAACCAACATTAATACGCCGGAAATAAAAACTGCGAGACTCAATACAGTGGCCAGACCACTGCCTCGTCCGAATCGTTCCTTCAAGCTCACGTGACAACCTCCCTACTCTTTTATCATAAAAACCCGGAATCCTGACTAAGTAACCGTGCGACTCAATATGGCAGCCACCAGAAGCAGCTCATGGGACAGCCCACCACACGGTCACCCTGCTGTGAAAGTAACAATTGATCGACTAAACAGGAGAGAACAAAATCTGTAACCGGAAATAAAATGTCAGATTATGCAAAGCACAGGGCTATAGTAAAAAAAACACCAGGCGTGGGCGATATCACTTACGGCCAACTTGTTATCATATTCGGCCAGACTGATATATCATTTCCGGCCATATGTGCTTTAAAGCGAGTCCGAAACATACTGTAATCAGGGCCTGTTAACACTAAATTGCAACTCTTTCACAAAAGCCGGGAGAAAGGGCAAGGAGTGAACGGGACTGATGGATCCGGGTGTCGTATTCACCAACGTAATCGCAGTCAATCCGGGCGAAGGTATCCTATCCCGACAGGGTAAAGGCATATTCCAGACCCGCGCTGAGGTTGATGTCCGCCGGGGGCAACTTGAGGCAGGCGCTCAAACCCAGGCTCAATACAGCTGCCAGGCCGGCGCACTGCGTGAAACAATTATTCAGGGAGATCTGACAACCTCAGATATTTTGTCTGACCCGAATGGCGCTTGCTTAAAGGCGGTCGCACGTCGCACGCTATACGTCGCACGCTTTTTAAGGCCGGTTCAACGCTTCTTCGCACAAACATGATGCCCCGTACTAGTGTCCCGTAACAGAGGGCTACAGAGGCATGTTGTTGTTAGCGCGCGACGTACGAAAAATAGTTTTACCATTTCGGCGCCGAAGGCGGTCCGAAGGACCGAGCAACAGCGAGTCACTACCGACGTGCGACCATTTAACGTCGTATTCAAGCTTAAGGAAATTCTAAAAACGTCATTTCCGCGAAAACGGAAATCCAAAAGTTTTCGAAATGCCAAAATTCCCACCTTCGCAGGAGTGATGAAAAGTTGGTAGTTAGAGGTGCCCGCAAATAATCCAGTGACGGTTGGGAGACACGATCAACCGATTGGCAACAGGCTTTTTACAGCTATGTTCTCGTTGGACAACAGCGTTTTATCAACCTCGATTTGGCGGGTGATGAGACGCTTACTGATCATGAATTCACCAGGGCGATTAATGCAGTCTGCCGCGATCAAGCGATTATTTTTCAGATAAAAAACCGAAAAATCGCGGCCTCCAGATTCATCGCCACGCAATACGACCTGGTCGTAGTCTTGATTGAGCCCGGCAATTTGTAGCTTGACATCGTACTGCTCGGACCAGAACCAGGGCAGGCTGTTATGGGGCTGCCGCTTACCGCAGATCGATGCCGCAGCGCTCTTGGCCTGGGCAATGGCGTTGGGGACCGATTCCAGGCGTAGAGATCGCTGGTAGAAACTGTTGGGGTGACTGGTGCAATCGCCAGCGGCCACGACATCCGGATCGGAGGTAATGGCATACTGATCCACCTCGATACCGTCGCACACCTTCAATCCGGCAGCCTCGGCCAGCTCCACGTTAGGCACCACTCCAACACCGATGATGATCACATCGGCGCGAAAGCGACTGCCGTTGGCGCACACCACATGAGAGACCCCCTTTCCACCCTCAAAGGCGGTGACAGCCATGCCGGTTTTAATGATTACCCCGTGCCGAGTGTGTGTCCGAACAAAGAACTCGGAAATCTGGTGGGCGGTGACGCGTGCCAGAATACGCGGTGCCATCTCCAGCACAATCACTTCCATGCCCATTGTCTTTAGCGCGGCTGCAGTTTCCAGGCCCAGATAGCCGCCGCCAACGATGACGGCACGACATCTCTTTTTGGCTCGGGCCTGAATGTGCTCCGCATCGCGGATATGGCGCAAATAATGGATGCCGTCGAGATTGGCGCCGGGGATTGTTACCCGGCGCACCCGCGATCCGGTACAGAGCGCCAGCTTGTCGTAATGCAGAACTTCGCCACTTTGCAAGACAACGGATTTATAAGCCCGGTCAATCATCTCCACCCGGGTGCCGAGGCGGAATTCGATCTGATATTTCTCGTAATCCACCACCGGTCGAATCAGGATATCCTCCCGCCCCTCCTTGCCTTCTAGAAAATTCTTGGACAGGCTGGGGCGTTGGTAGGGGTAGAACGGTTCATCGCCGATCACCAGAATGCGACCCCGCCAGCCGTGCTGCCGCACGCTGACCGCCAGTTGCGATGCCGCATAGCCCGCGCCGATGACAATGCAGGTCTCGATCATTAAACCAGCACCAGCGAGCGAAGAAATAACAGGTACAAGGAAGATATCGACGCACACAACAGCAACAGAAAAAAGGCTTTGCGGGAAACACTCTTGTGAATCAGCGCCTTAAAGGCGCCATTGTGTACGTATTTACTCACTCTCAACCCCCACACTCCCAGTGACGCCAATAAAAAGAGACTGACAACCACGATCAATGCCACGATATGGTGATCGTGGTGTTTAATAACATTTACATGCACCGCGATCACCATACCAAACACGATGTAACTCTCCAACAAGTGGAGAGTCTTCCTGGGTGCCGGGGTCAGAGCTCTAACCATCTTACTTGGATGACTTGATCGTCATGGCAGTAAGGCCAAGACAAAAAAGACCGCTCGTCAACACCGTCGAGATCTGTGTCCGGCTTGAGGTCAGCAGCGGCAATTCCTTCGGAAACAGGTAGGCCCTCAACAGCATATAGAGCATCCCCGACAGATAAGCCACAACACAGGAAAGCCCGAAACAGGTCAATTTTTTAACGCCCAAACGGTAAGGTCGGACTTGTAAAAATAACGCAGAGAGGAAGCAGAAAACGTGACGATAAACAGCAACCCACCGAGGTACATGGCCCGGGATATCAAATCTCCCAGGTACACATCGCTAAAATTTTCCAACCACAGCACCATGAATCCAAAGACCACAATCAAAAACATTGTCGCGTAAACCAATCCGGTTTTATGGTAGAGCAAAACAAACTTGCTCATTGATCTGCTCCCGTCGTTTTTGAATCCAATAGGCATCGGGACACTTTCTCGAGACGCAGGTCAGGCGGGCACGCTTTTGGGGATGAACAACGTCTCTTTTTTAGAAAAAGCACTTCCGCTATAAAAAATAGTTCAGATTATACTTTAACCGATCAAACCACGTTATTGTTCAGCGCGTATCAATCCAGCATCAAGCATACGGCGGATAATGTTATATCGACGACTATTAATTGGTGACATATAGACAAATGCCAGTGACCCAATAGCAAATAAACCGGGCAGCCAGGATATTGCCATCAACATACCAAATACACCATCCTCGCTTTGATTCACACTGGTTGTATCAAACCCGTACCAACCTGCGACAGCCAATCCCAGCGCACTGCCAAGAGCGAAAGTACATCTAAAAGTGAGTCCGAAAACAGAAAAACAGGTAGCCCCCTGATCAGAGCCATGCTTCCATTTCCCATAATCAATAATTTCTGACAAAGAGATTCCAAAATATTTTGCGTAGATACCTTGAATGATCGATGTGGGAGCAACTACCCATCCAGAAATTCCAAATGGGAGACTAAACAACACATACCTGATAACAGACATATCAGAATGTGTATTATTATTTTGATTTTTTTTATAAAATATCCCGGACTTCGCCAACTTCACTCATTCGATCTAATCACAATTATCAATTTACGCGAATATGTCAGAATGCACTCTCGGACTCACCAAGTTCTTTTAAAGCTTCTCTGGTTAATTTTTCTAATGACTTGATGTCCTCACATCTTCTTTCGGATAGAAGCCACACGGATTTTTACATGCCCGATCGGGCCGAATAATAGTTTTACTGACAGGTAGCCGGAGATCACTATCTACAAATCATCGTGTAAAGCTGGCAGATAAACTGTGAGGCCATCCAGCTCCTCACTCATTTTTATCTGGCAACCTAATCGGCTGTTGGGTTTGCATTTATATACATCCTCAAGCATCATCAACTCTTCTTCATCCGGCTCTCCTACTTTGTCAAGCCAGTTTTCATCCACATAACAATGACAGGTACCACAGCCGCAAATACCACCGCATTCACCAATAATTCCATCAATATGATTATCGACGGCAGCCAACATCACAGATGTCCCAACAGATGCCTCAACTTTGGTTACTACGCCCTTTGCGTTGACGAATTTAATTGTTGCCATAAATCGTTTTCTTTTCTCTTGGGTAATTATTTAACTTCACAGTACCAGGTTTAAAACTGTTCGATCAGCAATATCAGATAACATGTCGCATATTCGGTACAGTTTCATTTCGCACGTAACATTGGGGGGACACAAATTTATTTCCACAGGTAATTTGTTTGAGAGTTACCGCGATACAGGAATTGTCCAAAAAATACGTGCCTGGATTACTCAGCCGGGACTCAGCGGGTCATCATGAGTCGCCATGTACCGTGGCATCAGGTCGTGGGCTCATATTAAATAAAAAATGCAGCCTGCATGATATCATTTTCGTCCATAGCACTATCATTTCTGTCCGACCGAACGTATCATTTCCGTCCACACTTAATTCAACCGGCATATGATATGGTCCTTTCGACAAGCAATTCAGACCTTCCCAGCCGTCAACTTGAGAGATTGGTAGAGGTATTACAGCAGGAATACTCACACGTGGACAGGGACTCCCTGGGGCATTGGTGCGGTCTGAACGCGCAGTGGTGGCTGCAGGAAGACTCTCTGGAAAGCTACTTCAAGCTGCTGTTGCAGTTGCACGTAAACGAAGCGCCCAACATTACCCTGCGGGTAGCGCGCCGGGCGGCTCTGCGGGATATGGGTACCATGGGTTACGCCATTCTCTCCAGCGATACCCTGCACCAAAGCCTGCGCTTAATCTGCCAATTCGCGCAGAGCGCAAACCCCTATATGGACTTGAAGCTCACCATCAAAGCTGAACACGCATTGGTGATTTACCAGGTAAAACCGGAAGGCGCGGCCTATCATCAATTGCTCATCGAGTACTGGCTGATTTCCACCTGGCGCTATATCCAGGACCTGCTACCGGAGGGTCTCGCGGCCTGTGCCAGTTATGCGGCTCTGAGCTATCGGCAACCCAGTTATCACGGCCAGTATCAACAGTTACTGGGCTGCCGGAGTTTTTTCGATGAGGACGTGGCATGTCTGGCGATACCCCGCCAATGGCTACAAATGCCAATCCACCGCGGCACACCCGAGTCTTTGGCGGTGCAGGAAACCCAGGTCAGGCGTTTGCTGCTGGAGCACGATATCGGCGACAACATCGTCAGTCGTGTCAAGCGTTTGCTGGTGACCCAACCCACCAAGTGCCGTTTTCAACTGGAGGCCACCGCGCAGGTGATGTCGTTATCGGCCAGAACGCTGCGCCGCCAACTGGCGGACGCCGGCACAACGTTTCGCCGAATTTGTCTCGAGGTGCGGGTCGACCTGGCCAAGGACTATCTGGCCAATACCCGGTTAACCATACAGGAAATCGCCTTTCAGTTGGGATATCAACAGCCGAATAATTTTCATCGCGCATTTAAGGAATTTGCCGGGACGACGCCGGATGGGTGGCGAGGGGAGGTACTGGGGAGGGTAGAGAATGCCGTGCCAGAATCGCCACCCACCAGCGGGAGTCGTTTGTGATATGCACACCGTTGATGTCGCCGGGAGCGACGTTGTTGCGGCTCATTTACCCTACCTTGATGGCAAGGCTAACGTTACCAACGTCCAGAAGTCATAGTCGGCACTAAATCCAATAAGGCTGCCAGTATCTCCATACGGGGTTTCATACAGCAGTCAGTGGGTCTTCGGCAATCAAATTGGTCCCATACAATTCAATATTAATATGATTTATCCTGACGCCGACACGCATGTTTCGCGGAGCTTTCTATAAGAAGGTGTACGTATAAAGACAAAGAGGCTGCACTTCAGCAGCCTCTTTGTTCTCGCGGGTGCTTTTTAAAAACGGTAGGAAAAATTCAAACCTACAGTTCTGGGGCGCAGACGGTAGGCCCGCGGCGCTGATGCCCACGAACTATAGGTAGCATCTACCCAGGTCAGATCGTTTGCATTGGTGAGATTGTTGATGAAGACATCGACATTCACCTTGCCAATCGTGGCACCGGCTTTCAGATGAACCTGACTGAAATCACCGGAAGACGGAACATATGCCGGTTGATTGATATAGGTGGTGTACTCACCGACATAGGCGTAGTCGACCCGGGCAAAGGCATCATAACCCGACAGGTTGAACGCATATTCCAGACC
>JBNKFQ010000024.1:0-16166 GCA_050289385.1 Porticoccaceae bacterium | reverse complement strand
TGCCCGTGCCTTTCTGATTGATGATGGTATCAATCGCAATGGCAGACTTGCCAATTTGACGGTCACCGATAATCAACTCCCGCTGACCACGACCAATGGGAATCATCGAGTCAACGGATTTCAATCCGGTTTGCAACGGCTGGTCAACACTTTGGCGCTCGATTACGCCGGGGGCGATGCGCTCAACCGGCGAAGTCAATTTAGTGTCTATCGGGCCCTTGCCGTCGATAGGTGTGCCGAGGGCATCAACCACTCGACCTTCCAGCTCGGCGCCGACGGGCACTTCGAGGATACGGCCGGTGCAGCGGGCTTTTTGACCTTCAGCAAGCTCCAGGTAATCACCCAATACAATGGCGCCAACTGAATCGCGCTCCAGGTTCAGGGCCATGCCGTAGCTGCCGTTGTCGAACTCGATCATCTCGCCGTACATCACTTCGGCCAGGCCGTGGATGCGCACGATACCGTCCAGGACGGATACAATAGTGCCCTCATTCTGGGCCTGTGTGGCAACATCCAGGCTTTCTATACGCTGCTTGATGATGTCGCTGATTTCGGATGGATTCAGTTGCTGCATTTCCAGATCCTCGATACCGGATTTTTACTCTATGAATTAAGTGTTAAGTGTTTCGGCAAGTTTCGCCAAACGACCACGTACAGAACCTTCAAAAACCGTGTCTCCGGCACGAATGACCGCACCTCCCAACAGGCTGTTATCTACCGATACCTGCAGGGTTACTTCGTGTCCCACTCGGGCTTTGAGTGCCGACGCCAGTTTTTCCTGTTGTTCTGAATCTATCTCTCTGGCCGCAGTAACATCCACTTTCAGAGTTTTTTCCAACCCTGCCTTGAGGGTTTCAAATTGTCGTGTGATCTCTGGCAACAAAGGCAAACGACGGTTGTCGGAAAGGCTATGGATAAAGTTGCGGCCTTTCTCGTCGAGCGAGTCTCCACAGATATCTATCAGTGCTTCAGCCTGCTGCGCAGTTGTATGGGTGGGCGAAGCCAGCAGGCGTACAACTACCTCCTGTTCCGTTACAGCACCCGCCGTCACCAGCATTTTTGACCACTCTCGCAGAGCGTTGGCACCTACTGCGTAATTAAACGCCGCTTTGGCATAGGGTCGCGCCAGTGTGCTTGTTTCAGCCATGTCAAACCTCTCGCCTAAAGCTGGGCAGCCAGTTTATCAATCAGCCCGCGGTTGACGTTCTCGTCAATTTGAGTTTCGAGAATTTTCTCGGCACCCATAACAGCGAGACTGGCAACCCTGGAGCGCAACTCTTCTTTTGCGCGATTTATTTCCTGATCAATTTCGGCTTGAGCAGCTGTTTTCAGGCGCTGACCCTCAACTTTTGCCAGCTCTTTGGCTTCGTCGACAATCTGGTTCGCTCGCTTGTTGGCCTGATCAATGATTGCGGCCGCTTCCTGTTTGGCTTCTTTCATCTGATCAGCGGCCCTGTTCTGCGCCAGCTCAAGATCACGACTCGCGCGATCGGCGGCTTCCAGGCCGCTTTCGATCTTGCGCTTGCGTTCTTCCAGAGCATTCATGATCGCCGGCCACACAGTCTTCATGCAGAACCACACAAAGATTGCGAAAACGGCCATCTGGCCAAACAGCGTCAAATTAATGTTCACGCCATTGTCCTCATTTGAGTCAATTTTGAAGTGATGCGTCGCAAAGCTTTAATCAGGCTGCGCTGGGGTCGCCAGCAAAGATCAACATCAAGGCAATACCAACGCCGATGATGGGGATCGCGTCAATCAAGCCGGCCAAAAGGAACATCTTGCCCTGCAGCATGGGGCCCAGCTCTGGCTGACGTGCAGTACCTTCAATCAGCTTGCCGCCCAACAGACCCACACCAATTGCTGCGCCCAGTGCACCCAGACCCAACATAATTGCAGCAGCGATGAGTAACATGACTATCTCCTAAGTTTTATTGTCAAAATTAAAAGTGAATATCAAAGTAAAACGTTTTTTCAGGTTATCGACCTGTTCAAATCAGTGATCTTCATGCGCCATGCTGAGATAAACCACCGTCAGCACGGTAAAAATAAATGCCTGCAAGCTCACAACAAGGATATGGAATACCGCCCATCCCCACTGCATAAAGCCACCGGCAACAAAGCTCAGTCCACCGGCAATAGCCAGCTCCACAACCAGAATCAATATCGTTTTGCCCGTAGAAATCTTGCCTTTCAGGTTGAGCCAGCAAGTGCCAATCACTATGGCCAGTACCACCAACCAATAGATGTTGCTGACCGTGTCACCAAACAGGCTCTGCAAACCACCACCCAAGACCCCGGCACCCAGTGCAGATCCAAACATCAGGGCAATAAGAATAAAGATCATCTCGCCAGCGTACATATTGCCAAACAGACGCAGTCCGAGAGAGAAGGGCTTTGACAACAGTCCCAGGATTTCCATAAACAGGTTCAGAGCGATAAACAAGGGAGCAACAATAATTGCCGGCCCTTTGGTTGGTGGCGCAAACGGATGGCAACTCAACTCTTTGATAAATCCAAAACCCTTAATTTTTATGGAATAAAACAGCATCAGTACAAAAACGCCGACCGCCATGCCCAGCGTAATATTGGGGTCGGTAGAGGGAACAACTTTCTGGAAATGCACACCTCCCTGACTCACCAGAGCTGGGATCAGGTCCACCGGAATCAAGTCCATAAGATTCATCAACAACACCCAGACAAAGGCTGTCAGGGCGAGCGGCGCAACCAGCTTGTTGCGCCCGTGAAAGACATCTTTTACGACGTTTTCAATAAACTCTACTAGCCATTCAACGGCGTTTTGCAAGCCTGAAGGTACGCCCGTTGTGGCGCTGCGAGCGACTTTGCGGAAAGTAAACAGGAACAAAAGACCAAGGGCGATTGACCAGAACATGGAATCGACATTGATGGACAGAAACCCCATCTCTTTTGCTTCTTCGGCGCTGTGCGCCAGACCCCAACCATGGCCTTCGCGGTAGCCATACACCAGATTTGTCAGGTGATGGTTGATATATTCTGATGTTGTCTGGTTTTCGCTTGCCATTACTCGTCTCGTTCAAAAACCGAATTCAGTGTGCGTTGTCTCATTGTGTTGCCGCTTGTGTTGAACGTCTGTTCAGTTATGCCGGTTAAGCACTCTTGCCGTACCAAACAGATGCACAATAATCATCACGCCAAAGGAGACAAACAAAACTACTGGCTGCACCCAGGTCACCAACTTGAAGACTGTGGCAAACAATGCAGCAGTTAACAGTAGCTTCCCGCTTTCTCCCCGATACATGGCACTGACAATTTTAAGGGCCTGCCGCGCGCCCATATAACGAAAGGCCTGTCGCGTAAACCAAACCTGCGGGAGTATCTGTATCATCCCGCCAATCGCTGCACTCGCAGACAGCCGCCAATCAATACCCAGCAAAACGATTGAGAATACAGCCAGTATTACCACCTGGACCTGAATGACACTGTATACCGGCGGGGCCTGGATTCTCGCCATTTTTGCCGACCGCCTCTCGATTTCCCATCCATCGATTGTTTCTGTCAGCGCCGCAATATTTTCATTTCCTGCCGCGCAACAACATCAGACCGGCCACCAGGGCCGGTCCGAGGCGGCGCAATTATAGGAATAACGGCCTGGTTATTCAACTTGAAACTGTGCCCAATCGCCGGGTCGCATATTCATTGTCGTATATCACACAACGTACGCCGAAAGCGCTATCAACCTTGCTTTGACGGGCTCAGAGACGTTCTTTCATGTTCTCGCTTTTTTACAACGTCCAAAAAAGTGCGCAATGGGACGTCATTTTTTATGTTATATGGACAATAATTATTTTATATGGGCAATAATACCGTCAAGCTCATCCAGGCTATCGTACTTGAATACCAGTCGTCCCCTGCCTTTGGCGGTATGCTGCAATATCACGGGTGCACCCACCCGCTCAGACAAATCTTCCTCCAGCCGTTTGATATCAGGGTCTGTTTTTACCTCTGTTGCTCCGGCCTCAGCTTGTTGCAACAGACGGCGAACCAAAGACTCTGTCTGACGTACAGAAAGCCCCCGTGCCACGACTGTACGAGCCGCTTCTGCCTGCTGCTCTTCTTTTAGCCCCAGCAATGCCTTGGCGTGACCAGCTTCTAGGTCACCGTGCTCAAGTAAACGACGTACCTCTTCTTGCAAGGTCATCAGTCGCATTAAATTGGTCACTGCGGTACGAGATTTACCAACCGCTGTCGCAACCTCCTGCTGGGTGAGCTCAAATTCATTCTGTAGCCGAATCAGCGCCTGGGCTTCTTCAATCGGGTTGAGGTCTTCGCGCTGGATGTTTTCAATCAAAGCCATGGCTATGGCGGCTTCGTCCGGCACATCCTTGATCAGGGTTGGCACAACGTCCAGCTCTGCAATCTGCGCAGCACGCCACCGGCGTTCACCCGCGATGATTTCATAGCGGTCTGGCGCAACCGGACGCACCACGATCGGCTGCATTACCCCCTGGGCTCGAATCGAATTGGCTAACTCTTCCAGAGCCTCGGTGTGCATATCCCGGCGCGGCTGATATTTTCCCCGTTGCAAAAACTCCACGGGCAGCTCTCGCAATTGATCACCGCTCAAGGGCACGGAAATATCTACCGCATTGTCTTCTGTAACTGCGCCAGCCAGCAGAGCATCAAGCCCGCGTCCAAGTTTTCGCTTTGCCATTTTCTCAGGTTCCTGCCAATTCTTGTGCGGCAACATATTCTGCCTTGTGCCGGCGAATAATCTCTCCCGCCAATCCCATATAGGCCAACGAGCCCTTGGAGTGTTTGTCGTATACCAGGGCAGGTTCACCGTAGCTTGGCGCTTCGGCCAGTTTCACGTTACGCGGAATACTGACCCGATACACCTTGTCGCCAAAGTGTTGGCGCAATTGATTGGTCACTTCGTTGGTCAAACTGTTACGCGGGTCGTACATGGTGCGCAAAATTCCCTCAATACGCAGTTTCGGGTTCAGCGTTTTACTGATCTTGCGTACCGTATCGAGCAAAGCAGACAGGCCTTCCAGAGCGTAATATTCACACTGCATGGGGATGATGATGCCATCACAAGCCACCAGAGCATTAACGGTCAACATACTGAGTGATGGCGGACAGTCGATAATCAAATAATCGTAATTGGCCTTGACCCTGGCCAGGGCGTAACGCAGTCGACTCTCCTTGCCAGAGACTTTTAACAACTCGACTTCTGCGGCAGTCAGGTCGCCATTGGCCGCCAGCACATCAAACTTTCCGGATTCGCAACGCTGTAAAACATCGCTGATTTGCTGGCCTTGAACCAGTACATCGTAAACACTGCTTTCAAGGTCATTTTTGTCTATTCCACACCCCATGGTGGCATTGCCCTGTGCGTCCATATCCACCATCAGCACTCGCTTGCCATAGCTGGCAAGGGACGCCGCCAGATTCACGCTGGTGGTGGTTTTGCCCACGCCACCCTTCTGGTTGACGATAGTAAATATGCGGCTCTTGTTAACGGTCACCGGGGTTTGCACTCACTGGCATATAGCTCTTGTCATCGGGTTCTGTGGCACTCGTCGTACACGCAATCTGTTGTTTAAAGTCCATTTTCAATTTCTATAAGGTGTCGCTCTGCATCCACACCAGGCACACCAAGCACACGGGAGGCAACGACCTTATAGTTTTTTGGCAGTTGTCTCAACTCATCCTGTGGCAGTTTGCCTTTCATTGCGTAAAAACGACCACCTTGCCTCACCAGGTGGGCACAGCCGGTTATCATGTCCGGCACACTGGCAAAGGCGCGACTGATGACACCATCATAACCGGTGTCAGGCCGAAACGCCTCAACCCTTGCCTGCGTTTCAATCACATTGTCCAAACCGAGCAGGTTGCGCACCTGAAAAACAAATCTGGTTTTTTTGCCATTGCTGTCAATCAGGTGGAACCGTCTTTCCGGACAGGCAATAGCCAGGGGAATGCCCGGAATACCTGCACCAGTGCCCACATCCGCAAACTGGCGACCTCGCAAATAAGGCAATATGGCAAGGCTGTCCAGCAAGTGCAGATACACCATTTCCTTTGGATCGCGCACAGCGGTCAGGTTATAGGCCCGGTTCCAGCGCGCCAACTCTTCTACATAAGCAAGCAGCTTGGCTACCTGCAGATCAGACAGCCGCAGAGAAAGTTTGCCGAGTCCATCACGAAGATCTGCTTCCAGGTCTGCCCGCAGGCTACTATTCAACGTCACGCTTTCACGCCGATTTTTGTTTTGATGTCTGTTTTTTCAGATAAACCAGCAACAGCGAAACCGCAGCAGGTGTCACCCCTGGTATACGCGTGGCATGCCCCAGCGTTTCCGGTCGCGCTTCGGTCAGTTTTTGCATAACTTCGCTGGACAGCCCCTTTACCTGCCGAAAATCAAAGTCAGCTGGAATTGCTGTATTTTCCTGCGCCTGCAACCGATCAATATCGTCTTGTTGGCGATCAATATAACCGGCATATTTGGCCGCTATCTCAACCTGCTCTGCAACCTGATAATCTGCTACCGGCTCGCCTTTCAAACCTGCAACGTCCCGGTAATCCAACTCTGGGCGCTTGACCAGGTCGAACAAACTGTACTCTCGCGTAACAGCACTGCCGGTTTTTCGCTCAACCTGCCGGGCCGCGTCTGAACCGGGCTGAACCCAGGTGGTTTTCAGCCGCTCGCGCTCCAGTTCAATGGCTTCGCGTTTGCGGCTGAAAGCCTGCCAGCGGTTGTCATCCACCAACCCCAACTGATGCCCCTTTTCGGTCAAGCGCAAATCGGCGTTGTCCTGGCGCAGCAATAGCCGGTATTCAGCCCGACTGGTGAACATTCGATAGGGCTCACTGGTGCCGAGTGTGATCAGGTCGTCCACCAGCACGCCAATATAGGCTTCGTCACGACGCAGAATCCAGGGTTCCTTGCCCTGCGCGGCAAGAGCGGCGTTGGCACCGGCCAACAAGCCTTGAGCGGCTGCCTCTTCATAGCCGGTAGTACCATTTATCTGGCCCGCAAAATATAGTCCGCCAACAAATTTGGTTTCCAGTGTATGTTTCAGGTCACGTGGATCAAAAAAATCGTATTCGATGGCATAGCCGGGTCGCGTTATCCAGGCATTCTCAAAGCCGGCAATGGAACGCACCAGATCCAGCTGCACATCGAAAGGCAAACTGGTGGAGATGCCGTTGGGGTATAGCTCATGGGTAGTCAAACCCTCGGGTTCGACAAATATCTGATGGCTGCCCTTGTCGGCAAAACGCACGATTTTGTCTTCAATTGAAGGGCAATAACGTGGGCCGACGCCGTCAATCACACCACTGTACATGGGCGACCTGTCCAGGCCACCTCGAATCAGTTCGTGGGTGTGCGCGTTAGTGTGAGTGATATAGCAACTGACTTGTTGCGGGTGTTGCCCCGCAGCCCCCAGAAAAGACATTACGGGTGTCGGTTGGTCGCCTTGCTGCTCCTGCATTACCGAGAAATCGACGCTGCGAGCGTCAAGCCGGGGAGGCGTACCGGTTTTCAGGCGCTCAGCCCGAAACGGCATTTCGCGCAGGCGTTGTGCCAAAGCTATGGATGGAGGGTCACCGGCACGACCACCTGAATGGTTTTCCATCCCGATATGGATTAGCCCACCAAGGAAAGTGCCGGCAGTCAGAACCACTGACCGGGCGTGAAACTTGAGGCCCATTTGAGTAACGACACCAAACACCTGACCATTTGTCACAATCAGGTCATCTACTGCCTGTTGAAAAATGGTGAGATTGTCCTGGTTTTCCAGTATTTCACGGATCGCCGCTTTGTACAGTACTCGATCAGCCTGTGCTCTGGTTGCTCTAACCGCTGGCCCTTTGCGAACATTAAGTACGCGAAACTGAATTCCCCCCAAATCCGTAGCTTGTGCCATGGCACCGCCAAGGGCATCAACTTCCTTCACCAGGTGGCTTTTGCCAATACCCCCGATTGCCGGATTACAAGACATCTGTCCCAGGGTCTCGATGTTGTGGGTTAACAGCAAGGTTTTGCTGCCCATGCGAGCTGCTGCCAGAGACGCCTCCGTGCCGGCATGGCCACCGCCAATAACAATGACATCAAACTGTTCGGGGTGCAGCATCAGACCTGTTCTCGTACCGGGTATTTATCGGGGCGGCAATTATACGGCAAACTGTTCAAAAATTAACCGGGCAATATTGTTAACCTGAAATAAATATTATTAATTTGTATATATATAAGATACTTATGTTAATTACTGTTATTAGTAACCTCCGTTTCTGTGGATAATCCTGTAATTTCTATAAATATCAGTTAGTTGTATCCTTTCAAATGCTGGTAACAAACTACGGGCAAACTGCCGGTAACAGGGGGTTGAACCTGTGGAAGAAAGGGGCTCTTATCAACAGGCCAGGAAAAAGACCTTTTTTACCCACAATTGTCCACAGTGTTATCACCAGTTTTTCCTGTGGCTTTTACACAGCTTCTTGTGGGAGATGTGTCGGGGAAAACGGTGCCAGTTGTGGAGGTGGGGGAGTGGGTAGAGGTCACACGCCAAAACAATCCATTGATCTAAGCCCGCTTTTTCATTAAAATCGCCGCCCCTTTGCAGGCAAACCTGCGTAACAGGCCATGTGATACCCCCATTTGTGGGGCCTTGGCGATATGAATTTAACGCTCGCTACCTATGGAGTTGAGCCATGAAAAGAACATTTCAGCCCAGTGTTTTAAAACGCAAGCGCAATCACGGTTTTCGTGCGCGCATGGCGACAAAAAATGGTCGTCTGGTTATAAAGAGACGTCGCGCCAAGGGCCGCAAGCGTCTGGCAGCCTGATTACTATTCAAGAAGGCTGTTTCTCATTGGTTATATAGTTGAAGCAGCCTGGTGTCGGGGCGGCAGATGCCGAAAATCGGGATATCGTTTGGTAGAGAAAAACGCCTGTTGAGTTCGCGCCAGTACCAGGCTGTTTTTGATAATGCACGATTCAAGGTCGGTCATCAGTACTTGCTGCTGCTGGCAACCCCCAACTCTCTTGACCATCCTCGTCTGGGAATGGTTATCGCCAAAAAAAATGTACGTCACGCCGTCAGTCGCAACCGTGTAAAACGGTCTGCCCGGGAGATGTTTCGCCTGGACGCTGGACGAATTGGCTCTGTCGATATCGTAATTCTTGCTCGCAAGGGCATCGGTGAGCTGGACAGTGCCCAACTGAACCGGTTAATGTGCGAGTCCTTCAGCCGCCTGGGGCGAAAGGTTAAAAAAGAGATGAAGAAGAACGCCCCAACCAATAGTAAAGAATCATGCGCCGATTGATTGTCGCTATGATCCAGGGGTATCGCCGGTTTGTTAGCCCCATGTTGGGTAGTAATTGCAGGTTTCACCCAACTTGCTCAGCTTATGCTTTGGAATCGCTGAACAAGTACGGAGTGCTCAAGGGGGGTTATTTAACGGCGCGCCGCCTTATAAAATGTCACCCTTTTCATCCCGGTGGTTATGATCCCGTACCGGACACACATGTAAACAAGCCCGAGAAATAAGAATGGATTGGCAACGCACACTTCTGTTAGGCGGCATTGTTGTCGTGGTAATTCTGTTGTTCCAGAAGTGGAACGAATTTGAAGAGAGCCGCAAACCAGCTCTTGATGACAACGCTATTGAGGCCGTCCTGCCATCAGTTTCTTCTGTACCACAGGCAGAAACGACTGTGGAAGATGCTGTGCCGACAGACGAGGTCCCAACCGTTGCCGACGATGAGAAAAAGGCGCTGCCAGCTCAGCCAGACGCCCGTTTAATTTCGGTAAAAACAGATGTGCTGGAAGTGCGTATAGATACCAACGGCGGGGACATTGTGCAGGTGGCGTTGCCGCAACATCTGGCACACCTCGATAGTGGTGATCCTCTTGTCTTGCTCAATCGCACCAGCACGCACACGTATGTGGCGCAAAGCGGTCTGGTGGGGCGTGATGGTACAGACAAATCCGGACACCGCCCGGTGTTTGTTACCGATGCGGCAGAATATGTACTGCAAGAGGGCAGTGATGATCTGGAAGTGAAATTGCGGTATCAGGACGCGAGTGTCGCAATTACCAAAACTCTTGTGTTCCGGCGCGGAGATTATCTGGTAGATGTAAATTACCAGATCGATAACCGCGGCAATACCGACTGGAAGGGCAACCTGTACGCACAGATAAAACGCGACAGTTCAATACCCGAAAGCGATTCCGGGATGGGTATGCAACCACACGTTGGGCCGGCACTTACCACCAACGAAGAACATTACAAAAAGTTTAAGTTTGATGACATTAATGACTCACCCGTCAAGGAGACTGTAACCGGTGGTTGGGTTGCAATGTTGCAGCACTATTTTATCAGCGCCTGGATACCGCAACCCGATCAGAAAAACAGTTATTCGCTGCGCAAACTCAGTGGTGCAGATGAATATGCTTTTGGTTTTGTTGGGCCAGCCATCAATGTTGCACCAGGACAACAAGGTGAATTAAGAGCCGGATTTTACGCTGGGCCCAAGGACCAGCGGCAACTGGAAAAAATTGCACCCTATCTGGATTTGACCATTGACTACGGTTGGGCGTGGTGGATTTCGAAGCCGCTGTTCGCCTTACTGACCTGGATGCACAATCTTGTGGGCAATTGGGGATGGGCAATCCTGTTGTTAACGCTTTGCGTACGCATACCCATGTACCCGCTGTTTGCCAAAAGTGCCAGATCAATGGCGAAAATGCGCAAATTGCAACCGGAAATGACGCGCCTGAAAGAATTGTATGGGGACGACCGGCAGCGCATGTCTCAAGAAATGATGGGCTTGTATAAAAAGCACAAAACCAATCCCATGAGTGGCTGCTTGCCCATGCTGATACCCATGCCAATTTTTATCGGCTTGTACTATATGTTGTTTGAGAGTATCGAGCTGCGTCATGCCGACTGGTTCTGGGTAGCCGATTTGTCGGTTAAAGACCCGCTTTTTATTCTGCCCGTGTTGATGGGGTTGAGCATGTGGTTCCAGCAAAAGCTGAATCCCCAACCCGCAGAGGCCAGCATGGCTGCAGCCATGAAAATGATGCCCGTTATCTTTACCTTCATGTTTATGTGGTTTCCGGCAGGCCTGGTGCTTTACTGGACGGTCAACAACCTGTTTTCCATTATTCAGGGCTGGATAGTTAACCGGCAGATGGATAAAACATAGTTGACAGTTTACAGGGGGCGGTTCACAGCAGGGCAGAGAGGTATCGGGTTTCTGTACGCTGTTGAGGGTTAAGCGGTACACTTTACCAATGACTTTTCAGGATTCTGTTTCCAGCCTTGATACCGATACCATCGCCGCCGTGGCTACGGCCCCCGGCCGTGGTGGTGTCGGAATTGTCCGGATTTCAGGTCCTGCTGTTCGGGAAATATCAAAACAGACTCTTGGCCTTGTTCCCGAACCTCGCGTCGCGACATTTACCCGTTTTTCAGACGCGAGCGGTCAAGCCATTGATGAAGGAATCGCTCTTTTTTTCCCGGCGCCTCACTCTTTTACCGGCGAAGACGTTCTGGAATTTCAGGGGCATGGTGGTCCGGTCATTCTGGACACGATACTGCGTCGGCTAACCGGCCTTGGTGTTCGTCTGGCTCGTCCCGGAGAATTTTCTGAACGTGCATTTCTCAATGACAAAATAGATCTGGCCCAGGCCGAAGCTATTGCTGATCTGATTGATGCGTCATCGGAACAAGCTGCCCGTTGTGCATTAAGATCGTTACAAGGGGCTTTTTCCCGGCGTGTACATCAACTTGCTGATCAATTGATCCAACTGCGCATGTATGTGGAAGCGGCAATTGATTTTCCGGAAGAGGAAATCGACTTTCTGGCTGACAACAAAGTGTGTGAAGACCTGGAGCAGTTGCTTGCACAACTGGATTTGATTTTTGCCGATGCACAACAAGGGGCATTGATTCAGGAAGGTATGACGGTTGTTATCGCTGGCAAACCCAATGCCGGTAAATCAAGTTTGCTAAATGCGCTGTCTGGCCGCGATACAGCAATTGTTACAGAAATAGAAGGTACTACCCGGGACGTGTTGCGAGAGAGAATTCATCTTGATGGTATGCCACTGCACATTATCGACACCGCAGGTTTACGTGACAGCGCTGATCCGGTTGAGCGGGAAGGGATTCGTCGTGCCTGGCATGAAATAGAGTCTGCCGACCGCATTTTATTTGTGATTGACAGCAACCAAAAACACTCGCTGGATGCAAAAAGAAACTGGCCGGATTATTTCGACAAATATCCGGAGAGGAACAACATTACCTTTGTGCTCAACAAGGCTGATCTTTCCGGTATTGGCGCCGGAGTATCGGAAGACCACGGTCATCCGGTAATTCGTTTGTCTGCCCTGGACGGATCCGGCCTGGATAATCTGGTGCAACATCTCAAGGATTGTATGGGATACGCCGGTGCGTCGGAAGGCAGCTTTACGGCCCGTCGGCGACATATTCAGGCACTAGAACAAACGCGACAGTTGTTATTAAGCGGGCAACAACAGTTGCTGGATTCTGCCGCAGGAGAGTTGCTGGCCGAAGACCTTCGCCAGGCGCAAACAGCATTGGGGCAAATTACCGGGGAGTTCACTACAGATGACCTGCTGGGCCGAATTTTTTCCAGCTTTTGTATCGGTAAATGACTGCAACGAAAGCTTGAGTCAGCAATCACGTTCTGACCGGAGTGAGCTGTATGTTTGGGCTGTGCCTGATACCGGTTTTTGGTACTTTTTTTACAGTTGACAAATTACTCCCATGATTAACACAAAAAACACACAGCTTATCCACAGGTTATGGTTAAAATTTGCTCAAAAAACAGTTTGCCTTCTGTGTATAAACTAACGTATTAAAAAAACGTCAAGTTATTGAAAAATATATATTTTAATTTTATTCGGCAATTTTAAAGAAAATGATTGTTGTTGTGGATAACCGAACTAACACACGTTAGACTACACCGGTAATTTCGCTTCACGACACCGATAATAATCAAAAGGGGAAAAGGTTTTGGCTGAGGTGCTTTGGGAAAAATGCCTGGGCTATTTACGGGAAGAACTGCCTGACCAGCAATACAACACCTGGATTCGTCCACTTCAAATTGATACCAGGGCATCAGACACAATTTGTCTGCTCGCACCTAACCGTTTTGTTCAGGACTGGGTTTCTGACAAATTTTTACTCCGCATACGCGAGTTGTTTTGCCAGGTGGGTGAACGCGATGTGGATGTGGTGGTGGAATCGCGCAGTGTTCGACCAAACTTTGTATCTGAAAAAACACCTCAGGATATTTCGTCTGCTTCACCCCAAAACAACAAAGTCACAACACCAGACATCAGTGCCCGGCCTTCAGTACAAACGTTCGAGTCATCTCCGGTTGTCGAACGTACTAACCGCACTACCAACAATGTGGAAACATCTGTTGCAATAGATGTAGAAGGTGGGCTTCGTCACAAAAGCAATTTGAATGGGACGTTTACTTTTGACTCCTTTGTTGAGGGCAAATCCAACCAACTGGCGCTTGCTGCAGCACGGCAGGTAGCCGAGAATCCTGGTGGCTCATATAATCCCCTCTTTATTTATGGTGGTGTTGGTTTGGGTAAGACCCACCTGATGCATGCAGTGGGTAACGCCCTTCGGCAACAGAAGGCCAATGCCAAAGTGATTTATCTGCACTCCGAGCGTTTTGTGGCAGATATGGTTAAAGCGTTGCAGCTCAATGCAATTAATGACTTCAAACGTTTTTACCGGTCTGTAGATGCTTTGCTAATTGATGACATCCAGTTTTTTGCAGGCAAGGAACGTTCTCAGGAGGAGTTCTTCCACACCTTTAATGCGTTGCTGGAAGGGGGTCAACAGATGATCCTTACATGTGATCGTTATCCGAAAGAAATAGATGGTGTAGAAGAAAGGTTAAAATCACGGTTTGGTTGGGGATTAACCGTAGCGGTAGAACCACCCGAGCTCGAGACCAGAGTAGCGATTTTGATGAAAAAAGCGGAACAGGTGAAGATGGAGCTGCCTTCCGAAGCTGCTTTTTTTCTCGCTCAAAGAGTGCGATCCAACGTTCGAGAGCTGGAAGGGGCGCTTAAAAGAGTGATAGCAAGTGCTCACTTCACTGGGCGATCCATCGACATTGAACTGATCAGGGAAACACTCAAAGATTTGTTGGCGTTACAGGACAAGCTGGTTACCATAGACAACATTCAGCGAGTGGTGGCCGAGTATTACAAATTAAAAATGTCTGACCTGCTTTCCAAGCGTCGCAGTCGTTCTGTTGCGCGTCCCAGACAGGTTGCCATGGCTTTGGCCAAAGAGCTGACAAACCATAGCTTGCCGGAGATTGGCGATGCTTTTAGTGGTCGTGATCATACGACTGTTTTGCACGCGTGCCGCAAAATTCGTGAATTGCAGGATACGGATCGCGACATGCGGGAAGATATGAAACACTTGCTGCGTTCGCTGACTACCTGAGGCAGTTAGCCAGCGAGTTTAATTCGATTTAAAGAATTTTTGTAAAAAGCGATTTTTGTAAATATCAGAGCCAGTTAAAAGAAGGAAAGCCATGAAATTTTCCGTATCTCGCGAAACACTGTTAAAGCCGCTGCAACTTGTACTCGGTGTTGTCGAGCGTCGTCAGACTTTACCGATCCTTTCCAATGTGCTCATTGTGCTGGACGGCAGTCAGTTGTCTTTGACCGGTACAGACCTCGAGGTAGAAATCGTTGGCAGTGTTGAGCTGGAACAGCCGGGAGAAGGTGGAGAAATTACGGTTCCAGCGCGCAAACTGATGGATATTTGCCGCTCTTTACCAGAGGGATGCACGATAGATTTCTCTGAAAAAGACGGTCGAGTGGTGGTAAAAAGCGGGCGCAGTCGCTTTACACTTTCAACCTTGCCAGCCAGTGATTACCCCAGCGTGGATGAAGGGCCGGGCCGTCTTGAATTTGCAATTGGTCAACTTGAACTCAAGAAGCTGATAGATGCTACGGCTTTTGCCATGGCGCAACAGGACGTTCGTTATTACCTGAACGGTATGCTGTGGGAGGCGAGCGATAAACTGCTTCGAGCGGTGGCCACAGATGGCCATCGTCTGGCCATGTCCACACACCCGCTTCCGGTAGAGGTTGCGGAAAAGGTTTCTGCAATTATTCCACGCAAAGGTGTAATGGAACTGTCGCGCTTGCTGAGCGATGAAGACGATGTAAATGTGGTGGTTGGTAATAATCACATTCGTGTATCTGCAGAGGGCTTTCAGTTTACTTCCAAATTGGTGGATGGCTCTTATCCGGACTACGAACGTGTGTTGCCGCGCGGTGGCACCAAAGAAGTTACCGGCGAACGTGATGAAATGCGCCAGGCATTTGCTCGAGCAGCCATATTGTCCAACGAGAAATATCGTGGTGTCCGTCTGTTGTTAACCGACAATCAGATCAAGATTGTGGCCAACAACCCGGAACAGGAAGAAGCCGAAGAAGAGGTTGCCGTTAATTACACAGGTGAGAGTCTCGAAATAGGCTTTAATGTCAGTTACTTGTTGGATGTATTTGGCGTTTTGCGAGGGACGACGGCTCGCTTTACTCTGTCTGACTCAAACAGCAGCGCGCTCCTGGAGGATCCGGAAAACCCGGAAGCGGTTTATGTTGTGATGCCGATGCGTCTCTGACAGGGCACACCGCTTCTAAAGCCATTCATTATATGTATCTCAAACAGTTGGACGTGCACCGGTTACGCAATCTGGAGCAGGTCCAACTTTCTTTTTGTGCTGGCGCCAACTTTCTGTACGGTGCCAATGGCAGCGGCAAAACGTCAGTTTTGGAGGCCATTTACCTGCTGGGGCGTGGTCGATCATTTCGCAGTCGCAATATACGTACTGTTATTACCCACGAAGAAGACAGTTGCACCATATTTGGCGTTTTGGCCAACCCGGAGTCCGGTGTTGATGTGCCACTTGGTATAACACGCACTCGCAGCGGAGAAATAAAGATAAAAAAAGCAGGGGAACAGGTGCACAGTGCAGCAAGTCTGGCCGAAGAGTTGCCCTTGCAGTTGATTAACAGCGAAAGCATCAACTTGTTGGAAGGGGGGCCACTGTATCGGCGACAGTTTTTGGACTGGGGTGTGTTCCACGTGGAACA
>JBNKFQ010000023.1:0-7535 GCA_050289385.1 Porticoccaceae bacterium | reverse complement strand
GCATCTGCCGCGTTGCAACCCTCGCCAGGGACAACCAGCCCTGGCCTTCGGATTGCGTCTTGCAGCTACACGCTTCAGGTCTCGCAGAGACGCCATAGACTTGTTCAGAGGTTCCCTAGATTTCCAGTTGACGAAGGCCGGGTGGAGTACTGCTGTATTGCCACATGTGATCAAATTCATTGATCAGTGGGCGGGTTTCATGGGCAGAATCAGGAGCGGCAAAGCCGGCTGGTTTTGTCGCGTCCACTACCCGTACCAACGCGGATTCATCAAAGATCATATATTCAATTAATTGAGGCTGAAATTCCTCGGACAACTGGCGTACCTCAATGTGGCTGCTCAAGCGTTTTTGCAGCTCCAGCAAAGGGTGAAAGCTGGATTCCAGCATCGAAGTATAGCGAATCAGTATGCATATCCGGGCGCTTGGCTGCGATACGGCAAACTTTTGCAAAGCCTCCAGCACATCCTTGTTTTCCAGCCAGGGCAGGTTCAGCTCCTCACTGAACAGGCGTATGTCTCGACGGCCTTGCCGGGCAAGGCTGACAATTGCCTCGGCAAACTGGTCCGCTGTTGTCAGCGGGTGCCGCCCGGTATCTGGAGGCCCGTAATCTTTTGAAAGGTATCGGTAGGGCCCGAGATCCAGTGTCATTTGACGATGCTCGATACCGCCTTCCTGAAACACAGGTCCATGGCATTGAAAACCGAATTTTTCGTAGAAGGGAATCGCCGATGTTTGCCCGTTGAGGGTAAGGTTGCTAATACCGTCGCTGCTGGCATCCAGAATAAGCCGTCGCATCAGGGCAGAGCCAACCCCTTTCCCTCGATATTTCCGCAATACCGCCAGGCGACCAACCCTGGCGTTATCCACCAATCGTATGGTGCCGATAGCTTTGTTGTCTGGATCAAGGGCCAGCCAGTGTTTTGCACCGGCATCGTACTCATCCAGCTCTATTTCTTCAGGTACTTGTTGCTCTTCAACAAACACATGGCGCCTGATGTCTGTTATCTGTTCCCCGTCCTCGGCCCAGCTTGCCGGGGCGATGGAGATAGAAAAAAAATCAAGATCGCTCATATATTTTCCTGTGTTCAGTCAGCCATGTATAGCATGGCACGAGCTTTGGAAAGAATAAAGATGCCCTCAAGGTTATCATTTGACGTTTCAATCCACTCCTTCCTGCTCTGCACGTACAACCCTGGTAGCAGCAACCATTTGCGTCAGCGCAGACTCAACCTCTGCCCAGGTGCGGGTTTTTAAACCGCAGTCCGGATTTACCCAGAGTCGGGCAGATGGAATCTGTTCGATCGCCTGCCGCAGTAATTCGGCAATTGTATCCACGCCTGGAACGTTGGGCGAATGGATGTCATATATGCCCGGTCCAATCTGGTTGGGCCAGGAAAAATTTTCAAACGCCTCCAGTAGCGCCATCTTTGAACGCGCGGTTTCAATCGTAATGACGTCGGCATCCATGGCGGCGATAGCTTTAATGATGTCATTGAACTCGGAATAGCACATATGGGTATGAATCTGTGTGCTGTCGTTGACATTGGCTACGGTCAAGCGGAAGGCATTGACTGCCCACTCCAGGTACGCCTGCCAATCGTCTTGCCGCAGCGGCAGGCCTTCACGCAAAGCCGGTTCGTCAATTTGCAGTATGCCAATACCTGCTTTTTCCAAGTCTGTCACTTCGTCGCGCAAGGCCAGAGCTATCTGGAAAGCACACTGCTGGCGTGATATGTCCTCTCGCGGGAACGACCAGCTCAGCATGGTAACCGGACCTGTCAGCATTCCCTTGACTGGCTTTTTGCTCAAACTCTGGGCGTAACTCGACCAGGCTACTGTCATGGCTTTGGGCCGGCTCACGTCGCCATAGATAATGGGCGGTTTAACGCAGCGTGAACCGTAACTTTGTACCCAGCCATTGACGGTAAATGCGAAACCGTCGAGCAGTTCGCCAAAGTACTCGACCATATCGTTGCGTTCGGCTTCGCCATGCACCAATACATCAACCCCCAGAGATTCCTGCTTTTCTATGGCGATTTTTATTTCCTCGCGAATGGCTTCCTGATATGAACTTTCAGAGATATCACCCTGACGCCGGGCGCGACGAGTGGAGCGTATATTCGACGTTTGTGGAAAAGAACCAATAGTTGTTGTCGGTAGCAGCGGCAACTGCAAGGTTTGTTGTTGCAATTGAATGCGCTCCTGGTGTGGAAGATGTCGCTGAAAGTCGGTTTCCTGAATACCACCGAGTCGTTGCTGCACCAGGGGATTATGAACACGGTCCGATTGGGCGCGCGACGTGATAGCAAGATCGGATGCTGACAACGCATTCAGTGTGCCAGGGCTACTGTCACTGGACAACGCACGAGCGATGGTTGTGACCTCTGCCAGTTTTTGCTTGCCAAAGGCCAGCCATGATCGAAGTTCAGCGTCCAGTTCTTTCTCGTCATCAAGATCGACAGGGCAGTGCAGCAGTGAACATGAAGGTGCAATCCAGAGGCGTTCACCGAGGCGAGCTTTAAGCGGGGCCAGGGCGTCGATGCTTGCATGCAGGTTATTGCGCCAGACGTTGCGCCCGTTAACGATGCCGGCAGAGAGTATCTTGTTGCCAGGCAACTGATCTGCCAACTTGCCGAGTTCGTCCGGTGCGTTAACCGCATCAAGATGAATGCCATCGACCGGCAGCCGCACCGCATGGTGCAAGTTTGAACCGAGGCCGCCAAACCAGGTGGCGACCAGTAATTTCAGATCTCGTCTCTGCAGACGGTGATAGCTTTTTTCCAGCACATGCAGCCAGGGAGCGGGTAATTCCAGGGCCAGTACGGGTTCGTCGATTTGCACCCATTCCACACCCTGTTGCGCCAACCGATCAAGAATTTCCGTGTAAACCGGTAGCAGGTTGTCCAGCAACGAAAGCTTGTCAAAGTCTGAATCATGGCACTTGCCCAGCCAGAGGAAGGTAACCGGCCCCAATAATACGGGTTTGGCGCGAATGCCCAGTTGTTTGGCTTCCTCAACTTCATCAAACAACTGGAACCACGACAGGGCGAACGACTGGTCTGCCTTGAGTTCCGGCACAATGTAGTGGTAATTGGTGTTAAACCATTTGGTCATGTCACAGGCTGGTGCTGGCGTGCCATTGGGCGCTCGCCCACGAGCGGCACGAAACAGGCAATCGATATCCAGCTCACAGTTGGTTTTTAACGATCGGGTATTTACATGCCTGTCTGGCAGGGCTCCCAACATGGCGGTTGTGGTGAGTACATGATCATACCAGGCAAAGTCACCCACCGGGATCAAATCAATTCCGGATTCTTTTTGCAGTGCCCAATGACGACGACGAAGTTCTGATCCCACGTCAAACAGTGCTTGCTGCTCTATTTCGCCACGCCAGTAGCGTTCCAGTGCGTTTTTTAACTCCCGGTTTTTTCCAATTCTGGGGAAGCCCAGGTTATGAGTTGTATTCATGGAGGGTAGTTCTCGGTTAATTCGATATGGACCTTATTTTTGCCAGGCAGTAGAATGAACGCAAATCAACTTTTTTAACTTAATGTTGAAATAATTTCATGTTGGATTTGAGGCACCTGAAAACAATCAAGGCACTGTGCGATGGTGGTTCGCTGGTTGAGGCGGCTGAACGCTTGCATATGACCCAATCTGCCTTGTCTCACCAGATAAAGGAGCTTGAGGGACGCATTGGTATGCCCCTGTATGTTCGCAAGTCGCGGCCACTACGCCTTACCGGCGCTGGGCAACGGTTGCTGGCGTTGTCCGACGATGTCTTGCCACTGGTGGACCAGGGGGAGCGCGAGTTGAGGCAAATAACTCAGGGTCGGGCAGGGCGCTTGTTTATGTCGATAGATTGTCACAGTTGTTTTGACTGGTTGATGCCTTCCATCAACCGTTTTCGAGACGCCTGGCCCGAAGTGGAAGTGGATTTGAGCACAGGCTTCAGTTTTGCTCCTTTGCCCGGTCTGCAACATGGCGAACTTGACTTGGTGGTGACATCGGATCCGGCCCCCCTGGATGGTATCGACTACCAGCCTTTATTTGGTTACGAGGTGCAACTGGCGTTACCGCTGGATCACCCCTTGTTGCAGTACAGTTTTATCACGCCAGAGCAAATGGCAGACCAAACACTGATTACTTATCCGGTTGAACCAGAGCGAATGGATGTGTTTACACACTTTCTCAATCCATCACAAATTGAGCCGGCACATATCCGCAAGGCTGAGCTGACTCTTATGATTGCGCAACTGGTAGCCAGTGGCCGCGGTGTTGCGGCTTTGCCGAATTGGGCGATGGCGGAATATGTAAAAAACAGGTTTTTGGCCTCCAGGCCTTTGGGTAAGCAGGGCTTGTGGCGCACGCTTTATGCCGCCGTACGGGAAGAGCAGTTACAAGTCGCCTATATGTTGGACTTCTTGAAGTTGGCGCAACAAGTAAGTTTCGAGACCCTTGAGGGAATTCGACGTGTTTAGCGCGTCTGCCACGGTGTAAAGGGGTTGGGTGTTGGTTGGAACAAGATAAATTTTGGCTGGCGCTTGCTGATTGGGAGCATTATACTGCGCGCCTTTGCGCCCGTAGCTCAGCTGGATAGAGTAACCGGCTTCGAACCGGTTGGTCGGGAGTTCGAATCTCTCCGGGCGTGCCACTTTTCTCCCTAAATAACAGTCAGTTAGCAAAATGGCAGCCAGCTGACTTTCTCCTTAGTACCACCAGTGCCGGAGTTTTGCCGGACTTTCCCTCACAGACCCTGTTTGCGGCTTCAATCAGCTCCTCCAGTTCCGGTGCCGAGTAGTGGGAAGTGATGTCGCCGTTGCGATGGCCGAGGAGAATTTTCCGGGTCTCCAGTGGCACACCTGCGGCGCGTAACCGACGCCCAAACGTGTGCTTCAAATCGTGAACCCGCACCGGCAAATTCAACTGCCGACGCGCACGTTTCCAGCCATTGTTGTTGATATGTTCCACCGGTCGAGACTTGTAGGTGAAAACATATTCACGGTGTTGGCCGCGCACACTCTCCACGACAGAACTGGCAACACGATTGAGCACCACCAGTCGATCTTCCCGATTCTTGACCAACTCCCCGGGAATCAGAAATACGGACGTATCCAGTTCGGGTACCGGTATTTCCCATTCCCAGCGCAGTCGACACACCTCCTGATCCCGGCACCCGGTATTCACCTTGAATAAACACATGCGGCTCAGATGATCCGGTAACGCCTGAAACAATCGGTGTTGTTCATCCCACGAGAGCGGGTAAGGCTTCCTCGCATCGGTTAACGGCAACAACTGAATCAGCGGTGCCGTTTCCAGCCAGGTCATACCATTTTCATGTCGCCAAAGCCGCGCAGATAAATTCAGAATTCTGCGTACTACTGACAACGCGAGATTGATGGTTTTGTTTTTCCTGCCTTGCCGCTTTCGATCATTGATGAACGGTTGTAACGTCCCCATATGGACTTGCTGTAATGCCAAGTCGCCAATGTAAGGATCAAGCAGTTTCAGGTTTTGAGCGCATCCGGCAATTGTCGCCAAGTGCATATACTCTTCGAGATAGTGTGTCGCTGCTTCTCGAAAAATGCGTTTGGGCCGAACGCCAAAAACCTGTTCCTGCCGTACTTCCTCAATTCGACGGGCCAGCATCAGCTCTGCCGTTTTGAGGTCGCTTGTGCCAGTGCTTTCGAAAAGTTTTTGACCGAGCACCTGTTTCTCAATGTGCCAGAGGTCGCCTCGTTTTCGTAATCCTGGCGTTTGTTTACGTCCCATATCTGTACTCCTTGTTCAGAAGCGGGACGCCCGTTGCAGTGCTTATACTGATCCACCCATGCGTCCATTTCAAGCCGATCAAAAGCTATACCTTGTATACCTATCAGGATTTTCGTCAGATGAGGGCGAACCTCCCTGTTAAACCTGTTTTTGTCCATGCCCAGATAATCAGGAGCGTCTCTCAGCCTGATCAACCGGGGTTCTATCTTCGCCATACGTCACCTTCCAGTTACCAACTTTCTCTATGGCATTCCCATGTTATGCGGGAAGAACCGACAAACAATGGAAAATCCATACAGACCCTGAAGTAGTTTTTTTGTCTTGTGATTAAATCACTGAAACCCAGTAACCACGGGGCTTAAAAAACCACGCAGAGACTTGGCAAGGTTTTCTATAGCGCCCACTGTTGTCCTTGTGGTTTAGTAAAAACACTTATCCGTGGCGGCTACGTGTAAAGCCGTAAACCAGCCCTCCATCACCAACAACGATGGAGGCAAGTGCAGGTCACAACAGATGATCTGCGCTTGGGGCCATACTACTGCTAACTGGCAGAGTGTTGCCTGATCCCACTAACCCCAAGCAAAAAACCAGGAGGTGATGCCAGCAAATGAGAAGCAAGGCTGCGATCGACCAACCCGTCTCTGTGGCGGTTTTACACAGAGACGGGTCCGCAACATCGGCCCCGATCCCAGCCAGAACACCGTATCCGCAGCACAACCGCCGATACAAAAGCCAACACAACCATCCGGGCGACCATGATTCAGGGCTCAAAATCTGATGAATTGGCACAGCACACAACCCGCAGATTTTGATCTGTTCAGGTGTGCCATGCAGGGAAGGGTTGAGATTGTCCACGCTGCCTTTTTCAGGCAGCCGCAGGCTGAGCGAAACAGCCGAGCGCGACCGGCGCTTTATCCGGTTTAACACTTACCGAATTCAGGGTTTTGTGGACAAGGTTGGCGGCAATTAAAACTGCGGCATTGGCAAGTAGCCGGTATGGAAGGGTAAAAAACACTCACGCAGATAAACAGGCTCGATGGTATTTGGGTGCCTGATTGACAGGGATTAGCCACCGTTCAGAACAGTGTGTTGTCCGTTCGGAACGTTGGTCAAAATCATGGCGACTGTTCCGAACAGTTGGCTTGAGGTTTACCACGGACAGGGATCGTATGGGGCATATTGGCGGCAATCGAAATTACGGCTACGGTAAGCAACTGGCCTAGGCCGGTAAAAATGCGCTGGCAGATCGTTACGGCCAGGGGCATTTCAGCACACGGGCAACCCACGAAGAGCGCTGGAACCAGTTTGCCCGGTATTTGAAATACCAGGGCATTAACGATACGCGAAAGGTCAACGTGGACGTTCTGGAACAGTACGGGAACCATCTGAAAACACTGGTGAACAGTGACGAGATCAGCGTGGCCTACGCCCAGAACATTCTCTCGACCGTTAATGTTGTTCTGGCGACGATGCGGAAGGACTCAGCCCTTAGTATGAGTCCGGCACAGTTTGTCGGGCAGCGTTCCAATGTTCGTCTTCACGCACCGACAACGTATTGTCGAACAACACTGGCACCACCCATAACCCGGTTAAACAATAGCGGGTATGAAAGAGTTGCACTGGTTGCGACTCTGGCCCGGGAACTGGGCTTGCGCTTTAGGGAAGCATCCTTACTGGGTGCGCAGAAGGCCATTGTGCAAGCGAGCCGTTTGGGGCGCATCAACATCACCCGTGGCACAAAGGGGGGCAGGGGAAAAGGGGC
>JBNKFQ010000022.1:0-24773 GCA_050289385.1 Porticoccaceae bacterium | reverse complement strand
AGTTGGGCTTCAAAGGGACGTTCGCCGATAACCGGGTCAGCCTCGATGTGGCGCTCTATCATATCGACTGGGAAGGACTTCCGGTATTCGTCGGATTGGCAAAGGCCGGTTGCGGCGGCTATTACGCCAGTGCCGGTGCCTCCACCTCGGAAGGCATTGAAGTGGAATCCCGTCTGCGCCTGACGGATACGTTGCAGCTTAGCCTGGGCGCGTCCTATAACGAAGCGAAGCTGTCACAAGACCAGTCGGGGTTGGGCGAGAAGGGCGATGACCTGCCGGGCTCGGCGGATATAAATTTCAGCGCGGGCCTGGAATACGGGTTCACCCTGGCCGGCTACGACGCCTTTGCCCGGGTCGACTACGCCTATGTGGGGGAGTATGACACTCGGATAGACCAACCCGAAAATTTGCCCAGTAGCGGCGACTTCAGTCAAGTTCACCTGAAAACCGGTATCACCCTGGACAAACTGGCGATCGATCTGTTTGTCAAAAATCTGACCAATGCCGACGACCTGACCTGGGTGGAACACGTCAGTGTTACTTCGGGGGAAGGTGCGGCCGGTTACCGGCTCCGCCCACGAACCATTGGACTTAACCTTCACTATAGCTTCTGAGCGCGACACAACGTCGCCGGGAAGATCTGTCCCACTCTTCATCTCCTCAACGCAAGTTGAGGAGATGTTGTTGTGACAGGACCACCTGTGCCACCAGGCGATGCCAGGCTTCTGAATAAAGAGCGAAGCTGACAAAGTATCGAAGCAGTCCATGACTGTGGGAGCCAGGCCCTGGCGAATGGGTACAGCGAACCTGTTGCGTTGACTTACCAAATCTACAGCCCTGCAGAAATGCTAAAAGCGCTTTGCTCTTGATTTGAAGGAAAGATATAGTTCGTGTGATGAATGGCGCTTACTTAAGGGCGGTCGCACGTCGCACGCTTTTAAGGCCGGTCCAACGCTTCTTCGCACAAACCTGATACCCCAGAACAGTGCCCCGTAAAAGAGGGCTACTGAGACATGTTGTTTTTAGCGTTCGACGTGCGACTATCGACGTGCGGCCAAAATCATAGACAGTCATAGAGTGGACGTTCCTGCCTCCGGATTTTCCAACTTCTGTAAATTTCTCAGGCTTATTCTTTATAAATTAGCAGGGTGACCTCATCTGAAATCGCGACCGCTTTAACCGGCATGCTCTGTTCCAGAGCAAGAATCAGCACTCTGCTGTCGCCCATATTAAAAACTCCGTAAAGGGGGAGACCTTTTAAACGGGAATCTTCAACAACCAGACGGTGCTTCGAATGCCGATTTATTTTTTTCAGACTTTCCTGCAACGATTCCCCGGAAAAAACCAGTTTTCTTTCAGTCCAGGCCATCACTTTCTCAAGATTTTTGGTGTCGGCAGTGTTTAAAGTATCTTTACCCAACACGACTTGTCGTCCTTTGGATGCAAAGGTGGGTTCCGACCCGTTTTTCCTGCCCTGTTCACGAGGGCTGACCATTACAGTACCGTTCAGCACGGTGATGGTTACCTGCTCTGAATTGGCATTGATATTAAATGCGGTACCAATAGCTTGAACATCGCCATTGCGAGTGCCGACAATAAATTTTCGTTGCGGATCGTGTGCGACTTTAAACATAGCTTCACCTTGCAATAATTTTATTGTGCGGTGATCGGCGTCGAATGAAACTTCCAGTTCTGTCATTGAATTAAGGTGAACGATTGAACCGTCGGACATATTAATCAAACGTTGTTCACCACGGCCAGTTATATAATGCTCCGGCTCTGGATCAAACAACGGCGGTAACATAAACAGCACGACCAAAAACATCGCCACAGAGGCCGCCGCAGCCCAGGGGTAAAAACGACGTTTGTTGCCGCCGGTTTTTATATCAGAGTGGTATCGTTTTATCAGACTGGAAGGCAAGTCAACCGTATAAGCGTCCAGCTCCTGCCATAAACCAGACAAGTCATCGTAATCGGCCTGTCGCTCGGGATGGCGGTCTTTCCATTCATTGAGCAGGGCTCTGTCTGATGCGGAGTCCTCGCCACTGCTCATCTTCACAAAAACATCGGCGGTAGAGGCGTCACCGAGGTTTTGCTTGTTACTTTTGCCAGTTTTCATCATCACTGTCCTAACGCAGTCGCCGCTGGAAATGTTCAAGCGCTTTAACAAGGTGTTTTTGCACCATACGCATGGATATATTCAAAGTTTCAGCAATTTCCGAATTGCTTAGCCCGTCATAACGTCGCAGCAAAAATACCTGGCGGCAGCGCTCGGGCAGTTCTGCCAGGGCATGCTGATACGCTAGCACCATTTCGCTGTAGTGCATCTCTACATCTTCCGGAACCGAGGAAGTGAAGCCCGTTTCCTGCTGTGCAAAGCCCTGTTCCAGCTTTTGTTTGCGGTAGCGATCGATATACAGGTTGTGGGCGGTTTTGAACAAAAAAGCGCCAGGGTTACTGACGTTCGCCAGTCGATCGCCCTGCAACGCTCGGAAGAATGTCTCCTGGACAATATCATCAACATCGTCACCACTTTTCGCGAGACGCTGCAGATATCGCCGCAATCCCTGACGGTACTGGCTTTCCAGCAGTTCTGCCCATGCTTCTCGGCCGTCCGGGTGAGGCACATTCTTGCCGCGTAGCGGAATAATGTTGGAAGGGGTCATTGCCATTAGCTGCCGCACACCATATTGTTTCTCTTTCCACTGTATACCATGGACGGACCAAACTGCCCAAAGCGAACCTTTCAGGGGTAATTGGTCATTGCTGAGTAACGATATCCCGGCCCGGCAGACCAAAGTATTTTATAGCTCGGGTTCGCCTATGACCGGCCGGGTCGTTATTGAAGTAAATGGGAATGATAATGTTTTGGCTGTTAATTACGTTAGCACAAATGGGCCAATTTAAATCCAGCGGCTCGCGCAACACGATGTGTGGCGCGCTGCTGGTTGCTGCCAGGGGGGGCGCAATCGTCGCTGGTATATCGCTTGCGTTTTCCACCGCTGCTGCTGAGGAACGATTTCACCTCATCATTGATTCCCAGGTAATTGAGACGGCAATCAATTACATATCGGAGCAAACCAACTATCAGTTTATCTATACCGACCCTGATATTGCGGCAACAGCGACCCGGGAAGTTAATGGCAGGATGACGGTGGCCGAAGCGTTGTCAATTATGCTGGCGAATACGGGTGTGGCTTTTCAGTACCTGAACAACAACACTATTCGTTTATATAAAGCGAAAAGTAAACAGATCGCTAATAAAAAAGTGGCAGAGACCACTCGGTCCGCGCTGCCACGGCCAAATACCAGTATGGAAGAAATAGAAGTGGTGGGGGCGCCCGAGCAGCAGTCTCGTTATCTGACATCACAAGATGTGGTCACCATAGGAACTCTCAATACCCGAGACCTTGAAGAGCGCAGTATCAGCAATTTTCAGGATCTGGGGCTGGCGGTTCCCGGAATGTCAGTGCAAGACACCGGCGGTCTGCATCGACGCGTATTTGTTCGTGGTGTGGGCAACTGGGCGGGTTCATCGTCGCTGATCGGCATTTATCTGGATGAAGCGACGATAACGGCAAACCCCGCATTTCAACTGGACCTGCGACCTTACGATATGGAGCGCATCGAGGTACTGCGGGGTGCCCAAAATGGCAGCTATGGTGACGGATCAGTAGGCGGCACGATTCGGTTTGTCACCAAAAAACCGAATCTGGAGCGCTTTGAAGCCGGCATTGACTTGTCTGCGGCTTTTACACATGAAGGAGAACCCGGACAAAAACTCCAGGGTGTGTTGAATCTGCCGATTATCTCCGATACCGCCGGTTTGCGTATAGCGGCCATTTTCGATCGTTCCGGCGGCTGGATTGACCAGCCGGCGGCACAGCGGTCAGATTTTAACGATCAAAATGCCAAAACTGTTTATGTCAAGGGTTTATGGCAAGCCAGTGACACGGTATCGGCCCACAGCCTGGTATTGCTGCACCGCAATGTGGTTGCCTCTAATATCGGTGAAGATGAAAACGGTAATTATGAGCAGGTATTCAATCTTCTTACTTACCCGACGGTTGAAGACCGCTTTAACCTTTACAGCCTCAACCTCTCCTGGAATACCGGTTTATTTAATCTGGTCAGCAGTACCAGCTATCTGGATGCATTCAAACGATCACAGCAATTGAGCAATCGCGATCCGGTGTTGCCGCCACCGGCATTGCCCATACCAAAATTGTTTGTAGATTATCCCACCGACACAAGTGTTTTTAATCAGGAGTTACGATTGACGTCAAACCAGAGTGGTCGATGGAGTTGGGCGGTAGGTGGTTTTTATCGGGATGCCTCGCTATATCAATCCGGTTTATCACAATACCTGATACCCGGAGATACAGAATTAACCAATGTAAATTTTCGTATTCTGGAAAGTACTCGTTCGTGGTCATTGTTTGCCGACACTGAGTTTTCTGTGAGTGATCGTTGTGGGCTAGGTATCGGTTTCAGGTATTATCATGATAACCGCAAATATTTTGATGATTTTACATACCAGTCCGGCACCTTTGGCAGCGTAAACCCAAGAGCATATGCGCACTTTGATATTACCGACACTTTCAGAATTTATGGCAATATCGTCAAGGGTTTTCGCAGCGGTGGTTTTAATCTTTTTGGCATCGAGCCATATCGGCCCGACAGTTTGTGGAGCTATGATATCGGTGTAAAAACTGCACGCAACGATGACTCACTGAGCGCAGAAATGACGTTGTTCTACAGCGACTATCGAGATTACCAGGTAGTAAACACATTGCCTTTGCCAGCACCGCAGCTATTTGTTCAATCCAATGTTGGTGATGGTGAAATTAAAGGTGTTGACTGGTCAATTTTATGGCAGCCCCGGAAAAATTTTCGGCTTGGTCTGAGTGGCAATTATGTCGGCACCCGTTTTGTTCGAATCAATAAAGATGCAACCACTCATATGCTGGGAGACAGGCTTGACCTGGTGCCGGAATATGGCGTGACCTTGTCGGCCAGTTATCATTTTAAATTTCGAAATCGACCGGCATTTGTTCGCCTGGACTACGATCAGCAGGGCAGGTCAGTGTTGCGTAATCGATCGAAAGGTGAGCACTACACTGGTAGTTCCGATGTTATCAATATGCTTGGCTTGCAAGCTGAGTGGCAATGGCACAACAAGCTGTCGCTCGGAATTTTTGTAAAAAATCTGCTGAACGATCGAGGTTATGTAGACGCATTTGCACTGATTGCGCGTGCCGCACGACCACGGCCGCGAACCATAGGTGTCAAAATATCGGCAGAATTTTGAAAGTAATTTTCAGAAAGTCATAAATCGATGATCAATATAAATGTTAAACGTTAAGCTTGAATACGACGTTAAATGGCTCTTTTTTGTACGCGAATTGTGTAATCGGTTATGCTCCTGCCCTTGTGTAAGTGATTGATGGATAACTCAGGGTGGTGGACAGCGAATGAAACGATCATTTTTGATCAAATCTGGTGCATACCGGGCCGGAATGGGCCTGCTTTTACTGGTTTTGGTTTGTGGTAACGCCAGCGCCAATCAATACGAGCTGGTATTGTCGGGTGGCAGAGTTATGGACCCGGAGTCCGGGTTGGACGCTGTGCGCGATGTTGGTATTAGCAAGGGCAAGATTGTCGCAATTTCCAAAGACAAGCTTTCCGGCCGCAAGACTGTAGATGCTTCAGAGTTGGTTGTGGCGCCGGGTTTTATCGATTTCCATGCCCACGGGCAGCGTGAGTTTGAAGCGGGCTTGCAGGCTCAGGATGGTGTAACTACTCAGCTGGAACTGGAAGTTGGTGTCTATCCTGTTGCTGCCTGGTACAAAACCCGCGAAGGCCATGCACCAATCAACTATGGCGCTACTGTTGGCCATTGGCCAGTCCGTGTGGTGACCTTTTCTGATCTGACCGAGGAGGATATGGTTAAAAAAGACTCCTGGGACAGAATGTTCAAGGAGCGTGAATGGGTAGACGCCGAGCCATCGGCACAAGATATCGCCCTGATGCAACAGCGAATTCAAAAGGGCCTTGATGAGGGTGGGCTGGGTGTCGGTTATGGCATCAACTATACGGCAGGGGCTACCCGGGAAGAAATTTTCCGTATGTTTCAGACGGCGAAAAAAAATGATGTTATCAATTTTGTCCATTCCCGATTTATGGCGGAATATGAACTGGGGGGCAGTATTGACGCCATTCAGGAATTAATTGCCGATGCTGCGACTACCGGAGCCGGGCTGCATATTGTTCATATCGGCAGCAGTGGCGGCAACAAGGTACCCTTGTTGCTGGAAATGATTGACCAGGCCCGGACACACGGTGTAGATGTGACGACAGAAGTGTACCCCTACACCGCTTACTCTACGTTTATTGGCGCGGCGATTTTTGATGGTGATTTCAGCAAAGCGCAAGGTGTTCAATATGGCGACATTGAATTGCCGGAAACGGGTGAGCGACTGACCAAAGATAGTTTCTTGCGGATTCGCCGGGACAACCCCGAAACAATTATTGTTGGCCACGCCATGAAAGAAAAAAATGTCACCATGGCGGTAGCGCACCCCGGTGTGATTATTGCCAGTGACGGTATGAAATATGTCAACGGCAAGGCGCATCCCAGAGGGGCGGGAACCTATTCCAGAGTGTTGGGCCGTTACGTGCGTGAAAAAAAGGCGTTGAGTCTGATGGATGCACTTGGAAAAATGAGCTACTTGCCAGCAAAAAGACTGGAGGTTGCGGTGCCGCAAATGAAAAATAAGGGCCGTATCAAGGTTGGAGCCGATGCCGATATTGTGGTATTTGATGCCGATACTGTTATTGATCTGGCCACCTTCAAAGAGCCTGCCATACCCTCCGGGGGTATTGAGTACGTGCTGGTCAACGGTTCTTTTATTGTTAAAAACGGAGAATTGCAAAAAGGAACGTATCCAGGGCGAGCTGTTCGTCGCTGATGTTTTGTTCGACGTTAGCTGTTGGACGTAAACCATATTCGAGTTTTAGTCGAAAAAAAATACAAGTGAGGATATCTGTGCGCAAACGTTACCAATATATCAGCGGGATATTAATCGTTGCTCTTTCCCTCTATGCTGGCCTCGCCAATGCCGGCAAGGAAATGTTTGCCGACTTTGCCCAGCGTGTTGAAGCCGAACGGGTAAAGTGGGGTGCACCAGGTTTGGCAATTGCCGTTGTGCACAGGAACGAAGTGGTTTTTAAACAGGGTTTTGGTGTGCGCAGCCTTGCTACAGGTGAGCCAGTAAATACCGACACGCTGTTTCACGTTGGCTCTACTACCAAAGCATTTATTACTGCGGCTCTGGGTATACTGGTGGAAGAGGGCAAGCTCGAGTGGGATGACAGGGTAATTGATCATTTACCCACGTTTCGTGTGGCAGACCCCTACGTAACTCGTGAATTAACGATTATCGATATTCTCAGTCATCGTTCTGGTGTTCAGGCCACGGATCTGGCGTGGTTTAGCGGTATGCAACCTGGTGAAGTGTTGTCCCGCCTCGCCTATGCCAAACAATCCACCAGTTTGCGCAGCAAGTGGGAATACAATAATGGTATGTACATTGTTGCCGGTGAAGTGATTGAGGCCATTACTGGACAACCTTTTGAAACCTTTGTGCGCGAGCGTTTGTTTAAACCTCTGGGTATGAACCGCACAACTGGGCCAATTGCCGAAGTGGCCCGCCGTAAAAACGTCGCGGTAAGCCACGCAAAGATTGATGGCAAAATGACACCTATTGGTTTTACCGACAGATACGATCCAGGTGCGGCTGGCCTGTTTTATTCCAGCGTATCTGAATACGCCAACTGGTTGCGGATGTGGTTAAACCAGGGCAAGTCTGCTAACGGTAAAAGAATTATTTCTGAAGACACAGTAAAAATGGCGTTTACGCCCCACATGGTAGTCGGGGAGGATGATATTTACCCTGCCGCAAAGGAAGCGGGTGTCGATATATTTTCTTATGGGCTGGCCTGGTTTCTGCAAACCTATAAAAACCAGCGTGTGAATATGCATACCGGTAGCCTGGATGGTATGTCCGCTATTGTCGGCCTGATGCCTGATCAGGATTTGGGTGTCGTGGTATTTATCAACGGTGATCATATCGAATTGCGCCACGCATTAATGTATGAGGTTTTTGACCGTGTGTTGGGTGGTGACACGCGCGACTGGTCGTCTCACCTTAAAAATCTGTTTGACCAAAAACATCGGGCTGCAGAAGAAGTCGAGCAAAAATATCTGGCAACCCTGGATCTGAATGCCGAATCGGCCTTACCATTGGAACGCTACGCGGGGATTTACAAGGATCCCTTGTTTGGCAAATTTCGTGTCGAGAAAAATGGTGGCAACCTGGTGTTACATGGTGGCTCATTACTCAGCTTTGACTTAAAGCCTGCTGGTGCCCATAAGTTTATGGCGTATCCTCGTGATCGCTATATGTCACCTTTTGTTGTGCCGTTCAGTGTCGGTGCCGACAATAAGCCCGATGCACTAACATTCTGGGGCAGCAAAATTAAACGATAAACGGGGCAGGTTGGGGTGAGCATAGCGAACCCCAATACGTCCAGACAAACAGTGGTACCACAAACTCGGCAAGTTGGCAGCTATTCCTGCCTGTTTTTGCTGGCGTTAACCGAGGTCAGCTGGCAGATCGACATCTCGAACAACACCAGGATCAGCAACATCGATAATCAAGCGAGAACCGGTTTCCCGTAGCAGTAAAGCACGTGCACCCTTGTCGCCGGAACAGTTCTGCAGATCATCCAGATACTTGCGATGCAATCTTACCGGGTGCCCCCACTGTTTTTGATAAGCGGGAATAACAATGTCGGCGTTTTTTGGGGCGCGTATGATGTCACGAATTGTTGCCGGCTTTATCCAGGGCATATCGGCCAAAGCAATCAGCACATAATTTGCACGCGTTTTTTCTGCCATGTACCGAGCAGAGGCTGCCAAAGTGTCCCCCATACCGCTGGTATGAGACACCGGCAAGAGTTTCGTTTTGGAATAATCCTGAACAATATCTTCCAGCCAGGGCTCTGATTGTCTGACGGCTAAAATAATATGGTTTGATTCTGCATGCAGGTTTTTCAAACTCTCTTCCAGTACGGTATTGCCATTGGGCATACGAGCTTGACGTTTGTCGTGTCCGAATCGACTGGAGTTACCTGCGGCAAGCAAAATAACGCCAATGTCAGGCAGTTCCGACATCAGACCGTGTGGCTTATTTTTTCAAGGATGGTTGGCTCAACCTGGTGTTTGTACAGGTGAGTGTGGCACTGTGCCAGAATCGACAGGGCAATGGATTCGGGTAGCTCTCCCCCAAGGTCGTAGCCCGCCGGGCCGTGCAGTACGGTATTACTCCAGACATTATTTGAAATATTGGCCATTGCCAATACCTTGTCCCGTCGCGATGGCGGGCCAAGCAGGGCAACATAGCTTATATCAGTTTGCGACAAACGTTTTATCCAGACAGAGTCCAGCGTTAGGTTGTGAGTCATAAGGATAGCTGCATCTGCCTTGTTGAGTTCAGGTTTCCGGTCAAAGTTGTCCGGATGTTCACGAATAACTTGTTCCGCTGACGTGAATAACGCGGGTCGTGCATAGGCAGTGCGGTGATCGACCACACTGATTCGCCAACCCAGTTCTGCCGCCATTCGCACCAGAGGTTGCGCATCTGCACCGCCACCGAAAACCCACACACTGAAGGGAGCGCGAAATGGAATGTTTGACCAGTTGTGATTGCCGTCATGCAGTATTTCAAACGAACTTTGCAAATGCAGCGCAAAGGCAGAATCAGTCAGGGTGCTTTCGCCAATACGGGCAATTTCGGTATTGGATTTGTCCACTAACACTGCGCAGAGGTCTCCGAGGGATGTAGCGTCTTGCGGAAGCATTTGCAATAAACGACAAGAATCGCCATTTTCCAGTGAGCTGAAGAGGGTTTGATAAAAGGTGCGGTGTTCCGCGTTGAGTTCCTGAATCAGAATACCGATTTTACCATTACAACCGATACCAAGGTCTGCAGCGTAACTGCCTTCCTCCAGCATATCGTAAATGGCGTACTGCGGTTTGCTATTCTGTAACACCTGGTTTGCTCTGCGAACAATATCCGCTTCCAGGCAACCTCCGCTCACCAGCCCAAAGCTCTGGCCGAGTTCGGAAACGAGCATCATGGCACCGGGCTTGCGATAACTGGAGCCCTCCTTGTCTACAACCATGGCAAGTACCCACCGTTGATCGGCGGGTGCATCAAGATAACGTTTTAACAACGAGTAGTGACTGTGCAGGGACATAGGTACCTTGACGTGTATTGAAAAGAAGTATCGTACCAGATTTGGTCACTGCGAGCTGCCGGGCCCAAAGCTTGAGTGCAGCTTTAAACGAATGGCTTACTTAAGGCAGGTCGCACGTCGCACGCTATACGTCGCACTCTTTTAAGGCCGGTCCAACGCTTCTTCGCACAAACCTGATGCCCCGTGACAAAGGGCTACAGAGACATGTTTTTAGCGTGCGACGTATGACGTGTGGCCGACCTTGAGAAAGACCGAGCGTCGACAGCTTTTGGCAACGTATCTGAAATTTCTGTGGCCGTTGCCAGAGACGGAGCAGATCAATTAGAATACATGACTAAATCAGTCGGATATAACTCATGTTAAATATTACTATCACCGATTCGGCCAGGGACTATCTCGCAGAGCTTCTGGCCAAGCAAGACTGCGAGGGTATTGGCATTCGCATGTTTGTGACTGACCCCGGCACGCCAAAGGCAGAAACCTGTATTGCGTACAGTCGCCCGGGTGAAGAACAGGAAGATGACGAAAAGCTTGACCTGGGCAAGTTCACAGCCTGGTTCGAAAGTCGCAGCTTGCCTTATCTGGAAGACGCGAAGGTCGATTATGCCGCAGACAAGATGGGAGGCCAGTTAACCATACGAGCGCCCAATTCGCGAATGCCGAAAGTGTCGGATGACAGTCCCGTCGAGGACAAGATCAATTATGTGCTCTACAGCGAAATTAACCCTGGTCTGGCTTCCCATGGCGGTAACGTTAGTTTGGAGGAGATGGACGAGGACGTAGCTGTACTGCGTTTTGGCGGCGGTTGTCAGGGCTGCAGCGCGGTTGATATGACGCTGAAACAGGGGGTTGAAAGCACCTTGATGGAAAGAATCCCCGAACTCAAGGGGGTGCGTGATATTACAGATCATACTGACCGATCGCAGGCTTATTACAAATAAGTTTGAAGATGTTCTCTTTATATTTTCACATGTTGTGAAGGGGGCGATAGACTGAAGACGGCCGCTCTGCACCGTGGCTGTCTTCAGTTGAAGGAGGAATGGATATGCCCCGGTTGCCCCAGTTTGATCGAGAAGATGTGTTGACCTCTGCAATGGAGGTATTCTGGACTTACGGTTACGAAGCAAGCTCAATTCAGAAATTACTGGATGCCATGCAGATTAACCGCGGCAGTATGTACGCTTGTTTTGGTGATAAACGAGCCCTTTTTTACAAAGCTTTAGAGCGTTATTCAACAGTTGCCTGGTCTTTTATTTCTGATGTTTTGATGAAAGAACCGGATGCGCGCCAGGCGATTCGCCGCTATTTTTATGCCATTTTTCTTCAGGAAGATGAGATCCGACTTCGACGAGGTTGTCTGTTGTTTAATACGGTGACTGAATTAAGCGAGAGCATGCCAGATATCGCCAGGGATGTTGGTGTACATATCGCCGGTTTGCGCAAGGCAATTTACACGCGATTACAAGATGGTCAGCGTCGTGGTCAGATTTCTCCGGGCAAAGATGCCGGTATCCAGGCAGATATTTTGATAGCCATGAATGCCGGGCTTTGCATTCACTCCAAAATGGGTGCAAATGCCGCAGATATGAAGAAGATGATTGATACGGTCGCCGATGAACTTTGAGTAGAATGGCATTTAGTTAAGTTTGAATACAGATTTTACTGGTCGCACGTCGCACGCTTTTTAAGGCTGTTCCCGAAGGTTGCCGCACAGATGGACATATTGCCGCTTTTTTAGCGTGCGACGTGCGACGTATGGCGTGCGACCACTTTTATGCCACACACTTACCTTTGCGTCAGTTTATCCCTGACTTTATTGCTCACGTCGAGCAGCGTTTTTTCGGTGGTTTCCCAGTCAATGCATTTGTCTGTAATAGACACGCCGTATTCCATCTCGGGCCCCATTTTCTGGTTGCCGCCGTGCAGGTGGCTTTCCACCATAATGCCAATAATTGACTGGTTGCCTTCCGCAATCTGGTTGGCCACGTTTTCGATAACCAGTGGTTGCAGCTCGTGATTTTTGTTGGAATTTGCGTGGCTGCAGTCAATCATGATATTGGCCGCAATATTGGCATTGCGCAGTTCGCGTTCGCACATGGAGACACTGACATAGTCGTAATTGGGCTTGCCATTGCCACCGCGCAGCACCACATGGGCGTAGGGGTTGCCGGCGGTGGTTACGATAGATACCTGGCCATCACCGTTAATACCGAGAAAACGGTGGGGTTCAGATACCGATTCCAGGGCATTAATGGCAACGGTCAAACTGCCGTCCGTGCCGTTTTTGAAGCCAACGGCAGACGACAGGCCACTGGCCATTTCGCGGTGGGTTTGGGATTCCGTGGTGCGGGCGCCAATAGCGGACCAGGAGATAAGGTCCTGTAAATACTGTGGTGAAATCGGGTCCAGCGCTTCCGTTGCTGTGGGCAGGCCGAGTTCGGCAATATCCAGCAGCAATTGTCGGCCAATATGCAAGCCTTCCTCGATTTTGAAAGAATCATTCAGGTGAGGATCATTAATGAGCCCTTTCCAGCCCACCGTTGTTCGAGGCTTTTCAAAATAGACCCTCATCACCAGCAGGAGTGTGTCGTCAACTTTTGCTGATAACGCTTTTAATCGTTCGGCGTATTCCAGTGCGGCTTTGGTGTCGTGTATCGAGCAGGGGCCAACCACTACAATCAGACGGTGATCGTTGCGGTCCAGAATATTTTGCACTGCGCTGCGACCTGCGGAAATGGTTGCAGCTGCTTTCTCGGTGATGGGCATTTCTTCTTTCAGTTGCTTCGGGGTAACCAGAGTTTGGTACGAAGCAACTCGAAGGTTTTCAAGAGATTGTGGGCACATATGTAACTTTACATTTACAGTTGGGATCAGGTTGCTATTGTATGGGGCTACCGCCTTTTAAGGAAATAAAAGTTTTTCATGATACCGGTGGTCAGGGTATATCGGTAATTTTAGTGTCAAATCCTGGCGCGAATCGCACCTGCGATTCAGATAATTGCCAGGTGAGGAACAAGGGGAAAATACAGGGCTGTACGTATTGGCAAGGATTCCATTTGCGCCATCAGAGTGGCGTAAGCCTGTAACTGGGGCGTGTAGCGTTCTTTTTGTTCTTTTATAAAAGCATCAAGCGATTGATTGGCGTCGGGCTGAGCGCTTTTGTAATCAATAATCCAGCGTACGCCGTCGGCGACAAAGGTACGATCAATAATAGCCTTGCGCTGGCGACCGTTGCTGCTGTTGACAATAAAGCCCAACGGCAATTCGCAGGCGCTTCGCCCGTGGCTGTTGTCCAGCAGCCAGATACCTTTGGGGTCGGACAGGGCCTGTGTGATTGCGCGTTCGAGCAGGGCCAGGGCGATGTCGGTATCCGCTACGCCAAGCTGACGCAATTGCGCTTGCCAAAACGGACGCTGGCGTTCAATGCGCTCCGGTTGCCACCGGTCTGCGCCGTCGTAAACGATTTGCTCGAAAGTTCGATGCAGCACCGTGCCAATGTGGCGAGCATTCGACTCATCCTGATACCAGGACTCGGTGTCACTAAAATCCCGGCCTTGCTCCTGCGGTGTCAACAGCAATTTCTGCGTGGTGATTTGCGCAGCCTGCCAGTCGGCAGGCAAGCGCAAACTGCAGGTTATTGATGGTGTTTCGGGTTCGTCCGATTGGGTGGCGGGATTCGAGTGGTGCAAACGGCAGCTCTGGTCGGGAGTACGCAATTGCGGGGCAATCGCCTCCCACAACGGTGCCAGCAAACTGTCTGTGGCCGGTGTTTTATGGTTGCCCCGGCTATCGGTTTTGACCTGAAACAAAAGGTGCAGCTTTTTGACGGCGCGGGTTGCACCCACATAGATAACCCGCGCGTTTTCCAGCCGGTTTTTTTGCCGGTTTTCGTATTTCAGGTGTTCAAACAGGGTGTCCTGATCGTCGCCACTGGCCTGCAGCGGCCCCAGCAGCAATTGCGCCTGGCCCCGTTGGTTAACGCGCTCCCGCCATAACAGCATGGCGCTGTCATTGCTTCGGGTTGGCCGGTCCAATCCGGGAATAATGACGGTGTCGAACTCCAGACCTTTTGACTTGTGTATGGTCATCAGCTGTAGCCGGGCGTCGCTGCTGGCTGGCGGTGTGGCGTAGAGGCGAGATACGGCTTGCGCAAATTTGCCCGGGTCTTCAATAGCGCCCGCACGGCTGTGTTGTTCCAGCAGGTCAAAATAACTGCGCACGTGTTGCAAGTCGTTGGGATCAGCCAGAGCAGCCGGGCCCCCCAGTGCAACCCAGATTCCCTCAACCCAGCTGCGCAATGGTTTGCGGCCGCGCTGGGCGAGCCCGGCGGCAAGCACCGGGGTAACGCGTTGCAATATTTGTTTGCCATCGTCAGACAAATCGGCAATCTGGCTGGCCTGCTGCAGTTGCGGCCAAAGCAATGGCCAGGTTTCAGCCCCACCGACCGGGTTGTCCGCCAATTCTGTGTTGGCCAGTGCGTGCAAGTCATGCAGGTCGAGCCCACACCACGGGGCTCGCAATACGCTGAGCCAGGCGATTCGATCGGCGTACGAGAGCAGGGCTCGCGTCAGGCTGTGGGCGTCAATTACCGCCATGCGATCAGACAGGGGTTCGATATCCAGCGCCTGCCAGTTGAGCCCTGCCTGATACAGCGCGGGCAGAATATCGTTCAGGTGACCGCGGTTGCGCACCAGTACGGCAATGTTATCGTCGGGCCGTTCCCGTTGCGCGGTACGAATATGCGCCACCACTTGTTCTGCCTCGGCGGCGCGATTGCCTTCGTTGGCAAGTAGGTCAACAAACGCGTCCAGCGTTATGCCCGGACCCGGCAATTCAGGTTTAAAGGCGTTCGCCTCGCTGTAACGAACAGCGCCGCGCCCGATGTCATCGGCTTGCGGAAAGGCGCTCTGAAACGTCCGGTTTATCCAGCTGACCAGATTTTGTTGCGAGCGAAAGTTGACGCTCAAGTCCAGGGGTTCCAGGTCAATCGCCCCGATGGGGTGGCGCCGGGCTTCCAGAAACAGGCCGACATTGGCACTGCGAAATCCATACAGGGATTGCATGCCGTCGCCAACAATAAACAGGGTGCGGCCATCACCCGGCTGCCATTCGGCGGTTAGTTTGCCGAGTAACTGAAACTGAATGCTGGAGGTGTCTTGAAATTCATCCACGAGAATGTGATTGATGCGGTAATCGAGTCGCAGTGCGGTTTCCGTGGGGTTGTCGGGTTCACCAAGGGAGCGCAGTGCAGCAAATGTAATTTCGGTAAAGTCACACTGGTTGTTAGCAAGGAACTGCACACTTAATTCCGCGCCCAGTTGCGGCAATATCGTGGTCAGAGCCTGCAGCGCGTGCCATTGCTGATCGGGATAAGTGGCATAGGGCAGGTAGCGAATATCCATCAGGGTTTCCGCCAGCCCCGGAATTTCACGACAACGGTCCAGGGTTTCTGCCCACAGCTGCTTGCGTGCTTTTGCTTCGCCCTTGCCGGCGGGAAAGCCACTGCGCACATCAATGGTTTTGCGCCACTCTCCCTTTTGCGTCAGCAGCAAGTCGATCAGAACTTGCCACAGATAAGCGAAGTCAGGGCCCGTATCCGGCAGTTCTCTAATGCCCGCGAATTGGCAAAAAGGGTGATCGGGGTTGCTGTGGGTGAGCTGGTTGGCCGCGTAGTCCAGCAAGGTAGTGAGGTCGCCTGCCAGTGTCTGGAGTTTACCGGCGGCGTCGCTCAGGGTTTCGGTGACGACTTCGGTCAGGTGTTGCTCCAGCCAGGTGCGTGAGTCGCGGGCATTGAGAATCGGGCCAAGCCACTGTTCGCGCCGGGCCAGCAGGGAGACCAGCAGTCGCTCAACACGCAACAGATTGTTGTCGAGATGTTGCAGGAGGGTTGCCAGTGCACGGCCGGTGTCGTCGTCTTGCTCAAGTCGTTTGAGAAAGTCCTGTACCGTTTGCCGGTACACAGGTTCTGTATTTTCCGACGGTTGCGGCAATTCGCCGAGCCCGTTTTCCAGTACCAGTTGCCTGGCGAGGTTGCGGCACAAACCGTCTATGGTTTGAATTTGCAGGCGGTTGGGCGCCGACAGCAACTGCCAGTTGTGGGCCAGATCTCGCTCCAGCACGGCGCGAGCGAGTTGCCAGGTCTGCTGCTGGTAGTCGTCTTCGGGTGGCGTGTGGTCGGTGGCGCGCCGCAGGGCGCTGATAATGCGGTGACGCATTTCCGCCGCGGCCTTGCGGGTAAAGGTAATGGCCAGAACTTCTTCTGGTTTGGCGCAGGTGGCCAGTAGCGTCAGCACTCTCTGGGTCAGTAGCCCGGTTTTTCCCGAACCGGCAGGGGCGGCGACAGCAAATGACCGGGTCGGATCCAGCGCGTCGCGGCGCTGCTGAATATCTGCAGGCTGCGTCATTGTGCCTGCTCCGGTGCGGGCAGTTGCGAGTGTTGCTGCAAGTAATATGTTATCTGTTCACGTTCTGGCCAGCGGTTGAGGGGTAACAGTTCCTGCTGCAAGTCAAAGCTGTTTTTGTTGTATACCGCCAGCGCAGCGTGACCACGACCGTATTCGGTGGCGAGTGCGGTAAGTGCAGTGCGCCACTGCTCCAGTAATTCCGGCCATTCGGCAGCCGTGGGGCCACGCGCTGCCGGGGGTTCAGGTAGCAGCTTGTCGTCTTGTGCAATGCCAATAAAGCGCTGTTGTTCGATATTGATTACCGCGAAGCTAATGGCGCAAGGGGGTGGGTTTTGCATCAGGGCGTACAGGGGCAATTGCGGTTCTGAAGGGCGTTCACCCAACCAGCTGTTGAGTGAGGGCAGGCCGGTTTTGTAATCGATCAGAATGGTCTCACCGTTCGGCGTGCGGTCGATGCGGTCAATGCGCAGAGACAGGGGCAGTCCGGCAAAGTCGCCCTCCAGCAGGGCTTCTCGTGCGATCACTTCAAACGGAGCTCGCTGCTTTTCAAAACTCAGCCAGAAGGCCAGTAACTTGATCAGGCGTTCTCTCTCCAGCTGAAAAAAACGATCACCGAGCTCCCATTTGCGAGCCTTCCAGGGGCGCAGGTTGTTATCGACAACAGCGCCGAGCAGAGTGTTTATTTCGTTATCGTCGAGCCTGGTCAGTGTGAGTGAGTCATTTAATTCCCCCCACAATTGATCAAGGCAGGCGTGCAGCAGTATGCCTCTGTCCAGTGGCGTCAGCCCGTTGCCAGGCTCCATTGCCTGTTGTGCGCCAAGCCGCCAGCGCGCGAAAGCGTTAAACGGGCAAGCGGCCTGATCTTTCAGAATGGCGCTGCCGCCTCGTATTGCCGCCGGTGTTTTGGCGGGTTTAATACGCAGTTCAGGGCCGGTGGAGAGGTCAACTGTCTGCAACTGCGGACATTGCATCGTGGGCATGTCCGACATGGTTCGAGTGTCCTCAGTGCCCAGTAGTCCGCTCAGTGACTCGGCGCAAATACTGGCGATCAGGGGGCTGGGGGACAGTTCTGAATCGCCGTCGAACTGGCAGCGGCTAAAAACCACCTGGTCTGTATTGCTGCGATAGGACGCCAGCAGATCTCGCGCCAGTTCCAGTTCCCGATCCGCACTGGCGCGGGGCATGTTGTATTTGCGTTGCAAAGGCAGTGGTAACAGCGGGTTGGGGGATGGCGGCGGCGGCCATTGACGGTCATCCATGCCAGCCATCCAGAGATGCGTAAAGCGCAGTCCCGCGCCCTCCAGCAGACCGAGGATTTGCAGTGGCGAATCGTCTGATTCAGCCTGAAATGGCGTATTTTGGGCCAGTCGCCGCAGGTTGTTCAAGGCGCTTTCGAGGGAGACATTGGTTTTTTTGGCGCTGTTTGACGCCAGGGTGTCCAGACTCGCAAAGCGCTCCAGCAATTGCAGCCAGTGTTCGCGTTGCTGGTATTCCACGCTGTCGAGTGCGCGTTTGCCGGGCCAGCCCAGCGTGTCGAGTTGACGTTCAAACAGGTGCCGCCAGTGTTGATAACTTGCCTTGGCTGGCGCTTGACGGCGCAAGCTTTCAATCTGTTCCAGGCGGTTGCCCATATCGCCGCCGTCGCCCTCGCTTTTGGCGCATATCTCGCGAAATTCCGTGGTGCGAAATTGCAGCTTCGCCAGCCTGCGCAAGCGGGTTTCCGCTCTTGCCCTGCCAGGCAGTTCGACATCCGCATTGCCCCAAAACGGGGATTGCAGCAATTGACACAGATAGTCCAGGGATTGATCGCGGCGATTGAGTTGCAGCAGTTGCAGCGCGGTATTGACCATGCAAGCGTCAGCCAGAGGCGTCGCCGTGGAGATATTGAACGGTGCTGTGCGGCGCTCGTGGTGGGGCAGGTGATAGTCTGGCTCCAGCCGCTCCCGGAAAATACGTTCCACTGTTTCACGTCGCAGGGCCAGGTCGGGAACAATAATACCGATGCGACAGTGCCGGCTTTGATGATCCTGGCTTTGATGATCCTGGTTTTGATAATCCTGGTTTTGATAATCTGAGCTTTGCTGCAAAATCTGACTGGCCCAGAGCGCCGCGCTTTCCAGTTCCTGTCGCGAGTCCTTTACGGCGACCTGCCAGCAACAGCTGGCGGAGTGCTCTGCTGTGATCAGTGGTGTGCAATCTTCAGCAGCGGCGTTCAGCAAGGTGTCGTAGAGCGGGGTACGGGTCTGAAAGCCAACCAGTACAATGCGTTCCACTCGGGGTAATGCGCCTGAGGCCAGCGCCTCACACAGGTGAGCGATCTGGCCGGTTCGGGTTATGGCGCCGAGTTCACCGAGTTTTTGTTCATAATTGAGCCCCCAGCGGCGCAGAAATTGCGCGCTGGCATCGTTGTCGTTAATCAGTTCGTTCGGTGAAAGTTGCCACTGCTGCAGTAATTGCCATGCGCGCTGTGCGGCAGCAGCAAGTCCGGCTGCGTACAGCAGGGCAGGTTTATCGCGGTCTTCCTGTATGACTTGCTCCCAGAGCAACAACTCCTGAAACGGATCCAGCGTGGCGACGTCTGTATTTGGCCAGGCGATATTTTGTAATTGTTGCCAGAGGTTTTCGGCCCAGTTTTCAATGGCGTAAATTTTCGGTAGATGCCAGCTGCGTGAACCCTGTTGCTCAAGATGTATGCCCCAGGCTTGCTGAATTTTATTGGCAAGCCGATTGTTTGGCGTAAGCACCGTAGTGCCTTTATTCAGAAACGGAATCAGGGGGTCAATGTTAAACAGGGGTGTTGGCATTATTTGAAAATACTCTTCCTTGTCAGTGTGTATCGCCTGTCAGTTTACCCTGGAAACGGACCCTGCAGGATCCTGTTAAAAGTCGACAATCTCAATGTCATCAAATCCGAATTGCGCTAGACCGGGAGCAAGTCTGGCCAGGGTGTCATCGTGCCTGGCGAACAGGGCGGCCCTATTGTATGGAGAATGAGGCAGAGAGTGAGGCAGAGAGTGAGATAAAGTTGGCTGCGGTGACAATTGCTCAGGCAGCAACGAGTTTACCCGGCGGGCAATGGCATTGCCGGAATCCACCCAGTTTACCTCCCGTGGGGCTGCGGCTTCGAGCTCTTGTCTGAGCAGGGGAAAGTGAGTGCAGGCCAGAACAATGGTGTCCAGATCGGGGTTGTCAAAAAGCGGAGCGATGACCGTTTTTATATGTTCAAGATCAATCTTCTCTTGCCGCAGTTTTTGCTCGGCGATATGCACCAGTTCGGAAGACCCGATAGCAACGATCTGGCAATCAGCGGCAAATTCCCTGATTAACTGAGCGGTGTATTCACGCTGCACTGTGGCCGGCGTCGCCAGCAGCCCGATAACCTTGCTTCGAGTAAGCTGGGCCGCAGGCTTTATGGCAGGCACCACACCCACAACCGGGTTGGTAAAGTGAGAGCGAATGCGCGGCAGAATCAAGGTGCTGGCTGTGTTGCAGGCAACCACAATGATATCGGGGTCGATGCGGCGGCTTAGCGCCTTGAGAGCGTGGTCTACCCGTTCCAGCAAAAACTGTTCGCTTTTGGTGCCGTAGGGAAAGGCGGCGTTATCAGAGGCAAAGTACAGTTGTATGCCGGGAATCAGTTGCCGGATTTCATGAGCAATGCTAAGCCCTCCAACACCCGAGTCGAATATCAGTACCTTTGCTGTTGGCGCCATACGTTGTGATCCACCTGGTGTCATTTCAGATTCCGTTTGCCGGTGAATTGTACACAAGTACAGAAAGCGAGAGTTATTGCATACGACAGTTAGGCAGTTTGCTAGAATGCAGCCAGATATCGGGGGCCCTTCATGTTGGAGTTGAATACTGTTTTGTTGCCGGTCGCAGCTTTTCTGGCAGGAGCCGGAGTAGCTTATGCGATCGCCAGTGTCAGAAACACCAAAAGCCAGTCTGAATTGCGTGCAGGCCTGAGTGACAAAGATTCGGAGTTGTCTGCTGTGCGTGTCGAAAATGCAACTCTGAATGAACGCATAAAACTTGCGGGCCAACAGTACGAAGAACGTATCAGTGAACTCAAGCAGGCCCGGGAATCGCTCACAAAAGAGTTTGAAAATCTCGCCAACCGGATTTTTGACGCCAAGCAGGAAAACTTTTCTCGCCAAAGCAAGCAGGCGCTGGACACAACCCTGGACCCTGTGAGGAGAGAGCTGAAGGACTTCCGCAAGAAAGTGGAAGACGTTTACGAGAAGGAAAGCGCCGAACGCAATAAGCTGGTGGGACAAATCAGTGAATTGCAGAAGCAGGCTCATCAGATCAGCAACGATGCAGCCAGTCTTGCTTCTGCCCTGAAAGGAGACAGCAAAACCCAGGGTAACTGGGGCGAGGTGGTTTTGGAGCGGATTCTGGAAGAGTCGGGTTTGCGCAAGGGGCGAGAATACGAAACCCAGCTTTCGTTTACCGATGACGAAGGCAAGCGCCGCCTGCCAGACGTGATTGTGCGCTTGCCAGACAATCGCGATATTGTCGTGGATGCCAAGGTTTCCCTGACCGATTACGAGCGCTACTGCAGTGAAAGCGATGCCGACAAAAAAGCGCAATATCTGAATCAGCATCTACTTTCAATTCGCAGTCATATCAAAGGGTTAAGCAGGAAATCTTATGAAAAACTTGAAGGTATAAACACACTGGATTTTGTGCTGATCTTTGTCCCGGTGGAAGCCGCCTTTATGCTGGCTCTGGAGCATGACCACACCTTGTTTCGGGACGCCTATGATCAGGGCATTATCCTGGTCAGCCCCAGTACCTTGCTGGCAACCTTGCGCACCATTCACAATATCTGGCGTTACGAAGACCAGAATCGAAACGCGGAACGGATTGCAGACCAGGCGGGCAAACTTTACGACCAGTTTGTGTTGTTAATTGAATCGATGGATGAGATTGGCAAAAACCTGGATCGCACTCAGTTGTCCTGGGAAACTGCGCAGAAGCGGTTGCATGGCGGTCGCGGCAATCTGGTGAAACGTGTAGAAGATCTCAGGCACCTGGGAGCGCGCACTCGAAAAAACATTCCTGACAAGAGCCTGGACAGAGCGCAGGACGAAGAGGAGGCTTTATCGCTTCCCGGTGTTGATAAACAGGATGATAGTTAGCGGAATTTTTATGCAGGTTGGGTTGTTATTGATAGTTAGTGCGTTGATGGTTGTATTTGCGCTTGCGGCTTATGCGTTGTATCTGTTTTTCCAGTTGCGCAAGCGCGAAAGGCAACGGCAAGAGTGGCGCGCAGAAGTGGAACAAGTGGTACAAGAGAGGGCAGACAATATTCGGGGCAGCTTGTCCGTTATTGCGGCGGCGACGCTGGAAGGGCAGGTAGGGTTGTCGGAAGGTTGTCTGCGTTTGAGTTCATTGCTGAACCAGCTGGGGCCTGTTGCAACGGAAGATCGTTTTCAGGTTATTCACAAGGTAGCTGAAGATCTGGCACATATTCCTATTCTCGACGAATGGAAAAAGTTGAAGTTCCAGCAAAGAATGGTTCATATGAAAGAGATGGAAACAATTGAGGAGAAATATCGGGATTTTGCTCTGGAGTGTTGCCGCAATATAAAAATGAATGGCGTCGACTCGATACAAGATATTGGTTATTTTACGCCTGTAAAGTGATGGTTTGAGGATTGGTCAGTCCTGATATGAGGGTTGGAGATGTGTGAATTATTGGGTATGTCTACTGATGCGCCCACTGATATCTGTTTCAGTTTTACTGAGTTAATGCGACGGGGCGGTGCGACCGGCCCACACAGTGATGGCTGGGGCATCGCTTTTTATGAAGGCAAGGGTATTCGGCTATTTCGTGATCCGGAGGCTAGCCATACTTCAGAAATTGCCAGGTTGGTGTGTAATTATCCGATTCGCAGTTGCAATGTCATTGGGCATATTCGCCAGGCGAACGCCGGCAAGGTTTGCCTGGAAAATACACACCCCTTTGTGCGTGAACTGTGGGGGCGAAACTGGGTGTTTGCTCACAATGGCCAGTTCAAGGCGGTAAAAAAGTTTCCACTGGGCCGGTTTTTACCGGTTGGCACCACCGATTCTGAACACGCATTTTGCTGGTTAATGGGTTTGATTGACCAAAATTTCCCGAGGCCTCCGAAGTCGGCTGCGCAGTTACACCGTAAATTAAAGGAGTGGTGTGACCAGTTGCGTGAGCTGGGGGTGTGCAACCTGATTTTTAGTGACTCCAGATATACCTACGCCTACTGTGGTACAAAGTTGCACTGGTACACTCGCCGGCCGCCATTTGGTGAAGCGACGTTAAAAGATGCTGATATCACTGTCGATTTTAAACTCAAAGACACGGCAGTGACAGCTGGCACGGTGATCGCCACCGAACCGCTTACCCATAATGAAGACTGGACTGCCATGCAGCCTGGCGAATTTATTGCGTTTAAATCAGGGGAAGTGGCGAAGAGATTACTGAGTTGAGGCTGATGCACAGGGTGTTACCGTTTTAGTGGCTCAGTCTAACAGAGCTCAAACAGTGCCGCACGGACACAGTTTGCGACGGTAAATTAAATTCAGGTAAATGTTTCCGTAAAAACCTTCTTTATTCATAGTTCTACTTTTCATAAGGAGAAACTTCCATGTCCAGGTTTAGCTCCGTTTTACTTGCCATTATCGTGAGTTTCGTATGCCAGTCGAATGTTGTTGCCAGAGATGAAAACGAAGCTCCAGGCCTTCACCAGTTGCGAGCGAATGCTGAGATCAAAGGGGCGCTGTCTGTCATTGACGCTTATGTCCAGGGGCTTGGCAGATTTGAAAAGGTCCCCGGCATTTCTGTAGGCATTGTTTATGATCAGGATTTGCTCTGGAGCAATGGTTATGGTTACTCCAATGTCAAAAAGAGACGACCGGCTGACGCTGACACCCTTTATAGTATTTGCAGTATCAGTAAACTGTTTACTGCTATCGGCGTAATGCAGCAAAGAGACACTGGTCGGCTAAAGTTAAGGGATCCGGTAGGCAAATATCTGGACTGGTTTAATATCGGTCAGCCCTACCAATCGACTGTTCCTGTCACGGTTGAAAGCTTGTTAACCCATTCGTCTGGACTACCGAGGGAGTCTGATTTTCCGTACTGGAATGGCCCCGATTTCCCATTTCCCGACAGAGATCAGATGATCGAACGTATCAACACGCAACAAATGCTCTATCCTGCTCAAAATTGGTTTCAATACTCAAATCTGGCATTTACGCTGGCCGGTGAGGTTATTCGGGAAACGTCAGGAGAAGGTTACAAGAACTATATAAATAAACACATTCTGGCTCCTCTGGGACTATCCAGTACCCGGTCCTGGTTTCCAGAAGAGATGTGGGGCAGTGAACTGGCGATCGGCTATACAGGTATGGATCGCACGGGAGTTAGAAAACCGGTAAAACCCTTTTTTACCGCCGGAATCACTCCTGCGGCAGGCTTTACCTCTTCCGTTAAGGATCTTGCCCGGTTTGCCAGTTGGCAATTCAGGTTACTGAACGAGGGCGGTAATGAAGTGCTGGACGCCAACACACTGCGCGAAATGCATCGGGTTCACTGGGTAGACCCGGATTGGAAAACAACCTGGGGGCTTGGCTTTTCTGTCAATCAGTTGGAAAACACAACCCGGGTGGGACACAGCGGTGGATGCCCGGGATATATCACCGACTTTTCCATGATTCCTGAAAAAAATATTGCAGCAATTGCACTGACAAATGCAGGTGATGGACCGGCGTCAGAAATAACGCAGAATATACTGAAGGTGTTAATTCCAGCTTTCAAAAATATGGGTGCATCTTCAAATGATGAAATACCAGACTTTTCCGCCTATGAAGGAAATTACGAACAGAGTCCCTGGGGAGGTGAATCGGCAATCAGGCAGTGGAGTAAACAGCTTGTAGTCGTTAGGCTGCCTGCAAAAGATTTAAACCAGGCCATGGTAAAACTAAAATACGATGGTGATCACACATTTATCCGGGTAACGGAAGACGGAGAATTGAGAGAGCCCTGGAAATTTGAGATGGGAA
>JBNKFQ010000021.1:0-11063 GCA_050289385.1 Porticoccaceae bacterium | reverse complement strand
CGACTACAGGTGCTGATGTTTTCTCCTGGCTTGATAACAGCGGCAGTGGTACGTTCCGCTAACGGGTACGGGCTTTCAATGACGCCGGGTACTCGAATTGGTCACCCTGGTCTGCTGACGTCGCGATCTCCGGAGGAGATAGTGGCGGCAACGGCGGAGGTGGTAACGGTGGCGGCAAAGGTAAAAATAAATAGCCGTAAAACCACATTCCAAAACAAGAACTACCCGAAAGCCGGAGTCAATTGACTCCGGCTTTTTACTTATGATTCCCCTCCAACTTCCCAAAAATCCTGGGACGTCCATATATTGGCGTTGAAAAAATAGTTCTAATTCGTCCGACGTTAAAAACTCTTAAATCTCTTTATTCATAGTAGTTTGATGACTTTTTCATTACTCCCAAATTGCAAGAAAACCCCGGTATAATTGTCACAAGCTTGCAATTTGGGATGACTTATTGATGAAGTCCCGCCAGCCGGAACCGGCCAAATCCGACGATCTGTTTCGCTCCCGCCTTGATCAAATCATCAACCCTCGCCACGAACTCGTCCTGCTGGCGCTGGCGAAACATCATCGGGTGCCCCTGAGGCAGAGTTACCTGCGGGTAGGCAAACAGGCGGTGATGATGTCGGGCAGATACCGGCATGCCAAACAGATCAGGCGGGCGCGCAAGGCCGAGAAGTTTGTACGTGTACGGCTGGGGCGAGTGATCCGCGATATTTGCCGTCAGATTGGTGACAATGAGGAGCGGTTTCATCACTTTCGCGAGGCCTTGAAGCGAGCCGGCATTCTGTATCGGCAGCAGCAACGCAGCCCGGAGAAGTGCTACTCCTGACATGCGCCCGAGGTGGAATGTATTGGCAAGGGCAAGGCCGCCAAACCGTATGAGTTTGGCTGCAAGGTATCCGTAACCACCAATATCAATCGTGCCTCTGGCGGCCATTTTGTCCTGCACATTGGCGCCTTGCACGGTCGCCCCTTCGATGGCCATACCCTCAGGCCGGTACTGGACGCTTGCGAAAAACAGATTGGCCTCAAACCGGAACGGATTTACGTCGACAAGGGTTATCAGGGGCACAAATTTGAGCCGCGCAATCGTGTCTTTAAATCCGGACAGAAGCGCGGGGTGACGGTCGCGATAAAAAAAGAATTTCGACGCCGCAGTGTGGTGGAACCGACCATCGGCCATTTGAAGGTGGATCACCACCTGGGCGCAACTTTCTGAAAGGTACGCAGGGAAACGAGCTGAATGCATTGTTGTCCGGTTCTGGTTACAACTTCCGCCTGCTGCTGAAGTGGCTCAGGCTTCTTTTGCCCGGGATTTAATCCGGTTTTGCAGCCTTCCAGGGACAATCTGGCGCTCCTTCTTGGAAACAGATCGCCAGATTGATTTATTGTCTGTTTGAAAACAGGGTTTTTAACGTCGGACTACATAAAGTGTTTGTCCTCCGTGTGAGTGAGTGGCAGCGAATCAGTTACCGACCTTTATCCAAGATCCTTGCGTGCGGAACGCACACCGCAGATAACCATCGGCCCCCCGGCAATGAGCACAGCTAAATGTAGCCTTATGCCGAGGAGGTTTGCCCGGTACATTTACCCGAAGCACCCACTGCACAATCTTGAGTAACGCTTTGGGATTACCGTGCAAAAAACCATAATCCCGCGCCCGCCGGAAGTCCCTGAGCAGAATGTGCTGCAGGAGTAATGCGATAAACTTTTCACCCGGTAGGCAGCGGGTTTTCCAAGTGTCAGTTTTACTGTCCCGATAGCGAAAGGTGGCCTGGTCACCATCGTCTTCAAGGATATTGAGATGACTGATGACGCCGCGATACAGATAGCGGGACAGGTGCTGCAAGGCCTGTTCCCCTCGCCCGACCTGCTGGCACTGAGCCACCCATTTTTCAGGCGTGATACCCGGATGTAACCCGGCATTATCCAGCGCTTTCAGGAAAGCGCCCCGGAAAGCCGCCGCCAGGGCTCTGCCGTTAAACAGATAATCACCCCGAAGCTTGCGCCATTCCCGTCGGGTGCAATGCGAAATTGGGGTCAGATGAACGTTTACTTCGGTCGTTCCTGAAAAAGTTCATCTGACGTTCCCCCAGTATTCTTGAGATTTTCTTCAGACTAGAGGAGACCTTTTGTTGCAAATAATAACAATAATGATTATCATTAACTTTTGTTAAAAATAATCAGCTTGAAATGTTTGGGAAAACAATCTTTTGGTTACATCTCGCAAGTGGTGTGTGCGTTGGTGTTGTGGTATTGGCGATGTCGGTTACCGGTGTCATTCTCACCTACGAGCGCCAGATGATTCACTGGGCGGACCATGCCGAGCACACCTTGCCAGCGGGTGCTACCCGAATGAAGCTGGATAAGCTGCGGGCAAGAGCTGGTGAACAAGCCGGGATCTCCCCAACCCATATGATAATCCCCGCAGACCCGGAGGCTTTTGTGACGGTGCGGGAAGGACGGCGTAAAACGGTCGTTATCGATCCGTACAGTGGGCAAGCCATGGCACCAAAAAACACCGGGTTGAGCGATTTTTTCACGGTGGTTAAACGGTGGCACCGCTGGTTCAATGTGGGTGGGGAGCAGCGCGATTCAGCGCGCGCAATTACCGGCGTCAGTAACCTTGTATTCCTTTTTCTGATAGTCACTGGCATGTATTTGTGGTTGCCACGGGTATTCAAGTGGCGTTTGTTCAAAACACGCCTCTGGTTCAACGGGGCAAGGAACCGTGCGGCACGCGATTTTAACTGGCACCATGTATTTGGTTTTTGGGCGGCTATTCCCCTTGCAGTGGTGGTTGTCACTGCTACGGTCTTTTCCTGGGGCTGGGCCAACGCTTTGGTTTATCGAACCATCGGTGAGGAGCCTCCCTCTCGTGGTTTGCGCAATAACGGTTCTCGTCCCGCCGAATCATTCACCGACAGTGTAAAGCGTCTGTCACTTGAAACACTTTTTCATCGCGCTGTGGCCGAGTTCGAGTCACGGCAATCCGGAGCGTGGAACACGGTAACCGTAAATTTGCCCACACCGGGTGAACGGAAAATGCGGTTTACCGTAGACCAGGGTAACGGTGGGCAACCTCAAAAACGCCACGATCTGACGCTGGATACTACCAGTGGCGAACTGGTGTCGTGGCAACCGTTTTCAAGTTTGCCGCGTGGGCAACAACTGCGGCGCTGGATTCGTTTTATACACACCGGTGAAGCGCTGGGCGTTGCTGGCCAAACCCTGGTAGGGCTCGCCTCTCTCGCCGCGGTATTCATGGTGTGGACCGGGCTGGCATTGGCGTCGCGGCGTTTTATGCGCTTTCAAGCCCGACGGCGGCGGCTTCGTCAGGAATTGACAGGCAGCAGCCAGACTTTTTGATTTTTTTACCACGTTTTAAACAACCTCTCGATAAAGGGAAATAACGCATGAACACGCTTTTTAAATTACCCGAACACTCGGGCAAGCTGCGCCCAGTGGCGCACTTCAAGCCCGCACCTCTTGCGGTGGCGATTGCCGCCGGGCTAATGGCCTCTTTAGATGTATCTGCTGCGCAAAAGCGTTCTGAACAAGATATCGAGACGATAGGTGTGGTTGCCGCAAAAGAGGTGCGCAACCCATCGTCAGACAAATTTACCCGGCCATTGCTGGATACTGCTCAAACGGTCAATGTTATTTCCGAAGATCTGATAGAGCAGCGAGCCGCAACCACTTTGCGAGATGTGCTCCGCAATGTGTCCGGTATCAGTATGCAGGCCGGTGAGGGCGGTACACCGCCGGGTGACCAGCTTTCAATTCGCGGGCACAGCGCGAGGACAGATATTTTTGTCGACGGCGTCCGCGATTTTGGCGGCTATACCCGTGACCCCTTCAATCTGGAGCAGGTCGAAGTGGTCAAGGGGCCGTCTTCGGATTATTCCGGTCGCGGTTCGACAGGTGGATCCATCAACCTGGTCAGCAAGTCGCCTTCGCTGGAGGATAATACCCAGGCAAACTTTGCCCTGGGAAGCGATAGCTTCAGTCGATTGACACTGGATACCAACCAGCGCATAGACAGCATCGACGGCGCCGCCACCAGGCTCAACCTCATGTACCACAACCAGGGCATTGCCGGGCGGGATGAGGTTAAAAACGAGCGTTGGGGGATTGCGCCTTCGATCGCATTCGGTCTTGATTCCGACACCCGGGTTACCTTGAGTCTGTTTCATCTTCAGCAAGACAATGTGCCGGACTACGGCATCCCCTGGGTGCCAGCCAGTAATGTGCCGCTCGCTGACTACGCAGACCAGCCGGCTCCTGTCGATTCTAACAACTGGTATGGTTTGCTGGCGCGGGATTTCGAAGAGGTCGGTACGACCATGGCTACCGTCAACATCAACCATCGCATCGCGGACAATATGAGTCTGAGCAATACCACCCGCTACGGCATTACCGACCGCGATTCGATGGTTACCGCGCCACGGTTCGCAAATACCGACAGTACAGATATTCGGCGCAGCGACGAAAAGTATCGCGACCAGGAAGATGACATTATCAGCAACCAAACCAATCTGGTAATGGATTTTGGCGGCGCCCGGGAGCACCGTGTATTGGTGGGAGCCGAGTTCACCCTGGAGGGCGAAAAGCGGCACACACAGGAATTAACGGGGTCGGATTCACCTGCCACTGATTTGTACAACCCCAACCCTCATGATCCGTATCTCGAAAACTATCAACGCACCGGCACGGCAAGTGTTGCCGATTCCACATCGGTTGCAGCTTATATCTCGGATTCGGTGCAATTGAATGAGCGGTGGCAAATAAATGGCAGCCTGCGTTGGGATCGCTTCGACCTGGAATATACCCCCGATGGGTCACCGCGGATGGAGCGGGCCGACACTATGCTGAGTTACCGTGCCGGAATTGTGTTTAAGCCGGTTAAAGAAGGTTCTGTTTATTTTGGCTACGGCACCTCCTTTAACCCCACTGCAGAGGCCTTGTCGATTTCAACCAGCTCGCGGAGACCCGGTATCGCCGATCTGGACCCGGAAGAAAACACCACGATTGAGCTGGGCACCAAATGGGAGCTGATGAACCGCCAACTGTTTGTGAGCGCTGCTATATTCCGCACGGAAAAAACCAATGCGCGTACTCAAGACCTCGACGACCCCAATGATTTGCTGGTACTGGAAGGTGAGCAGCTCGTGCAAGGGTTCGAAGCGGGTATCTCTGGCCATTTACTGGAGCGATTGAATATTTATGCAGGGTACACATATCTGGATACTGAAGTTACGGAAAGCAAAAACCCATCTGAAATAGGCCATGCATTAGCAAACTCACCACAGCATTCGTTCAATTGGTGGAGCACATATCAGGTTGACGAAAACTTGCAGCTTGGCTTGGGTGCGCAATTTGTTGATGATCGTTTTAATCGCGTACCCAATACACGGGTCGCACCGTCGTATTGGACCTGCGAGCTGTCGGCAAGTTATACCGTAAGCGATAGGCTCAGTTTCCGGTTGAACGTGCAAAACGTTCTCGACGAAGACTTTATCGACTATGTTGGGGGCGGCCACTTTATTCCGGGCATGGCGCGCGTTGCATTATTAAGTTCTACGTTCAGATTTTAGGGCAGAGCCATGTTACTGGAAATTCCAGACGTATTGAGCAAACAGCAGGCCGCTGCTATGAAGGCGGCACTACTGTCTGCCGAGTGGGTCGATGGCCGGGTTACAGCGGGCCACCAATCGGCTCAGGCCAAGTTCAACACGCAGCTGCCCGATGACCATCCGATTGCCCGGGAACAGGGCCGGACCATTTTGTCAGCGCTAACGCAATTGCCCCTGTTTACCTCGGCAGCATTGCCGCAGCGCTTGTTCCCGCCGTTGTTCAATCGCTACGAGGGCGGCGGGCGTTTCGACAATCATGTGGACAATGCGATACGCGGTTTGCCGGGCAGCGGCCAGATTCGAACCGATCTTTCTGCCACCTTGTTTTTGTCGGAACCCGATGAGTACGAAGGGGGTGAACTGTTGATCGACGATACGTATGGTGCCCACAAAATCAAGCTCTCCGCGGGGAGCCTGGTTTTGTACCCTGCAACCAGCCTGCACCGGGTAACACCGGTTACCCGAGGGGCACGTATCAGTTCGTTCTTTTGGATTCAAAGCCTGGTGCGCGACGATGGCCAGCGCACGTTGCTGTTCGACCTGGATATGTCGATTCACCGGCTGCGCCGGGAGCTGGGTGATCACGATGCCATCATCGCGCAAACTGGCATCTACCACAATCTGTTACGCCGCTGGGCAGAGCCCTGAAGTTCTCGCTTTCCCAGCTGGTACTACCAAAAAGCCGGAGCCTTGTGGGCTTCGGCTTTTTATTTATGGCTCACTTCCAACTTCCAACTTCCAACTGATTATTTTCACCTGATCCGTAGGGTCATCATCTTCTGATGCGTGACAGTTGTACAGATCGCTGAAAGTTCCCGCAGGTCGTATGGCACAAAGGGTTGTGTGCGTCCTGCGCTGTCGATTGGCTATAGTCATTGTTGCATACAACATATGATGAAAAACAACGTGGTAGAACTCAACGAACGCCAGCGGGAGACCCGTGAACAGGTATTGGAACGGCTGTTCAAGGTCCACGGGTCTGCCCTGCGGGCCTTTTTGTGCAATCGGGTGAAAAGCGAAGCAGAGGCTGACGACCTGCTACAAGAGGTTTTTGTGCGCCTGGCTCGGCTTGATGACCTGTCTTCGCGCCTGGCTCGGGAACGCAGCGACAGTCGTTCATTTATTTTTACCACGGCTAACAATTTGATAGTTGACCAGGAACGTCGCAAGGCAGTACGCCGGCATCACCAGGACGCCGAGCGGGAACAGGCGGGTGAGACTCACCTGGAAGTCAGTCCGGAAGCCATTTTAGTGGCTCGCCAGGAATTGAGTGTTGTCAAACAGGCTATTTTGAACCTGCCGCCTGCCTGGGCGAGAGCCTTCACCCTGAGTCGTTTCAGGCATATGAGCTACAAGGACATTGCCCAAGATATGGGCTTGTCGGTCAAAGTTATTGAAAAGTACATAACCCGCGCCTTGATCGAGCTGCGCAATGCCACCCGGTCAGACCAGATTGAGCGAGCCAAAGGTACGGAAGGAGGGCAGCAATGAACCCTATTTCACAACATTTCACGCGCTATCGCGCCGCCCGCAACATAATGCGACTTTTTGGTGGCAAATTGACTGCTCATGATGTGAAACATGTAAATGGCTGGCGTTCTCCCAATCCGGAATATCAGGCAGAATTTTTCGGTACGGCAGAGTTACTGGCCGATATCGAGTCGTTGGCTGATGACCCACAAGTGGCCGCGTTGATGGATTCCCCGATTCAGGCAGAATCCGAAAGTCGCACCGGCCGATTTTGGCCAGGCGTGGCAATTGCGGCGAGTGTTTTGTTAATGGTGACAGTGGTAACTGGTGTTTACCTCAATCAACAAGATCAATCCGATGCCGATACTCAGGTTCTGCGTTACGTCACTCGTATCGGCGAGCAAAAAAAGGTGGAACTTGGCGAAGGCAGTATTGTTACCCTGAATACCGGTACCGAAATAATGGTTGATATAACCGCCGAACATCGCCGTATTTTATTGGTGCGAGGTGAAGCGTTTTTTGATATTGCATCAGATCCGGAACGACCATTTGGCGTCAATGTCGGGTTGCATTCAGTCAGTGTACTTGGCACTCAGTTCAATATTCGCAAAGCGCCGGAACAGTTTTCGGTAGCCGTGCTGCAGGGCACCGTAGCCATTCATCAACAGGATGAAACGGCAGATATTACTGCTCCAGTGTTATCTGAAGTTAAAGCGTCAGAATTGAACACTGTGAGTTCTCAAGATGAAATGATTAATATCCAGTCACCAGGCCAATATCGGCTAACGGCGGGTTGGGTTGCTGAATTTGATGTCGCTCACGATCGACTTTCCAGTTATGCACCTCGCAATATAGATAAACTGCAAGGCTGGCGCGACGGCATTATCGAATTTGAAGGGACACCACTTTACAGGGTGATACAGGAACTCAATCGTTACAGCGCCAAAAAAATCCTGATTGAGGACGCCGATATTATGAATTTGGAAATTTATTCTGTATTGCGTGTGGGACACCTGACGTCTACGCTCGCTGGGCTGGAAAGCACCTTGCCCGTCAAAGTCAGTCACCACTTTGATCGAATTGTTGTGACCGGGCGAAATTAATTTTTGTCTTCTCGTAGGGTTATGCTGTTTTGACGCGTGTCAGTGATAAGTCATCAAAGGTAATTTCCGATGATGAAATAATCGAACTATTTGAGTTTAATAGAAAAGAGGTGGGAACATGGCCGATTTTTTCAGGCGTCACTATTTGGCAGTGAGCATTACGTCAATAATCGCAGTGTCGGGGTCTGCTGCATCACAGGCAGAAAACCCTCAGTTTAATGTCGATATTTCCAGTCAGGCAGCGGGTATAGCCCTGATGCAACTGGCAAAAAAAACCAGTGTCCAGATAATGATGGACAAGTCAGTTGGTGAAGATATAAATCTGCAATCGATTCGGGGTACATACACGCTCAGTCAAGCACTTGATACCTTGTTAAGAGATACCGGTTTGGTGTACGAATTTGCGTCAGATGACTTGGTGGTGGTGAAGCATGGTAATGATGGGAGTGCGGGAAATTCTGCATCAGGTGCAAAAATCTCTGATAAAGAACCAAAAGTCATTGAAGAACTTATTGTTACCTCACAACGTCGTGAGCAAAGCATTCTGGATGTGCCAATCAGTATTCAGGCTCTCGACGCGGTGGAGCTGGAAAACAGACGAATCGAAAATTTGGCTGATCTATCTTTAGCAGTACCCGGATTTTCTGTTAATGAACTGCCTAACCAGAGCCAGACGCATATTTATATGCGTGGTATGGGTGTGCAGGCAGGTAACTCGCCAATGGTGGGTGTCTATCTGGATGAAATGCCTGTGCAAATAAGCCGCGCAGGGACAATTGATTTGCGTGTTTATGATCTGGAACGAGTTGAGGTCCTGAAAGGCCCGCAAGGTACGTTGTATGGTCAAGGGTCAGTTGGTGGCACTGTACGATTTATTACCAGGCAACCCGAGCTGGATCGTTTTGGCGGCAAAGCCGATATGGCGGTTTCCTTTGTTGATGATGGCACTCCAACCGAAGAAATTAAAGGCGTACTTAATGTTCCTCTGGTAGAAGACAAGCTTGGGCTGCGGATTGCCAGTTCGTTTGCCAAGAATGGTGGCTGGATCGACCAGCCTGCTGCTGGCAACGAAGATATCAACACGTCCAATCTTGTTAATGTCCGCGCCAAAATGCTTTGGCGCGCTACCGATAATCTTGACATTACCGCGATGGTCAACACGTTTGACAGCAAAGGCAACTACGGTGGTAGCGGTGAATCTGTGGACGGTACCTTCACTCAGGCATTTGGTTGGACGACCTATCCTAAAAACAGAAGTGACTACCAACTGTACAATTTGTTGGTCGAATACGATTTTGGTCCCATGAGTTTGATCAGTAGTACCGGCTATATGGAGCAGGACAGCAGATCTTTTGAGTACAGCGGGGTTTGGGTTCCCGGTGTGCAGGATTTTACGCTTGATGCAGGTTTGCGCGGTGATATTTTTGTCCAGGAAACCCGACTGGCCTCCAACGGCGATACCTGGGACTGGACGGTGGGTGCTGCCTATACCAGGTACGGCTATACTCTGGATTTTGACTATATGGTTGGGCCAGTTGGTGCCGCGAATGATGATGAACTGACTCATTTTGGGCCCTATGGCGGTACGGAAAGTCGCAGTACGTCCAAAGCCGTGTTTGGTGAAATCAGTCGCTATTTAACCGACAAAATCGAAGCCGGTATTGGCTTGCGATATTTTACTGACGACCAGGAGAAGGAACTGGGTGATAGTGGAACATTTACCGCTCTCACTCCTCGAATGTTTATAAGATATTCACTTACAGACGATATAAATTTGTACGCCAGTGTTGGCGAGGGTTACCGCAGCGGTGGTGTTAATAACAACGGTTTGCCTGGATTTGAAGCCGAGGAAACCCTGAATGCGGAAATAGGCACCAAATCGATGCTGTTTGATGGTCAGTTGCGTTTCGATGTTGCAGTTTACTTTTCGGAAATTGACGGGATGCAGATATATGGACGCAACCCGATTGACCCCTTTGGTGCGGCTTATACTCAAAACGGCGGTGTTGCGGAAGTGCTGGGCGTTGAAACCTTTATTGAGTGGTATGTAACCGAAAACTTTATGCTCGCATTCAATGGCTACCATGCCGATACTGAATTGGTCGAAAAAAATATTCTGGATTCTCCTCTGGATGTTGGTAATCGCATGTCCCATGTGCCTGGCTATGCCCATACAACGACTGCTCAATACAATTTTGAGATGGCTGGAATACCGGGATTCATTCGTCTTGACTATAATCGGCGAGGCCATCTGGTCCACCACGACAACCGCCCCTATGCATCTGTCGCACTGAGCCGCTCAGATGATATTGATGTGATGAACGTCCTGATTAACTGGGATTTGAATGACAATATGTCGTTGGGTATTTTTGGTCAGAACCTTGCCAATGAACGTGGCAATCTTACTATTTGGGAAGAGTTCAGAATGAATACCCGTCAGAAACCACGTACGTTCGGATTTAACTTTAGCGTTGAATTCTAGCAATTCGAGCGGGAGCTGAATTATCTGTTTGGCTTCCGCCCATTTCATTTATCCAGTTTATAGTCCTGTGGTAAACAGATTACAGATATTGCAGGGCATTTGACAGGCTGCACTCGGCCAGGTGGATTTCGTGCAGCCTCTATCTAACTAACATCTGGAACATTATCGAGATAAAAATAGTCGAACGAGCGAAAACCAAAAATTGGTTGGACCAATTTTTGACAACGTTGTGTATTGCTGAAAATTAAAATTATTAAATATCAATGAGTTGCATAAATTTTCGGCAAGCTCTCATTTTTGCCACTGTATAAAACCGTGTTATTTGGCTAGATTAACCTGATCGCGATACTTTACTTTCGCCCAACCGAT
>JBNKFQ010000020.1:0-8447 GCA_050289385.1 Porticoccaceae bacterium | reverse complement strand
CAACCCGATTTTGAGTAACCTGAGTTTTGAGTAACCTGAGTCTTGAGTAAGATAGCATCGCAACTCATTCTGCCCGCCCCCGCCAAGCTGAACCTGTTTCTGCACATAACCGGGCGTCGCCCCGATGGCTATCACAACCTGCAAACCCTGTTTCAACTGCTGGATGTGGGCGATGAGCTAACCTTCGAAGCCCGGCCCGACAGCAACATTGTGATCTCCCCTGCACTGACAGAGATACCCCCACAAGACAACCTGATTTACAAAGCCGCCCTCTTGCTGCAACAACACAGCGGCCACCGTGGCGGAGCCAACATTCACCTGGACAAGCGCCTGCCAATGGGAGGCGGGCTGGGGGGCGGCAGTTCCGATGCCGCCACCACGCTGGTGGGCCTGAATCAACTCTGGAAAACCGGCCTCAGCACTGACCAGCTGGCAGCGCTCGGCCAACACCTGGGCGCCGATGTCCCCGTCTTTGTGCGCGGTCGTACGGCCTGGGGGGAAGGTATTGGCGAGCAACTGACGCCAGTGCAAATGCCTGCCGACTGGTTTCTGGTTATCACCCCCGCATGCCGTGTAAATACGGGAGATGTTTTTTCCCACCAGGCATTGACAAGGGGCACGCCAGTCACGAAAATACGCGCCTCCTTCGGACGGGGTCCGGGTAACGACTGGCGCAACGACTGCCAAACCGTTGTTGAAAGTCTTTATCCTGAAGTAAAAGCGACGCGACAGTGGCTCGACCAACACGCTCCCGCCCGAATGACAGGAACCGGCTCATGTGTTTTTGCCAGGTTCGATTCCAGGGAATCTGCCGAGGCAGTTCTGAAGAAGCGACCAGCACAATTACAGGGCTTCGTAGCAAGAGGCGTTAATCAGTCCCCTCTGTACGATCAGGTTTGAACTGGCATGTAGATGCTATTTGCTGGGGTGTCGCCAAGTGGCTAAGGCAACGGGTTTTGATCCCGTCATTCGGAGGTTCGAGTCCTCCCACCCCAGCCATATTATTTGCGGGACAGCGTGCAGGTACAAACGCTGCCCGGCTCCGAGATACTTCCAATCAAGGACTTGACCGTGAAAAACTTGATGGTTTTCTCTGGAAACGCCAACCCGGAACTGACGGCAGAATTGGCCTCTGTCCTCGGCGTGCCGGTGGGTCAGGCGCTTGTTTCCCAGTTTTCTGATGGCGAGATCAATATAGAGATTCGAGAAAACGTGCGGGGCAAGGAAGTGTTTATCGTACAGCCCACGTGTCACCCCACCAATCAAAACCTGATGGAACTGACATTGATGGCTGATGCCTTGCGACGTGCCTCGGCCGGGCGCATAACCGCTGTCATTCCGTATTTCGGTTACGCCCGCCAGGATCGACGGGTACGTTCGGTGCGTGTGCCGATCAGTGCCAAAGTGGTGGCCGACATGATCGTCAATGTCGGAGTAGAACGTGTTTTGACTGTGGATCTGCACGCTGAACAGATTCAGGGCTTTTTTAACTGTACGGTAGACAACGCATTTGGCACTCCCGTGCTGCTGGATGATATTCGCCATCAGAATTACAAGGATCTGATTGTGGTATCACCCGATATTGGCGGTGTTGTGCGAGCTCGCGCCACCGCCAAATTGCTGAATTCCGACTTGGCGATTATCGACAAACGTCGCCCGACCGCAAACGTTGCGGAAGTGATGAATCTGATCGGCGAAGTGGAAAATCGCACCTGTGTGCTGGTAGACGATATGGTCGATACAGCGGGCACACTGTGCGGTGCAGCCGATGCACTGAAAAATTATGGCGCGAATAAAGTAGTGGCCTACTGTACTCACCCGGTATTGTCCGGCGACGCGTTGAAAAACATCAACAACTCGCAGCTTGACGAACTCGTGGTTACCAACAGTATTCCGCTGCATGAAGAAGCAAAAAAATGCGAGCGTATTCGCCAACTCACCCTGGCGCCCATGTTGGCAGAAGCGATTCGCCGCATAAACAACGAAGAATCCATCAGCGCGATGTTTGAGTAATTTCTGACAACGCACTGATACCAGAGCTCAAGGCTTTACTTCCAGCTGCTTTATCTGGAAAAAACCGAGAGCATTTTAAAAACGCCCCCTGTAACTGGTCGCAGGTTACTTGAGGGCATACAGGAGAACGAGGCTATGTCTCAGGAATTTACTCTGACTGCTACAGTCCGTCAGGATGTTGGGAAAGGTGCGAGCCGCCGCCAACGTCGTCTGACTGGCGAAGTTCCGGCCATCATCTATGGTGGTTCGGCAAAACCGGAAATGATCGGTATTGCACACAACAAGCTGGCCAAAGCGCTGGAAAACGAGGCGTTCTACTCCCACATTATTACTCTGGATGTGGCTGGCAAAACCCAGGACGTTATTCTGAAAGACCTGCAACGCCACCCCGCGCGCGAAGATATTCTGCACGCCGACTTTATGCGCGTAAGCAAAACCAAAAAATTGACTACCAGAGTGCCGTTGCACTTTATTAACGAAGAAACGTCTATGGGTGTAAAAACACAGGGTGGCATCATCGCTCACCTGGTAACCGAGATCGAAATTCAGTGTCTGCCCAAAGACTTGCCGGAATACATTGAAGTGGACATGGCGGCTGTTGAAGTCGGCGAAAACCTGCACCTGTCAGACCTGAAACTGCCCAAAGGCGTAGAAAGTACCGCACTGTCTCACGGCGAGGAACACGATCTGTCAGTGGCAGCAATCAACAAACCCAAATCCGCCGAAGAAGCGGCTGAAGCCGAAGCAGAACCCGAAGCCAAGGCTGAAGACGATAGCGAAGGCGAAGACAAGGCAGGCGAAGAGTAATTCCGAGCCCCGCATCAGGCCCCGACATGAAGACGCCGATTCAGTTGATTATCGGGCTGGGAAATCCCGGCCCCGAATATCACCGGACACGTCACAATGCCGGGGCCGATTTCGTCCTGGAACTGGCCCATCAACACAACGTCACACTAAAGCCCGAAAGCAAATTTTTTGGCAGTACCGGTCGCACACGCATAGGCAACCGGGACGTGCGCCTGTTGCTACCGAATACCTATATGAATCGCAGTGGTCAGGCGGTTGCCCCAATGGCGCGGTTTTATCAAATACCACCAGATGCGATTCTGGTGGTGCACGACGAACTGGATTTACCCCCCGGTATTGCTCGCTTCAAACTGGGCGGTGGGCCAGGCGGTAACAATGGCTTGCGCAGTGTTATTCAATCGCTGGGTAACTGCCGTGATTTTGCGCGCCTGCGTATTGGCATTGGCCATCCTGGCAATGCCAAAGATGTTACCAACTATGTGCTGGGCAAAGCCTCCAAAAGCGATCAACAACAAATAGACGACAGTATGGACGACGCCTTGCACATTTTGCCTGTTGCGGTAGAAGGCGACTGGCAGCAGGCGATGAATGAGTTGCACAAAAGAAGTTAGAAGTTAGAAGAAAACCTCAAAAGCCAACGAGCGAAGCAACGGTGCGTATCTTTTACTTCTAACATCTAACTTCCAACTTCTATCTCACACAGAGGAATCATCATGGGTTTTAACTGCGGTATTGTCGGCCTGCCCAATGTCGGCAAATCCACACTGTTTAATGCACTCACCAAAGCCGGTATTGATGCCGAGAATTTTCCATTCTGCACCATCGAACCCAATACCGGTGTGGTAGCCGTACCCGACGAACGTCAAGACAAACTTGCCTCCATTGTCAAACCCGAACGTGTGGTTCCCACGACCATGGAGTTCGTCGATATCGCGGGTCTGGTTGCCGGTGCCTCCAAAGGCGAAGGGTTGGGCAACAAGTTTCTCGCCAACATTCGCGAGACGGATGCCATCGCTCACGTTGTGCGCTGCTTTGACAACGAAAATGTTGTGCATGTCGAGGGCCAGATCAATCCGGTATCGGATATTGATGTTATTAACACCGAACTGGCACTGGCCGACCTGGACACTGTAGACAAAGCATTGCAGCGGTATACTCGCGCTGCCAAGGGGCAGGACAAACACGCCATTGCAATGAAAAACCTGCTGGAGAAAATTCAGCCCCATCTCAATGAGGCCAAACCACTGAGATCATTTGGCCTGAGCCAGGACGAGTTATTAAAGCTGCGAGAATTGTCGCTACTTACTGTTAAACCCACCATGTATATTGCAAATGTTGACGAGGACGGTTTTGACAACAATCCCTATCTGGAACAGGTCAAGACAGTCGCCGCAGATGAAAATGCAGTTGTGGTGCCAATCTGCAACAAGCTGGAAGCGGAAATAGCGGAACTCGACGACGACGAAAAAGCCGAATTTTTAGCGGATTTGGGCATGGATGAACCGGGATTAAACCGGGTAATTCGTGCCGGTTATCAACTGCTTGGATTGCACACCTATTTTACTGCCGGGGTTAAGGAAGTGCGCGCCTGGACCATTCCGGTTGGTGCAAATGCGCCACAGGCTGCCGGTAAAATTCACACCGACTTTGAAAAAGGTTTTATTCGGGCCGAGGTTGTTGCCTACCCGGACTTTATCGCCAACAACGGCGAGCAAGGGGCGAAAGAGGCTGGCAAATGGCGACTGGAAGGTAAGGATTACATCGTTCAGGATGGTGACGTTATACATTTCCGATTTAACGTGTAAACCTCCGTACCACTGGGCAAGTACCCTGACAGGCGTTACAATGTTTTTTTATAACCTGTAGCGTCTGGTGTTGAGTGCCCGACGCCGAGCAGCTTGCCATGACCACCCCAAACAACAACTGGCGCGTTGGTTTACCTCTGAGCCTTGGCGCAGTCTTGATGTGGGCACTGTTGCCCATTTTGCTGAAGGGGTTACTAACCGATATTAGCCCCGCAACATCCGCTGTGTATCGATTTCTGATTGCCGGTATTTTACTGGCCGGTATTCTCAGCCTGCGAAATAAACCGAATGGTCTTCGCGCATTGCTGCGCCCTCGCCTGGCTATCGCCACGTTGTTTGCCGGACTAATGCTGGCAGGTAATTACCTGTTTTTTGCCTGGGGGGTTGAATACATTCCGCCCAGTGCATCGCAAGTGTTAATTCAACTCGCCCCTATTCTTTTATTGTTGGGCAGCGTCATTTTTTTCAAAGAATCATTTTCTCCATGGCAATGGGTTGGGTGTGCAATCTTTGCCTGTGGTTTACTTCTGTTTTTCCATCACCGTATCGAAACCCTGATAGAAAACCCGGGAGAATATGGCCTGGGCATCTTGATGGTTGTTATTGCCGCAGTTAGCTGGGCACTTTATGCGCTGACGCAAAAGAAGATTTTGCCTCACATCGAGGCGCAGCAATTAAATCTTGTGATTTTTTTTATTGGCGCCTTCAGTCTGCTTCCGTTTTCATCGCCATTTGATATGGAATTGTCTGTACCACAGTGGATATTACTCTTTCTGTGCGGCGCGAATACGCTAATTGCCTACGGTTGCTTTACCGCGGCACTACATCATTGGCAGGCCACCAAGGTTAGTGCAACACTTACCATGGTGCCCCTGCTTGCTCTTGTGATTATTCCACCGATACTGCAAATATGGCCGGGACTGTTTGTGCCGGAAGACCTGAATCTGTTGAATTACGCCGGTGCAGTACTGGTCGTATTGGGATCTGTAACAGTGGTAGCTGCCAAATAATGTTTGACGTTCGATGCTTGACGTTCGACGAAAGCTTTTAACCACGTCAGATCAAACTCGAGCGTCGAACAGATTATTCCCCCGACTTCTTTCGAAAATCCGTATTCGATTGCGCCACCAGATAGAGCCAGGCCGTCCAGGCCGCCACATTCTGACTCAAACTCTCGGGGTTTACCTTGTCCAGAGTGTCGTCTGCGGTGTGGTGGTAATCGAAGTAGTCTGTACCATCCTGCTCCAAACGCATCACGGGCATGCCAACATCCATAAAAGGTGACATATCTGGCCCGCCGTTAGACATATTATTGCCTCTCTTTATGCCCAGTGGCCTCAAGACCGTATAGATTTGGTCAACCACGGGCAATGATGACTGCGATACATTGCTGGCAAAGCTCCATACCCTGCCTGCACCAAAGTCGGACTCGGAGCCCATCACATATTGCTGCACATCATTTTGGTGTGCACCGACATAGGCAGAGGCCCCCAACAGGCCCTTTTCTTCAGCGGCAAACAGAATCACCCGTATAGTGCGCTCGGGCCGTATATTGGCTCGTAACAGTTGTTCGGCTGCGGCAACGGTAATTGCTACACCGGCACCATCATCTATTACCCCGGTACCCAAATCCCAGGAATCCAGGTGGCCTCCGATCACAACGATTTCATCGGGTCGTTTTGATCCCTTGAACTCGGCAATCACATTGTGGGTGATCGCTTCGCCCTCTTCACCAACATCAAGCTTGAGCTGCAGCGTTACCGGGCCGCGCTGCAACAGGCGTTCGAGCTGATCAGCATCCGGGTTGGCCAGCGCGGCAGCGGGAATGCGACGTTGCGCGTCCTTGTAGGCAGTCATACCGGTGTGGGCAAACCGGTGGGTTTCCGTGCCTACCGAACGAATCAAAACCGCCAGCGCGCCCTTGTCACCGGCAATGCGGGCGCCATCGCTGCGATTATGCCTGATACGACCATAGCCACTACCGTCGATAAACCGTTGCATGCGTTCACCGAGATAAACAATTTTGCCGGCAATATCCGCACCGTTCGCCTTTTTGAGGTCATCGACATGGGGGTACATAACAACCTGGGCCTTGATAGAGCCACCGGTGCCAACGCTGCCACCGAGCGCTGTGATCGTCAGGTTTTGGGGGGCGGGAGACAAGATACGAGCCGTTTCCTCGCGGCGCTCCCAGTACGGGATAGCGACGGGTTCTGTCCAGACTCGATCAAACCCCATTTCACTCAACCTGGCTTTGGCCCATGCCACGGCTCTGGCATCGGCATCAGAACCAGCCAGTCTGGGGCCTACTTCGGTAGTCAGAGATTCAAGAAGCTCCCAGGCGATGTTGTTTTGTAGAGCGTTATCGCGCAACTCGGCGGCCTGATCGAGATCTTGCTGAGATAATTCCCCTGCAGCCACAGTAAGCGCCAACCCCAAGCACGGTATGCTTAACCATTTCATTTGTTCTTTTCTCCCGGGTAATACATTGCCGACACGGCAGAGACAGAAAGCGCCATAGTGTAACGATTAGCGGCCATACTCACCAGATTTGGCAGCTTGCCAGACAAAGCAAGCCCACATTGACAGGGCCTTGACAACGACCCGGGAAATAGCCAAAATTCGCGCCCCGCTGTATACAAGCGTAGTGGCTACGTAGCTCAGCTGGTTAGAGCACAGCATTCATAATGCTGGGGTCGCTGGTTCAAGTCCAGCCGTAGCTACCATTTAACATACTGTTTTATAAAGATATATTCCCAAAAACCCCGGCCAGCTACCCTAATATCCAAATGACTTTTTTATCTGTGCAACGTTTGTGCAACGATTCCATATAACAAAACGAGCAGCTCAGCCCCCCCAACTTTCCAAAGTAGCATTTACAGAAACAGCCCCCATAGTCGTCCATATTGCCCACTAGAACATCGGCGTTAAACATTAAGTGTCGGCCAGAACCAAAACGCGATTGTGACTGTTCGATTTTTGACGGATTTGGGGTGTTGTGCTAACTTTTAGCTGGTGTGAGCTATATTGCAAATTTGCTCTAGTAATACGCAATGCAAGAAAGTTTTTGAAGGAAATCAGGTAGCAGGGAATTGCTGGCTCTACCCCATTAACGGGGGATGGCATTCATCGAACCCTATTAATAATACCGTCCCATCCAGAGTGCGTCAGGACTCTCAATAGGTAGTTTTCAAAATTTCTAAATCCATACGCTCGTCTCGATATCATTTCCATCTTGTTGTGGAACCCCTCGGTAATGCCGTTGGTTTTGCTGAATCGCCACATGGCAATGATGGGCTCCATCCAGGATGTCAATGTCTTCGCCAGTGAGCGTAGCGGACTGTCTTGCAAGTGTTTCAGCACCTCAAGATAACGCGGCAACTTCTCTCTCATTCGGCGAGCCGTGAGCGTCTTCAACAACATAAAACGCATCAGCTTTTGTTTCACCACATAAAGGGCCTGCAAGACAGGAAACTCAGCCAAGTAGTCCATAAGTTTTGCGTGTTGTTCATCGCTCAGGCGCCATTGATGTCGGCGCATTAAACTGAGCAAACCCCGGTTTTTTCTTCCCTCGGGATCGTGCTGTTGCCAGAGTTTCAAAAAGTGGTGGTTAATCAGGCGCACGACATGAAAACGGTCTGCCACAATGATCGCGTTCGGGAAATAACGTCGTACAATACGGCGGTAGGTTTCAGACAGATCCATCACCACCACCTGAACCTTGTCGCGCTCCTTCAGGGTTCGCAAATAGCGGCGCAGACTGCGCTCCGAGCGCCCAAGCTTCACGTCGAACACCTTGTGGTTTCTCAGGTCCACGAAGGT
>JBNKFQ010000019.1:0-18891 GCA_050289385.1 Porticoccaceae bacterium | reverse complement strand
GTGGGACAACCCACGTATCATGCTTACTACCTATGGCTATGGTGTTGCAAACTGGTACTTTTTTAACGGCCAACCGGAAAAAGCCAAGAAAACCTATAAAAGAATTCTTAAAATGGGTTACTGGTCTGCCGGGGGCTATATTGCAACCGAAGCAGATATCTATAACTTGTATAAATTGATACGCTAGTATTCAGTCGGATCTTGCGGTGCACGAAATTCCTTTACGGCACGCAGGAGTTGCCGGCAAGTAATCTGCCCAATCAATTTGCCATTTTCCACCACCGGGCGCCGGCGATGTTTGCGCTTTAACATATCCATAGCGACATCAACGATATCGTCGCGAGGACCAACAGTTAAAACGTCCGCAGTCATAAACTCCCTGACCTTGCCAACACCACTTTCGTTGTAAATGGAACTGAGAATAGCTTGCAAACAATCCAGTTCAGACAGTACGCCCACCAGATTATCGTGTTCATCCACCACACACACACCGGAAATTTTGTGCGCCAAAATCTGATGTACAGCTTCAAACACATCATCATCGGGCGATACCCGAACCGGGTAGTCCAACATGTAGTCTTTCAACTCTACGGAACGTAACATGGTAACCCCCTTCTCTATATCTTATGCCACCTCTATATCCTATGTAAGTGTAGAAGATTATTTGTGGCGCGTCGCAAATTTGTGTTGCCTTCCGCGATTGTATGTTTGCCCTCACAAGGAACGATTGACCAACATCAAACTACTGCCCATAAAATATTTCTCAAATATTCCATCAAGGGCTCCGGATTCACTCCCAGCCATAACATCAGAAATATCAGAACCAGAGCGACCGATTGACCAATACGGGATGTTTTAACAACATCAATATCGGCATCAGCCACTGTCACCTCTTTTTGACTCATGGCAAACACAATACGCAGATAGTAATAAATACCAATGGCACTACCAATTACCAACGCCGACAAGAGCAGCCACAACGATCCTTCTACACCTGCAGTAAAGATATAGAACTTGCCAATAAAGCCGACAGTAAGGGGAATACCCGCCAATGATAACAATGCTACGGTAAACAGCGTAGCAAGCAGAGGTTTGCGCCAAAATAAACCCTCTACCGCATTGAGGTCATCCAGTTCATTACCGGCTTCGTCATCGAATGCCTGCTGGCCCGAAGCCTCTCCCCCGGACATTAAACCAACCAGAGCAAATGCCGCCAATGTCGTAACAACATAGGCCACCAGATAGTATCCAGCCGATTCCACAGCCAGCTGGCCGTTCCCTGTTACACCACATACCACCAATGTGGTTAGCAAATAACCCAGGTGAGCAATCGACGAATAAGCCAGCAGCCGTTTCAAATTATTCTGCCTTAGCGCCAAAAGATTACCAACCAGCATGGAAGCTACAGCCAATACGGTAAGACCTGTCATTAGCACATCGTAGTTGTACAGCTGCGCAGATAAAAACAGGCGCATCAGGGCAACAAATATCGCCCCCTTGGAAATGGTCGCCAGAAAACCGGCAACCGGAGCGGGCGCACCCTGATACACATCGGGCGTCCACATATGAAAAGGCACCAGCGACAGTTTGAAACCGATGCCGGCAAAGGCCATTGCCGTGCCAGCCATGATAAGCAAGCGGTTTGCTTCAGCGGAATCTCCACTGAGTCGTGCGCCCATTTCTGCAAACGACAGAGTACCCAGAGCCGCGTAAATCAGGGCAAAACCAAACAGCAATATGGCAGACGCCGCCCCCGATAACACCAGATATTTGGTGGCTGCTTCAAGTGGCAAATGGCCCCGCTCGGGATAGGCAATAAGCGCGTACAAGGCAACACCCAGCAACTCGAGGCCAAGCAGAAACGATGCCAGATGCGTGGCAAAAGCCAGCACCAGAGCCCCCAGCGTTGCAAGCAATAGCAACAGATAAAACTCTTCATTTTCGCCAGCTCGATACTGCAAATAGTCACGGGATATTATTGCGGTAACCAGGGCTGCGATCATGAACAGCAACGAAAAAAACAGGCTGTACTGATCAGAAGCCAGTAAAGGCGTCACCTGTTGCGGCTCAATTGCTGCGGCGGGAATAACAGCCAGTGCCGCAAGCAGTAACGTAAGACAGGCAAGAATCCACGACGTGCCCGCATGGCGCTTGAAAGCAATTTGCATCATCAAAACAACAACGCCGATGGACAGCACCACTATGGGCAGCAGGGCTTGCAGTCCGGTTTCCACGCTTGCTGACATCATGGTAACACCCTCGCTATATCAGACCCGGTCTCGACTCCCACAAACGTTGACAGGCTGTCAATTACCGGCTGCGCCAGGTCGAGAACCGGCTGCGGATTGAGACCCAGCCACACCAGCCCCACCATCATTACCGCCATGGCGCTCATCTCACGCCAACCAAAATCATTGAGTTGGCGATCATCGTCCGGTTTGCCCTGAAATGCTTTTTGCATAAGTATCAACGCATACACTGCCGCAAAAATCAGTCCGAGTGCGGCAACCGCCGTGATCCATGGATTAACCTGGAACAGTCCGAGCAGTACCAGAAACTCGGCAACAAAATTACCCAGCCCCGGCAAGCCCAGCGACGCAATTGCAAAAAATAACGCCACCGCCCCCATGCGCGGCATGTTGTGCCAGAGCCCTCCCATCTTGCGCATATCGCGGGTGTGCATTCGCTCTTGCAGAGCGCCGGCAATCATAAACAGTGCGGCAGTGCTCAAACCGTGCGCCACCATTTGCATAATCGCGCCCTGCAAGGCCAGCGCATTCCAGGCAAAAATACCCAGCAATACAAAGCCCATATGACTGACACTGCTGTACGCAACCAGGCGTTTGAAATCAGTTTGCGCAAACGCCAGTATGGCGCCGTAAATAACACCGGCGGCACCCAGGGCCATGGCCCAGGGTGCGATACCCAACGCCGCTTCGGGAAACAGCGGCACCGTAAATCGCAGCAAACCGTAAGCGCCTGTCTTCAGCAAAATACCGGCCAAAATAACACTGCCTGCGGTCGGTGCCTGGGTGTGGGCATCGGGCAGCCAGGTGTGTACCGGAAAGCCCGGCAGCTTGACCACGAAGGCAACAAAGAAACCCAGCATAAGCCAGGTAGCCATGTTTTCCGCCATGGGGGTTCCCAGCAAGTCAAAATAACTAAAGCTCCAGTTACCCGTCGCAGAGTGGTGTAATTTGGCCAGCACCAGAATGGCAAACAACATCAGCAAACCGCTGATCTGGGTAAAAAGAAAAAACTTCATTGAGGCGTAAGCTTTGCCCTCGTGCCCCCATATGGCGATAAGTAGATACATCGGAACCAGCATCACTTCCCAGAACAGGAAAAACAGAAACAGGTCCATAGCGAGAAACACACCAAGCACACCGGCCAGGGTCCATAAAATATTGGCCTGAAAAAATCCTCGACGGCGATAGATCTCTGTCCAGGACGAAACGATAGCAACGGCGCCAAGCAACAAGGTCAACAACGCCAGGACCAGGCTGAGGCCGTCCATGGCCAGTTCCAGGCTAATGCCAAAACGGGGTATCCAGTCGGCGTGGTAACTTATCAACCAGGTTGTGCTTTCAGCGGCAGAGGGAGTCAGGCTGAACTGGTCGGCCGGTATGCCAGCAATAACATATAACAGGTAAATCAGATCAACAAGAACCACCACCAGAGCAACACAGCGTGGCCAATTGGCATTATAGCGTTCAGCCAGCCACGCTACCGCGCCGCCAGCTACGAGAATGAGTATGAGGTTGACCAGAATCATTAGCGGGCTACCTGGTTGTTCGGCGTTGAATGTTCGATGTTGGATGTTCGACGTTGGACGAGAAGATCTTCAGCGACTGCCGCAATGCCTGAAGAAGAACCATTAACAAAGCCGAGCAAAGCGATGGCCCGAAGTCTTTTCGTCGAACATCGAACGTCGAACGTCGAACGTCGAACTTCCATCACCCGGCCCTCACCAAAATCATAATCATGACTATCACGCCAAATACCATACTGGTGGCATACCAGCGCATCTGGCCAGTTTGTAATTTACTTAGCCACACGTGCATATTTCTGCTCACTTGCACAACCAGGTGATATATTCCGTCCACCGGTTCATCCCGAACGCCCTTTGAGGTTTTTATAAATGGCGTGACAAATAAACGGTTATACAGCCAGTCCATACCCCAGCCGCTGTACCAGAAACGTTTGAGGATTTGACCCGCTGGCGATTCCACCAGACCTTTCACCGATAACCGGCCACTGAAATAGATCAGATAAGCAAGCACTACGCCAATCAATGGCACCGCTATTGAAATCCACTCGATTATTTGACTGGGATGGTGCGCATCACCCGAGGGAAAGACATCAAAGAGTGGTAATACAAACCAGCCGCCGATAATCGACAACACGCACAGCAACGCCAGTGGCCCACCCATACGCCAACCGACCGTTTTATCTGGCTCGGTTTTTGCATCGCCAAAAAATACAATAAATACCAGACGGAAACTGTATAGCGCGGTAATCAGCGCCCCGAGCAAACCACCGGCCCATAACCACGGACCCACATCGGGTAATTCCCATGCGGCCATCAGGATTTGATCTTTGCTAAAGAAACCGGACGTAAATGGCAACGCTGCCAGCGCCGCCGCTCCGATCAAAAAGCTCCAGAATGCAATCGGCAAACGAGTGCGCAAACCGCCCATTTTGAAAATATTGTGTTCGTGGTGCAAACAGTGAATCACCGCACCCGCCCCCAGGAACAAGAGCGCTTTAAAAAAGGCATGGGTCATCAGGTGAAAAATACCGGAACTCCACGCGCCCACTCCCAGAGCCAGAAACATATACCCGATCTGACTGATGGTGGAGTACGCCAGAATACGTTTGATATCGAACTGGTTAAGTGCGGTAAAGGCCGCCATCAACAGAGTAATCAGACCCACCAGGGCAACGGCAAGGAGTACTGGCGGCGCCAGTAAAAACAGATCATGGGTACGGGCCACCAGGTAAACACCCGCAGTAACCATGGTCGCGGCGTGAATCAGGGCGCTGACCGGCGTTGGACCAGCCATGGCATCTGGCAACCAGGTGTGTAATGGCAATTGTGCCGATTTACCGACAGCGCCGCCCAATAGCAGCGCTGTTGCCAGTACCGGTAATGTGTCTCCGCTTGTCCACTGGGCATTTGCGGCTGCCATCATGGGCTGAATATCCAGTGTGCCCAGTTCGGCGAACAGTAAAAACAGTCCCAGCGCCATCGCAGCATCGCCGATACGGGTAACGACAAAGGCTTTTCGGGCTGCCAGTCCATTTTCCGGATTTTTATACCAGAAACCCACCAGCAAATAACTGCACAAACCTACCCCTTCCCAACCGAGGTAAAGCAGTAATAAATTGTCTGCCATCACCAGGATCAGCATGGCGCAGACAAACAGATTCATGTAAGCAAAGTATCGGCTGAAATCGGTATCTTCGGCCATAAACTCAGAGGAGTAGAGGTGAATTAAAAAACCGACACCGGTAATCACCGACATCATCACCACCGTTAAACCATCCACATAAAAAGCAAACCCCGGCGCGAAGTCTCCAACCCGCATCCAGGTACCAATGATTAAATGAAAAGGTTCTCTCGATTCTTCCGGAACACCGAGAAACGCCAAAGCAGCCATTAAAACCACAAGCGCGGACAAACCGATGGAACCAACACCCAGTGCAGTAACAATTCGGTTGGAGAGTTGACCAGCGGTTACCATCAAGACCACCGCACTCAGCAATGGGAAAAGTGGAATCAACCAAATTTCACTCAGACCTGGCATAGTCAACCTCGCAACCTATGAGCGGAGTCCATATCCAGAGTTTTGAAGCGCCTCTGAATTTGCAACACCAGGCCGAGGCCGACAGATACTTCGGCTGCGGCCACCACCAGAATTAACATAAAAATAACCTGACCATCGGCCTGCCCCCAGCTCGCGCCAGCGGCAACAAAAGCCAGCGCAGCGGAATTGAGCATCACTTCCAGCGACATCAGAATAAAAATGATATTGCGCCGTATCATTAGCCCGACCAGACCGCAAACAAACAACAGCGCCGCCAGCAGCAAAACGTGGTTCAGGGGAATATTCAAACCATCCATTATTGGCGGCCTCCTCTGCCCGTCGCATCTTTTAACCGAAACCGGCGACCTACGTGATAAGCACCCACCAAACCGGCCAATAACAACATGGAGGCAATTTCAACGGCCAATACATAGGGCCCGAACAGACTCAGGCCAACCTGCTTGGCCGCAACCAGATGACTGCCTTGTGTGGTTTCGGACAGGGAAATAATTTCAATCATTTCAAACAACAATATCGCTGCCAGTATTGAGGGCGCTACCCAGACTTTCGGGTTGAGGCGTTGCCGCTCCAGGCGGTCGCCTTTTTCACCAAGGTTGAGCATCATAATAACGAAAACAAACAGCACCATAATGGCACCGGCATAAATAACAATTTCCAGCGCCGCGGCAAAGGGTGCGCCGAGCAAATAGAAAATGACAGCGACAGCCAGCAACGAAACAATTAAATAAATTAGCGCATGTGCAGCGTTTGAACGCGTTAAGGCCAGGATGGTGGCAACCAGGGCTATCGTGGCGGCAAGGTAGAAGAGTGTCAGTTCCATTGCAGGATGCCCCTTGTGTAAGTTGGAAGTTGGAAGTTGGAAGTTGGAAGGAAAAACAAAAAATTCCTGTTACGGACATAATCCGGCAAAACGACCTTTACAAAGCCGAGCGAAGCAATGGCGCGTATCTTTAACTTCCAGCTTCTAACTTCCAACTTCCAACTGCTTTTCACGGCAACAAACTCCTCACATCCACCGGCGGCTCTTCATTCTGCGCCTCACCCTTATCCTTGCCTGTAATCTTGAGGCCGGATACACGATAAAAATTGTAATCGTGATACTTGCCCGGCCCGTCAATCATCAGATGCTCTTTTTCGTATACCATGTTCTGTCGATCGTATTCGCACATTTCAAAATCCGGCGTTAACTGAATGGCATTGGTGGGACACGCTTCTTCGCACATGCCACACATAATGCAACGGGAAAAATTGATGCGGAAAAATTCCGGATACCAGCGACCGTCTTCTCTCTCGCCTTGCTGCAAAGCAATGCAGTCTACCGGGCAAGCCACTGCACACAGGTTACAGGCAACGCAACGTTCGTCACCATCGGGGTCACGGGTCAATACAATGCGCCCGCGGTAACGTGGTGCCAGGTAGGGTTTTTGTTCGGGGTACTCAACCGTTTCCGAGCGCGTAAACGTGTGCAACAAAATTGTCCACATGGTTCTGAACTGACTGACAAGAGCACTCAGCAAATCTTTCATTACGCCTGCCCTCCCTGCCACAATACAACGGCACCGGTAACCACCAGATTAATCAGAGTTAGAGGCAACATGACTTTCCAACCCAACGACATCAACTGGTCGTAGCGCGGCCGGGGAATAGCACCGCGCAACAAAATAAAAAAGCAGATAATGGCGAACGTTTTAAGAGCGAACCAAACTACCGGCGGCAACCAGGGACCTAACCAGCCACCCAGAAACAGCGTGGTGATCATACTGGAAATCAAAATAAGCCCGAGATATTCACCTAACATCAGCATGGCAAACTTCATACCACCGTATTCGGTATGAAAACCGGCTGTCAATTCGTGCTCTGCCTCCGGTAAATCAAATGGCAGGCGATGACTTTCGGCAATACCGGCAATCACAAAGACAAACAGCCCCAATACCTGGGAAATGCAGTACCAGCCATCCCGTTGCGATTCGACAATATCCTGCAAACTGAAACTGCCGCTGAGCATTACCACGCCGATGAGCGATAAACCCATAAATACTTCGTAGCTCACCATTTGCGCGGCAGAGCGCAAACCACCCAAAAGCGCATATTTGTTGTTGGAAGCAAGGCCACCAAGCAGAACGCTGTACACCGCCAGCGATGTCATGCCAAGAAAAAACAACAACCCGATATTGGTATCGATAATGTTCAGGTTTGGCGCAAATGGCACCACGGCAAAACCCAGCAACATTGCAACAACGATGGCGGTAGGAGCAAACACAAAGACTACCTTGTCAGCAAACGGCGGCACCCAGTCGTGTTTGGTTAACAACTTGATCATGTCGGCGGCCACTTGCAAGATGCCGCCAGGGCCGAGCCGGTTGGGGCCGTAACGGTCTTGCCAGATACCCAGCAAACGCCGCTCAAACCAGGTGAGTACCGCAGCACCACCCACGGCTGTCACCAGCACCGAGAGAATGAAGACAACCGTCATAAGATCAGACATGGTTCTCTCCCCGATCACTGGCGATAACGTTCGGTTTGCGACGCTGCCAATCTTCAGCCTTTTGCAACACCACGCGATTACCCGCCTGCAAACCTTCGGCGCCAGACATGCCCACAGCAAAGCCAACACAACCGGACACCAGCGACGCATTAATCTGCACTTCAAAGTCAGTGCCGTCGATAGATATGCCGTCGCCATCATCCACTTTTAAGGTATCGGCATCATTCGGATGCAATTGAACGACGGCTTGTCCGGCCAGTTCAGCGATCGCCGGGGCATGAACACTCAGTTCTTCGCTGCCAAAAATTCGATACTGCGGCACAAGTAACCATGTACCGGCTTTCGGCTCTGAAACTGTGGGCATTTCGATATTTTGTTGAGCGGACGATTTGCCCACGGGTTCAATTAACCGCACGCCTGGGGTGCCGCCAATTAAACTGCCACCCGCTTCGCGCTGGTATTTATGCACGGATTGATTGGAATTCCACCCCGGAGACCAGACAAAAGGAATAACCGAACCTGGCGGGGTGTTGGACAGTGTGCCGGTCAAGCCTTCCATGGAAAATGAAAACGGTGTTTCGTCATCCACAGTTGATTTGGGTTCGTGTACCGAAATATTGGCCCGCATCGCGGTGCGACCGCTGTAACGATGCGGCTGGCGAGGTATTTTTAAACCGTGATTGCGAAATGTCGCAGCAGGTGCTGCGGCGGCTATCTTTGCCAGCGCTGCATTATCTCTGGCACACGCCTCTTCAACCTGATCAAAATGCCGCAAGGTATCAAACCCTTCGGTATTTAACGCCAGCCCCAGTTGCACCAACCAACGCCAACTGGCTTGCCGATCGTCAGCGGGCGAATAAACCGGATAATACCGCTGCGCTCTACCCTCGCTATTGACCAACGTGCCCTCTGACTCAAAAACGGTTGCCGCAGGCAAGGCCAGATCAGCGCGAGAGATAGTCGGATTATCGAGCGCATCGATCACAACGACATGTTCAACCCCCGCAAACAGATTGTTAATAACCGTTTTGGAAGTACGACGAGTCAAATCGTTTTCCACAACAATTAAGGTATCAATTTCACCCTCACCGGCACGACGGCTCAACGCTTCGATGGTTGGCTGGTTTTCCAGATCCGTATGCAACAGAGCCATGCCCAGACTGTTACATTCCGGCACACAGTAACTGAGCATGGGTTCGCGGCCGTCGCCGGTCAGTGCATCGGCAATTCGACTGGCAACTTGTATCAGAGCATGTTGTCGGCACCCCGTACCGGAAACAATCAATGGTCGCCTCGCGGTTTTTAATGCCTGGGCAATACGGCCGGCCAATTCACTCAATTGATCTGTAAGACCCGCCGGGGGAGCAACTTCGTGATCAAGTTGCGCCGCAACAGCGACACCCAAACGGGTAATATTATCAGGGGTCAGGGAGATGCTCTCCTGTGCAACATCATCCAGCCGGGTATTGGATACCGCGGCAATAAACAGTGGGCTGCGCTGGTCCTGCGCGAGATTCCTGACAGCAGCATCTTGCCAGTGTTGCAAACCAAGTTGATCTGCCAGTTCAAATGCCCTGTTGCGTACTGCTTGCCTCAGGGAAAGCGCCAGTATTGGCGCTGTATTAGTCACGTCCTCACCCAAAATCAGCACAGCATCGGCACATTCGGTTTGCTTTATGGATGGCGTGATTACCCGGCTGTTGCGCAACTGTTTGCTGATTTCCGCCATCAGTTGTTGATCTTCAACGCTAAACCCGGGGCTGAAATTGGCGCTACCCACCAAACGGCGCAATAAATAGTTGGTTTCGAGCGATGCCCTGGGGGAACCGATCGCGGCGATACGCTGACCAGAGTCACACCACGCTTCGAGCTGGTCCAGGGCCATAGTTTTATCAACGGCATTGTAAAGACCATCTGTATCGCGCAAACCGGCAAATGACAAACGCTTTTCGCTGTTGGTGTAAGCGCCGCCATAACGTCCCCGGTCGCACAGGAAATAGCCATTTACTTCATGATTAAAGCGATTGTGAACACGTTTGAGTTTGCCGTAACGCTCACCGGGCATGGTGTTGCATCCGACACCGCATCCAGTACAAACAGACGGCGCTGATTGCAGGTCCCATTTTCGAGTGTATTCATGCACCAGGGGTTTGTCGGTAAATACTCCTGTGGGGCAGATCTCCACCAGGTTCCCGCTGAACTCACTTTCGAGCACGCCGTCACGCTGACGACCGAAATAGATATGATCGTGCGCCGCCTGCTCGGACAAATCCGTACCACCTGCGTAATCTCTGTAAAAACGCACGCAGCGATAGCAGGTGATGCATCGATTCATTTCATGGTTGATCAGCGGACCAAGATACTGGTTGCGGTATGTATTTTTTTTGCCACGATAATGCCGATCCCGATGGCCCACCATTACTGTCATGTCTTGCAAATGACATTCACCACCTTCAGCGCATACGGGGCAATCGTGAGGATGGTTGAGCATTAATGATTCAATAATGTTTTCACGAAATTCAGTGGCGCCCTCACAGTTCATGGAAAAACGCGCACCCTCTGTTACCGGTGTCATGCAACCCATAACGATGCGGCCGCGAGTATCCTCTTCGTTTTGATACTGCACCACGGCACATTGTCGGCAAGCACCCACCGAACCCATGGCCGGGTGCCAGCAAAAATACGGCAGGTCAAGGCCAAGGCCGAGACAGGCTTGCAACAAATTATCGCCGTCTTTTACCTCGTAGGGTTTGTTGTCAATGTAGATTTTAGGCATGGGCACACCTGCGGTGTGAGTTGGAAGTTAGATGTTGGAAGTTGGAAGGAAAAGCAAAAACACTTTTTTTAATGAATTGAGCAACAAACCTGACGCCATAAAGCCGAGCGAAGCTATGGCACGTATCATTGGCTTCCAACTTCCAACATCCAACTTCCAACTTTTTCATCAACAATACGAACATTTGCCCTCCTTCACGTGCCGTTCAAAATCCTCGCCAAAATATTTGAGCGCACTTTGCAAGGGCTCCATCGCACCGGGCGCGAGCGCACAATGCGTATTACCAATAGCGCCAATAAAACGCACTTGTTTTTGCAGAGTATCGAGGTCCTCCGGCCTGCCGCGCCCAGACTCAACATCGTCCAGAACTTGAGCCGACCAGGGCAAACCATCGCGACACGGCGTACAAAATCCGCATGATTCCTGCGCGAAAAATTCCACCAGATTCTTAACCATCGCCACCGGGCAAGTTTTATCGTCCAGAATAATCATGGTGCCCGTACCCATGCGGCTGCCCGCTGTGCCAATAACGTTGTAATCCATCGGCAAATCGAGATGTTCTTCGGTCAGAAAATCGGTGGATGCGCCACCAGGCAAAAAGCCCCGCAACTGGTAACCATCTTCCATACCACCGGCGTGTACCTCGATAATTTCCCTGACAGGCGTACCCATCGGCAGCTCCCAGCAACCCGGATTTTTAACGCGGCCGCTGACGCCAAACAATTTGGTACCACTGTCTTCACCCCGCCCAAGAGACTTAAACCAGTCTGCACCATGTTCAATAATATGATGTACATTGCACAGGGTTTCGACGTTGTTGACGATAGTTGGCCGCCCCCACAAGCCACTGATTTGGGGAAAAGGTGGTTTGGCACGAGGATTGGCCCTTTTGCCTTCCAGAGAATTGATCAGCGCAGTTTCTTCGCCACAAATATAGCGACCAGCGCTGCTGTGCAGGTACATATCAAGACTGAATCCACTGCCCAGTATATTTTTGCCGAGGTAATCCTTTGCATAACAGGCATCAATGGCTTCCTGAATACGTTTGGCGGCAACCACATATTCGGAACGCAGAAAAATATAGGCAACATCAGCCTGAATGGTATAGGCGGCAACAATCATTCCTTCGATCAGCGAACAGGGGTCGTACTCCATCAACAACCGATCTTTAAATGTGCCTGGCTCCATTTCATCGGCGTTGGCAATCAGATATTTGTGGCCACCATTCGTCTTGTTCTCTGGGGGATCCATTGGCACAAAGCTCCACTTCATGCCAGTAGGAAAGCCTGCGCCTCCGCGACCGCGTAAATTGGAATCTTTAACCACCTGCAAACAATCCGCCGGAGACATACCGCCAAGTGCCTTGCGCAACCCCTGAAAACCACCATTTTTTTTATAATTCTCCAAATTGACGGGTACGCCATCAGAGCCAATATTTTTTGTCAGCGGCCTGTCTGTCATATCTCAGCCTCACCCCTGTATGAGTCGCCTGTTTCGACGGAGCTGGAAACACCACTTACACTCGAACTCGCCCCCGATAAAACCTCATCAATTTTTTCGTTGGTTACATCGTGATAAAGCTCGTCGCCAACCATCATTACCGGCGCTTTATCACAAGCCCCCAGACATGGCACTGGAATAAACGTGTATTTATTGTCGCCAGTGGTTTCGCCGGGTGCCGTACCAAGCGTGTCGGTAATGTGTTGTTGCAAATTGTTACAGCCCTTTATCCAGCAACTGACACTGTTACACAGCAATACCACTTTTTCGCCCACCGGTTTGCGAAAAATCAAATTGTAAAAGGTGGCAATACCTTCAAGTTCTTCTGCCGACATTTCCAGATGACGGGCAATGGCATAAAGGCTGTCATCCGATACCCAACCGCGAAATTTCTGCACTATCTTCAAGGCATCAATAGCCACCGCCGATTTATACGGCGCGTGTGAAATTTCTTTATCGATCGCTGCGAGTTCTTGCTCGCTTAATGCTGAAATCAAATCACTCATTTACGGTTCTCAGTTTCCGGCTCTTTGTGTACTGTCTACTTTTTATCTATCAACATCCGCCATTACAAAATCTATGCTCGCCAAAATCGCAATCAAGTCAGGAATCATCAATCCCCGACTGATCAATGGAATCATTTGCAAATGGGGAAAAGACGGCGTCCGAATGCGTGTTCGGTAAGACGTCGTGCCACCATCACTGATCACGTGATAGCCGTTAATACCCTTGGTCGCTTCGATTGGCACGGTTGCTTCCCCGGCGGGTATAACCGGACCCCAGCTGACATTGAGGAAGTGGTGAATCAGCGTTTCAATATCTTGCAAGGTCCGCTCTTTGGGCGGTGGCGATGTCAATTTATGATCGCTTTTGTAAGGGCCCTCGGGCATATTGTCCAGACACTGGCGAATAATTCTCAGGCTCTGGCGAATTTCCTCCACTCTTACCACGCAGCGGTCGTAACAATCTCCATTGGTGGCAGTGGGCACGTCGAAATCAAACTGGTCGTAACCACCATAGGGGCGGGCCTTGCGCAAATCCCAGTTGACACCGGTAGCACGCAAACCGGGGCCAGTCACACCCCATTCAATCGCCTCTTGTTGGGTGTAGCGACCAATATCCACAGTGCGGCGTTTGAGTATGCTGTTTTGCATTGCCATTTTTTCGTAGTGATCGAGGCGGGCTGGCATGGCATCAATAAAGTCACGTATCATTTTGTCCCAGCCATTGGGCAAATCATCCGCTACCCCACCGATACGAAACCAGGCAGGGTGCATACGCCCACCGGTAATGGCTTCGATAATGCCAAACAGACGTTCCCGGTCGGCAAACATATAAAATACCGGTGACATCTGCCCCACGTCCTGGGCAAAGGTGCCGTAAAACACCAGGTGGCTGGAGATTCTGAACAACTCCGCCAACATAATGCGAATAACTTTGGCTCGATCTGGCACTACAATACCCGCCAGTTTTTCCATGGACAGGCAATAGGCAAAATTATTCATTACCCCGCCCAGGTAATCGATGCGGTCTGTGTAGGGCATATAGCTGGGCCAGGATTGTCGCTCAGCCATTTTTTCGGCGCCGCGGTGGTGATAGCCAATATCCGGCACTGCATCGACCACCACCTCACCGTCCAGTTGCAAGGCAATACGAAACACACCGTGTACGCTGGGGTGATTGGGCCCCAGGTTGAGAAACATAAATTCGGTATCGTCACTGGCGCGCTCCATGCCCCATTCTTCCGGCCGAAAACGCAGCGCTTCCTGCTCTCGCTCCTGTTTGGCCTCATCCAGACTGAACGGCTCCATCTCAGTTGCACGCGCGGGATGGTCCTTGCGCAGGGCGTGTCCCTCCCAGGTCGGCGGCAGTAAAATACGGCACAGGTTGGGATGGCCGTTAAAAACAATGCCAAACATGTCCCAGACTTCGCGTTCGTACCAGTTAGCAGCAGGCCATAAACCGATAATACTGGGCAGTTGATTGTCTGAATCCTGCAGAGCGACCTTAAGGCGAATATCGGCATTGCGAGAAAAAGAGAGCAAGTGATACACCACGGTAAAATCGGCTGGCGGCTGCCCTTCCCGATGGGTGCGCACCCGCTCGTCAATGCCGAACAGGTCATACAACATGGGGTAATCAGGCTTGAGTGCCGTCAGTACTTTTTGCAGGTCGTTGCGGCCGACCCAAAGAGTGGGGATATTGTCCCGGCAGGGCTGAATAACAAACGCATCGGCGCCAAAGCGTTCGAACAGTTCGTCCACAATGGTCGCGTTGCTTGTTTGTTCAACGGTCTGCATTTCTCTAAAGACCTTGCAGTGTATTTATGAATAATATTTTCTTGTGTTTACTCTGTTTTGCGTTAGATGTTCGATGAGCAAGCTTACCGGCTTGCCGGGGCTACGCCCCGTTTGCCTGCGGCGCAAAACCCGTTCCCCCGAACATCATCGCGACCGAGCGCAGCGATGGTCCGAATCTCATTCGTCGAACATCGAACATCGAACGTCCTGTCAAACCTCCGTTGGCGGCCGCAACGTGGTGGCCCGGTTGCGGTCTTCCTGCAATAAATCCCGTTGGCTTGGCATCTGTGGCTTAACAATACCCTGGTCGCCAACTACCCAGCTTAGTGGACGCCGCTCTTTTTCGATTGCGTCTTGCAACATCATCAAGCCCTGCATCAGTGCCTCTGGCCGTGGCGGGCAACCGGGTACGTACACATCGACGGGAATAAATTTATCCACCCCCTGCACCACACTGTAAATGTCGTACATACCACCGGAATTGGCGCACGACCCCATGGAAATAATCCAGCGCGGTTCCAGCAACTGGTCGTAAAGACGCTGCACCACGGGAGCCATTTTGCGAAAAACAGTGCCCGAAATAACCATCAGATCGGCCTGGCGCGGCGTAGCGCGAATCACTTCGGAACCAAAGCGGGCAATATCGTGGCGACTGGTAAAAGAGGTCGCCATTTCGACATAGCAACAGGACAAGCCAAAATTAAATGGCCACAGAGAATGTGCCCTGCCCCAGGCCAGCAAGTCTTCAAGTTTGGCAAAAAATACATTGCGGCGAACCTGCTCTTCCACCATATGATCGGGCAACTTGTCCGCGGCAGACGAGCCGCCGCGCGACCTGGCTATTACGTCTTCGGGTCGAGTCAGGTTCCACTCCATCAAGCGCACTCCTGTTGATTTACGGATGGCGAGGAGGAGTCGGTCTCCAAGCCCACGCGGGTTTTTACACCCCACTCCAGAGCACCAGAGCGCCACTCGTACACCAGCGCCACCACCAGAATGACAACGAACACCAGCATTGCGAAATATCCTGGCCAACCCAATTCAAAAAAGGCGATGGCCCAGGCGAAAATAAAAACGGTTTCCAGATCAAAGATCACAAAGAATATGGCGATCAGGTAGAACTCAACGGATATACGTATCTGGGAGCTCCCCACCGATACCACACCGGATTCAAATGGCTCGTTGGTGGCCTTGTTGGCGCGACGCTGCCCCAGTACCCAGGACAAGCCCAACATGGTGAGTACAAGCGCAATGACAGCACAAAAATAGATCACCAAAGGCCATAATTGCCCAGTGGCCGGCCCGGTCATAACATGCTCCCTGTCCGGTTGATGGCTTTTGTTCGAGTTGGTCTTGCATTTACCGGAAATGCACCAAAAGGCAGAGTGCCAAATACACTGGAAAAAGGTTGTGTAACAATAACTTGGGAATGAAAATTCAGAACAAACAAGAAGCATGCCAGTTTGTCACAGACAAACTGAAGCGTGTGAACAACGTGCTTCCACAATCCGAACATAAGAATATCCGTTTTACTTATTGCTCTGCTGCTTTGGAAGCCACTTGCCTGTTACTGCCAATAAGGCAAGTACGACGGCATGGTGAAATTAGTTTTAATTTTGAATGACTTTAACGATATTGTGATGCAAACGCAACACCTGAAGTGACTGTGAATTTTAGTTGTTGTCGCTGGTGGTGGGATTGGGGGTCAGTATCGGCGTGGGGAGAATTAATGTAAAAGTCGCACGTCTGTAGTCGCACGTCGCACGCTACAACAAAAACAACGCTCGAATATTAGCAGGCAGAACCACCCGGAGCCTGGCTCGCTTTACCGAGCGAAGCAATGGCACGAGTCTTTGGCGTGCGACATGCGGCTACAGACATGCGGCCAAAAAACATAAACACAGAGCAAAAACCGGTTCTCAAGCGATAAAAATCTCTCCCAGCGCTCGTTTGAAATTACCCCCCAATATCAACGATATATTTTCATCGCTATAACCACAGCGAATCAGGCCATCGACCAGATCGTATATTCGTTCGGGGTGACTGAAGCCGTCGGTGTCTATCTTGTCTCGAAAGCGATATTTGGGATCGGCAATCTCGCGGAACATTTTCATATTTTTTGAAGACATGTCATCGTAACCATCAGGATCCATGTCGGAACCGATGCCCAAAAATTCAAGGCCAATCAATTTTCCAATATAGTCGAAATGATCCAGAAAATGTTCCAGGTTGGTTGGCTCTCTGTCACGCACAAACGAGCGCACACCGGTCAAACCGATAACACCACCTTTTTCGGCCATTTTTATCAACGCTTCATCGGTTTTGGTGCGCCGATGGCCATTGGACAATTTGCGGCTGTTGGAATGAGTAACAAGCACCGGTTTGCTGGATGCTTCAAAGGCGTCCAGTGTCGTTTGATCACCGCAATGGGCAACATCTACCGCCATACCCAACTGGTTCATCCGTTCGACGACAGATACACCAAAATCGCTTAAACCTCCATCGGAACGGTCCATAGACCCGGTACCGATATAATTACGGCTATTGTAAGTGAGCTGCGAAACACGCTGACCCAGATTATAAAAAATATTGACATCGTCAACGGTATCGAACTGGACAGAATTTTGCATGCCGATAATAACACCCATTTTGCCCGTCTTTCTTACCGCATCCATATCAGCGATAGAATCCACACGAATAAAATGTTCATGGTATTGAATAATTAGCGAATTCCAGTTTGCCATATACTTAAAACCGTCTTCGCGCGACGCTGCGCTATCTGCCGGGCAAAAAACATTTACACCGCCACTCCTTAATTATTTTATTTGAGCTTCTGAAAGAGTAAATGTGTTTGCAATTGGAGAAGGTGGAAATATAACCACATCCATCGGACGCAACGGCGATAACATATCAATCACTTGTGTACTCTTTACCAAATCAATCGCGCGAGCGGAATATTTTTTGTCGCTTGCTGCAACTGCCGAATTTAATCAGGGGAGCGCCTGCAGTTGCTACAGCCAACCCAACGCCTTGACGCAACAGCTTGCGCCGTGAAAGTCCAGTTGTTTTTTTGCTCATATGTCTTTCTCCGAAAACTGGTTGGATTGGCTAACGACGTAGTATAAGACGAATATTTGAATGGGTGTAGGCATCTGTCAAACATCATGACTTGCGTCAGAAAACTACCGTGTCAATATGCTTGATAACTCAATATAATTGAAACCAGTCGAAAAAGCATAGAATGATCTTAATTATTATTTGAACATTTATACCAGCTGCAATTCGCTGCCCGCAGACGGTTAAAGCGCGCTTGTAAACAGACTATCTATAGTGCGCTCTAAAGCCGGAATGGCAGAGTATCTGATTTTCTTCAGATTATGGGGCGACGAAACAGGACGACCGGACTACCCGGAATACCAAGTCGCGAATTCATACAATAAGTGCAATTCCCGGGCTGATTGTGGTTGTTTGATTCAAAATCAATTTAACCACTTTCTTTAAAACCTGAGAATTTCCTTATTGTATGAATTCGCGCTCCAGCAAAGATAATCAAATCAGTTGTTAACGGGCCCTAAGGAATAGTGGCTTCCCAATAAAAACCTGTGGGTGTAATTGTATCAGAAACCACACTTTTCAATTCAGCTACAGTGTAACGGCTGTAGTCGCCAACCACGTAGTCGTATGTATAATCTGCTGTTGCCCGGCTATCTGGCTTGTCATTTATGTTGATGTACTGCGCAAAACCTTTATAGGCCCATTGCCTGGTGCCGTCGCTGCGTTGCAAAATCTCCCAAAACCCGGCCGGTTGTGCATCTGCCGGCGCCATGAAAGGCTGCCAGATTCTCAGACATTTGGTATCACACGCTTTGGTACCCACTTTCTTTCCCCTTACGTATAGACGTTCGAGCAAGGAATTCCTGACATGGGGGTTGCGCGAGTAAAGGGGTAACCCGTCAACCGTTGACAGTATTTTTCCGTGCGCCAATTCGTCGCGGACTT
>JBNKFQ010000018.1:0-2175 GCA_050289385.1 Porticoccaceae bacterium | reverse complement strand
CCAATCGGTTGAATCGTCGAGTGGGTTCTTCGGCGAGGTAAGACAGAGTTTGCGCTGCAACACACATTCACAACCCACAATACCTGGTACCGGATACCGGGTTCAATCAGGAAACCACAATCTATGAACGAACGAGAAAATCATGACGGCAGTCCAGATCTGCAGGATATGCAAGCGCGCTATGAGCAGGCGCGGCTTATCTATAAAGCCAAAAGAACAACCACGCTAGCGCGAAATTCCATAATTTGGCCAGTATGGATAGAGGACAGCAACTGTTTTTGGTATGAACGCGAACTGCAAGATGGCAGGGAATTCCGTTTGGTGGATGCCACAGCAGGCACGAACGAACCTGCCTTTGATCACAGCGTATTGGCTAAGGCGCTGACGGAGGCTACCGGTCGTAAGGTGGACTCGGACAGCCTGCCCATCAACCCCACCAATATGATGGCCGCTTTTAATCCGCAGATTTGCCTTACGCCACGGACGGTGAGTTTTTCGGCCTTTGATCAGCGCTGGACATTTAATGATGCAACCGGCGAACTTACGCAAACCGAGCAGCAACCCGCAGACTGGGTACTCTCACCGGACGGCCGGCAGGCCGCTTTTCGACGGGATTACAATATCTGGATCCGTGAACTCAAAACCGGTACGGAGCGGCAACTGACGACAGACGGCGAAAGACACTTCCAGTACGGTATCCCCGGTGCTGTCTATGGCAATGAGGGTCTGGAACCGCGATTGGATCTCCAGGTACGCTGGTCGCCGGATGGTAAACGGTTGCTCGCAGTACAACTCGATAAACGCCAACTCAGAATGATCGCTGACATGCACTACGTGCCGGCGGATGGCAGTCTGCGCCCCTTCGTCCAAGAACGCAAACTTGCGTTTCCGGAGGATCAACACGCCGAAGCCTACCGACTCTGCGCCATTGACGTAGACAGCGGTCGAGTGCGGGAAGCACATTATCCCAAGCTGCCGACTATCCGTGGTGGTTGTGGCGGTTTTTTTGAGAATAACCTGGGCTGGTGGGGCACCGACAGCCGCACCGCCTATTTTGTCGATGTGGACCGTTACTACAAATATGCTCGCGTCATCGAGTTAGACACTGATACCGGCGCCACCAGGGTTTTGTTCGAGGAAACGTCGGAAACGCGAATTGATCTCACACAGCATCCCATCGGTGTTGCGCGCATTTTGCCGCTTCCAGAGACACAGGAGCTGTTGTGGATTTCTGAACGCACGGGTTGGGCCCATTATTATCTCTATTGTCTAAAAACAGGCGAACTCAAGCGCGCGGTAACATCCGGTGAATGGTTGGTACGCGACGTGTTGCATTTTGACGCCGAGCGCCGAGACCTGTTTTTAAGCACTGCGGGGCGTGTGGCTGGCAGGCATCCCTATTACTGTGATGTGGTCCGCGTCAATATCGACACCGGCGAATTCACGGTCTTGGTGGAGGGTGATCATAACTACGTCGCCGTATCCTTGAATGGGGCAGCCCAAATACTCCGGGGCTATGCAGGTTTATCGCGTAGCGTGTCGCCAACGGGCGATTTTGCAGTGATCTCCCGCTCACGTGTGGATCAGCCTGCGCTGACTTTTCTCATCAACCGCAACGGCAGCAAAGTCATGGACCTGGAGGAAGCGGATCTTTCTCTGCCGGTGGGCTGGCTGTGGCCGGAACCGTTTCAGGTGAAGGCCGCTGACGGCAAAACGGATTTATGTGGCGTGATCTATCGTCCGCCCGGTTTTTCACCGGAGCAGTCTTATCCAGTAATTGACGACACCTGGTTCGGGCACGAAATGCCAACGGTGCCTCACGGCTCATTTCCATATCTGGAAAATACTTTCTATTACGGTGCTGCTCTTGCTCAATTGGGTTTTATCGCGGTGCAGATTGATGGGCGTGGTACCGCCTTTCGAAATCAGGCATTTAAGGATGCCGCCTATGGCCGTCCGGATCATGAATTGATTGAAGATCATGTGGCGGGCATCAGGCAACTGGCCGAACGTTACCCATATATGGATCTCGACCGTGTCGGCATCGTTGGTTTGGTGGTTGGTGGTAGTGGCGCGTTGCGCGGTATGTTCGAACACCCGGACTTTTACCGCGTCGGTGTCGCTGGTGAGGTCTTTGATCACCAGGTGATGAATACCTATCAAGGGGACTTTTTC
>JBNKFQ010000017.1:0-6303 GCA_050289385.1 Porticoccaceae bacterium | reverse complement strand
GGGGCGGTAAGGGTGAAAAGGTGCGGTAAGAGCGCACCGCGCAGCTGGTAACAGTCTGCGGCGATGGTAAACCCCACTCGGAGCAAGGCCAAATAGGGATCCAACAGGTGTGGCCCACACCGGATCCGGGTAGGCTGCTGGAGGCGTGCGGTGACGTACGCCCTAGAGGAATGGTTGTCCACGACAGAACCCGGCTTATCGGCCGGCTCTCGATTTCAAAGTTCCTTCTTTTGGGGCACTATTTTTTGGGGCACTATTGTTGAAGAGCAATAAGTGTTGAAGGGGAGCAAGGGAGCAGCAAGTGGCTGTCATTCTTTCAGACTACCACGAAATTTTTGATGAAAGGGGTGCGCAATACCATCAGGCGATGGAAAAATACCCCGACGCCAGAAATCTTGAATTTATTCTACCGTTGAATCTCTGTGGTGTGCAGTCAGGGCACGTGCTGGTTGATATACCGTCGGGAGGAGGATACCTGCAACGGTATTTGCCAGAAGATGTAAAGCTGTATTGTCTGGAGTCGTCGCGTGTGTTCGCAGATTTTTGCCAACAGAGAAGAGGTTGTCATGGTCTGCTGTTTTCTGATAATCGCATTCCGTTAATGGATCAAATGGCAGACCGTTTAATTTCAATTGCTGGCCTGCACCATGTGGAAGATAAGCCGATTCTGTTTTCCGAGATGTGTCGAATTCTTAAAACAGGCGGTTTGGCCTGCCTGGTGGACGTACAGGAAAATTCCAGGGTTGCCCGATTTCTGGATGATGTTGTCGATCGCTATTCTGTGACCGGTCATCAGGGGCTCTGGTTTGACAGTACCACTTCGGATCAGCTGCAAACGGCGGGATTTCGATCAATCAAATGTGAGCGGTTGAGCTATCACTGGGAGTTTGACTCGATAGCGAGCATGATTAAATATGTTAAATTGCTTTTTGGATTGGTTTACGCCAATGACGAAGAAGTGTTGGCCGGTATTGAAAAATATTTGCAATACTCGGTTGGCCCCAACACTGTGCAGCTCAATTGGCAACTATTGTGCTATTTGGCATCTCGATAATTGCGGCGACGTATTACCATGAAACACACGATCTTTTTCCTGGGAGCCAGCGATGCTCATTACAAGGGCTTGACGCTTTTGAGTGAAAATGAGTACCAAAAAAAAATTCATGTAGAAGGTTGCCTGCCAATCAGTTCTCTGGCACAGAAAGATGAAGAGATCATAAAAAATAGTACGGTATTTATAGCGGGTTACCATAAGCGCATAAAGATAGAGGGTTCTTCCAGGGTAAACCTGTTCAATTTGGTGGGAGATGCTGATTCTTGCAAGGCTTCTCTGGACAGTAGTGAGCGGGTTGCGAGCCATGTATCCATTGGCAGAGTGTTAAACCACCCCCGTCATGTCCGCAAAACCGCCAGAAAATATGCGCCGGAGTTATTTAAGGGAATTCCCGGACTGACTGTGCCGCGGATCTATTCGATCCGAGCGGTGTGCCCGGCTCAAATAGCGAAAATAATTTCCCAAAAAAAACTTGGGTATCCCCTGATTATTCGCGTTGCTGGTATCCATGGTGGAAAGGAGATGACGCTGGTTCACAATGAATCTGAACTTGAACTGATTTCCCGGGATATTTACGAGTCCAGAGAGCTGTTGCTTATAGAATACATAGAGAGGAAGGCAACTGACAATTTGTTTCAAAAGGTGCGAATAGCTTTTGTGAATGGTCGTTACTATCCCCGCCATTGCATTGTAAGTAAAGATTGGGCTATCCACTCTGAATCGCGAACGGGTTATATGTCCGAAAGCAGCAAGGCGCGCCTGCAAGAACGGGAGTTTTTGGAAAACTTCCATGACGGGCTTTCTGTGCAACAAAAACAGGTATTGACGGAAATGAATCGTCGCATTGGCCTGGATGTGTGGGGAATGGATTGCGCATTGACTGAGAATGGCGATATTGTTTTGTATGAAGCGAATGCCTGTATGAATCTGTTGGAGCAGGATTACGGGCGCAACGACGAGTTTCGTTATCTTGAGCCTTTGGTTATGGAACTGAGAGGGGCGGTGAGGGATTTGATTGTTGGTGGTTAGGGGGGTGTTTCGCCCCTCTGGTTGGGTGTGCCGCCTGCGGCGGGTCTGGTTCCCCGCTCCGGGGGCGAGTCACTTTTCTTTGCTGGCACAAAGAAAAGTAACCAAAAGAAAGTGCCTGGCTTCTGAGTAAACTGATAGACCACTGCCAGTGAGCTAACTCCGCTGCCACCGCAAACGGGTGGGCCGCATCATCTCTAGAATCAAGCCTGCTCTCATCAAAAGCTTCAGTAGTCCCGAGAACCCGTCATTGCCACGGCAATACCCCACCGCAAGTGTGCGCCCATGGCGAAGAGTCCGCTGCCAAACTGGAAAGGCAGTGAGAAAAGCAAAACAAAAAGGTAAAAGCAAAATAAGTAAATTAACCCTGGATGAGCCGGGCCATCTGGCCATGATGAGACGATAAAACAACCGTCTTCTATCTTTCTTTTATTTGCACCTTCGGTAGGGTTTGTGCCGAATTAAATCGCCATGGGCGCACACTTGCGTGTGGGGTCCTGCCGGGGCAGTGACGGACTCTCGGGGCTACCGAGGTTCAGACATTGAGTACTGTGGATTCTCGCGATGATGCGGCCCACCCGTTTGCGGTGGCAGCGGAGTCAGCTCACTAGCAGTGACCTCTCTGCTTGTGGAGGAGCCAGCCCCTTTTTGTTTGGTTACTTTATTTTTGGGGCCGCAAAAATAAAGTGACTCGCCCCCGGAGCGGGGAACCAGACCCGCCGCAGGCGGCACACCCAACCAGAGGGGCGAAACACCCCCCCCCAAAAAAAACAAACCAAATACAGATATTCACCCACAATTTACGCAAAAACAAAATTGATCAAAAAACAACCATTTTCAACATTTTTTCATCTAAAATTTTAATTTCATAGTCCAAAAAGGAATCAATTCTAAAGCAGAGCTTTAAGTTGCGATGTTATTGCCCTGTTTTTATTTGAGTATTGATTCCCTGCGTAAGTTCACTTCAGGTAAGATCGCCGTAAGTTCTCGGATTTTAACGACATTCTTTTGCTTTTTTACTGTTTTGTTTCCTTGACTTCCCATTGAATCGACATATAGTGTCGGAATGTGGGGCTTGGTGGGAAATCGTGGATTTTTATCCCCAAAACAGCAACAAAGTGGGACAAAAGGGTGTTTCGCGGAAATAACGAAATCAATATGGATGCCAAAGGGCGTATGGCGATACCAGTGCGGTATCGCGACTTGCTGGCGTCTCTATGTGAAGGTCGTTTAATCGTCACTATTGATATCCACGATCAATGCCTGTTGCTATATCCTTTGCCTGAATGGGAAAAAATCGAAACTCAAATTGCCCGTCTGCCGACGTTTAATCCGGCCTCTCGTAAATTGCAGAGATTACTGATCGGCCATGCTCGTGAGCTGGAACTCGACGGCAGTGGCCGAATCCTGATTCCTCCCGAGTTGCGCAAACACGCTCAAATTGACAAAAAAGTGATGCTGGTTGGCCAGAGTCACCGCCTTGAGTTGTGGAGCGAGGAATGCTGGGACGTACAGCGCGAGGCCTGGCTCGCCGAGACTGCCGATGAAGAGGCAATCCCGGACGAGATGTTGACCCTGTCTTTATAACGGTGCCGGGGAGCACAGGTATGCAAAGTCAGGAAGATCATACAACGGTACTTCTCGACGCAGCGGCTGATGCGCTGGTCACCGACCCCGACGGTTTTTATGTGGACGGCACCTTTGGTCGCGGTGGTCATACCGCCGCTATTCTCGCCCGATTGTCATCACAGGGAAGAGTGCTTGCTTTTGACAAGGATCCCGACGCTGTCGCATGTGGCAAGCAAAGGTTTGCCGACGACAAGCGTTTTCGCATTGTGCACAACTCCTTCGCTTGCCTGGCGCGTAAAGCGGCAGATATGGGGCAGACAGGAAAAGTGGCCGGGGTACTGGTTGACCTGGGTGTTTCATCGCCGCAACTTGATGACGATGCGCGCGGTTTCAGTTTTTTGCGCGATGGCCCTCTTGATATGCGGATGAACCCCGATGAAGGCGAAAGTGCCGCTGAATGGCTGGCGCGTGAATCCGAACAGGAAATTGCACGAGTGATCAGGGAATATGGCGAAGAGCGATTCGCTCGCCGCATGGCGCGTGCCATTGTTGAACAGCGGCAGCAGCGTTCGATCACCCGCACCAGACAATTGGCAGAAATAGTCGCGGCAGCCAACCCGGCCTGGGAGAAAGGCAAGCATCCGGCAACGCGAGCTTTTCAGGCGATTCGTATTTATATCAACCATGAGTTGGATGATCTGCAGCAGTTGCTGGCAGACGTTATTGATGTGCTGGCTGTTGGTGGTCGGTTGGTAACCATCAGCTTTCATTCGCTGGAAGATCGTATTGCCAAACGCTTCATTCGCGAACAGGAGCGAGGACCACAACTGCCACGTGGTGTGCCGGTTCGGGACGATCAAACACTGAGGCGGTTGAAGTCAATTGGCAAACCGGTGCGACCGACTGAAATTGAGACCGCCAGTAATGTTCGCTCGCGCAGCGCCATTATGAGAGTGGCAGAAAAAATTGCCTGACAAGTGTGGAGAAAGTGAACTGTCGTGATGAATGGTGTTGTTTTCAATAAAGGGTACGGCAAGCGATGCGTATGACAAACAGACAAATGGTGTGGACCATTGCCTCGGTTTGGATCGGGGTTGTCGTCTCTGCACTGGCAGTTGTCTACGTCAGCAATAATTGTCGCACGCTCTACGCTGAGCTTGCCCTGCTCGAACGCGAGTCAAATCGTCTGCAGGTGGAATGGGGGCAATATCTGCTTGAGCAGAGTGCGCTTGCCTCACTGGGAAGTATCGAACAGATCGCGCGTGAAAAGCTCAATATGCGCAGTCCCACACCAGATGAAATTGTGGTGGTGAAGCAATGACCCGAAATCCCGGCAACAAGACAAAAAAACTTGCCATAGCACGCTGGCGATTTGCCGCTGTGGTATTGGTGTTATTTGTCTTGCCGTTGTTACTTGTTTGGCACATTGCGGGTTTGCAAGTGCTGCAAGGCAAGGCGCAGGGTTATGAATTTTTGCAGGACCAGGGCAATGCACGCACCGTGCGAGAAGAGCCAATACCTGCCAATCGCGGTGTGATCACCGACAGGCGTGGTGAGCCATTGGCGGTCAGTACCCCGGTGGTTACTATCTGGGCCAATCCGCAAATACTGCCCACCGAGGCCAGCGTTTTGATGCCGTTGGCCGTGCAGCTCGGGGTGCCCCTGCCGCAAATGCAGGAGCGTATCGGTCGCTACTCCCGCAAGGAGTTTATGTTTTTGGCGCGCCAGGTCGCCCCGGAAGAAGCCGAGCGAATAATGGCCCTGAAAGTACCGGGAGTTTTTACTCGCCGTGAATACAAACGTTTTTATCCCGCCGGAGAAGTTGCTGCTCAACTGGTGGGTGTCACCAATGTGGATGATCGAGGTCAGGAAGGGATTGAGTTGTCCTTTGATCAGCATCTTGCGGGGGCAGCGGGTGCCAAGCGTGTTGTAAAAGATCTCAAGGGGCACGTTATTAAGGAGTTGGGTTTGGTGCGTCGGGAGAAACCCGGTAAAAGCCTCGCACTCAGCATTGATATGCGCCTGCAATACCTCGCGTATCGAGAGTTGAAAGAAGCCGTTCGTGAATTCCAGGCGTCGTCCGGTTCGGTAGTTATGCTTGATGTCAGCACTGGCGAAGTATTGGCGATAGCCAATCAGCCATCCTTTAACCCAAACACTCGGCACGGACTAAATAATGGTGCTCTGCGCAATCGCGCGATCACCGACATGCTGGAGCCGGGCTCAACCATGAAGCCGCTGGCTATGGTAGCCGCGCTTGAAAGCGGCAAATTCACGCCGACTACGCCGGTAGACACCACTCCGGGGTATATGACGCTGGGCCGCAAAATGTATCAGGACCCGCGTAATTATGGCTTGTTGAATGTTACCCGCATTCTTACCAAATCGAGTCAGGTGGGTATGGTAAAGGTAGCCATGGAGCTTGATCCCGATCACGTGCGAGACGTTTACTACCGGGTTGGTCTGGGGCAGGGCATGGGCACAGGTTTTCCCGGTGAAACGCCCGGTGTGTTGCCGGAACACCGTCGTTGGCGTGCGGTAGAGCGTGCTTCCTATGCTTTTGGGTATGGGCTTACGGTGTCTCCCTTGCAACTCGCTCAGGCTTACCTTGTGCTGGCGGCTGACGGCATTCGCAAACCGGTGTCGCTGCTGCG
>JBNKFQ010000016.1:0-4137 GCA_050289385.1 Porticoccaceae bacterium | reverse complement strand
CAACAATGGCCCAATGGGTGTCACCGAACTGGCTGATGCCCTGGGACAAACCCATTCAGCCGTTAGCCAGACCAGTAAAAAATTGTGCTCATTAAAGGTGGTTACGGGCATTGCGGACCCATCTGACAGCCGCCGTCGACTGCTGGAAATGACTGACCAGGGCGAAAAAATGCTGCTGCAGGTTCAGGATGTCTGGGACGATGTGATTCACTCTGTGCGCGAAGCCGTTCGCGAAAGTAACCTGGACTTTATGGCCGCCCTGGCCGTATTTGAAGTTGCGCTGAACAACACACCATTGCGCGAGCGCATCACTGCCCGCAGGCAGCAGCGACAAAAAGACAACATCAAAATCGTACCTTTTTGCGAACAGTACCGCGCCGACTTCAGGCGATTGAATGTCGAGTGGCTGGAAAAGTACTTTTATCTGGAGGAGATCGACGACCGGGTTCTGTCCAACCCGGAAGAGTACATATTAAATCCCGGTGGCCATATCCTGCTCGCGCAACTGGACAACAAAATTATTGGCACGGCGGCTTTGCTAAAACACGGTGACGATTGTTTTGAACTGACCAAAATGTCTGTCTCTGAAAGTTACCAGGGGCTGGGTATTGGCCGCAAGCTGGCCAATGCGGCCATCGAAAAATTTTTATCCAGCGGCACTAAAACCCTGTTTCTGGAAACCAGCAGCCGTTTGATTCCCGCCATAAAACTATATGAGTCGCTGGGTTTTGAACACAACCGGCAACAGGTATCCAGCCACTACCAACGCTCCAACGTACATATGATTTACAACCCTGACCGGAGGATTTGATGTCTGTATTTATGATTGTTCAAGTCGCGATCGACGACCCTGACGACTATCAAAACTATACACGCCTGAGCGGTCCACTCATTAAAAAATACGGTGGTAACATTCTGGTGCGAGGTGGCAATGTCGAAACCCTGGAAGGCGACCAATGCACTGATCGCATCGTCGTTGTCGAGTTCCCCAATGCCGAAGCGGTAAGGTCGTTTTACCATTCAGAGGAGTACCAGCAGGCCAGCCTGATACGCCGGCGCTGCTCAAACGCGCAATTTATCATTGTCGATTGTGTTGCCAGCCTACAAAACAACTTCAACACTGCAATTTCTGATAAAAGCTAAATGATTGAGTCGCGGAAAACAGTCACCTCAATATCGAGTCACACCGACATCGAGTCACACCAATATAAAGGTAACGCACCGTGGATCTGAATATACAAGGTAAAACGGCCCTGATTGGCGCTTCCAGCCAGGGTCTGGGCAAAGCCGTTGCGCTGGAGCTGGCGCGCGAAGGCGCCAATATTGTGCTGTGCGCTCGCAACGCAGACCATCTACAAGCCGCCAAACAGGACATTGAGTCTGCGGCAACCACCGGCACGGTGCTGGCCGTACCAGCGGATTTGGCAAAGGCAGAGGCACGAGACCAGGTCATTACCACCGCGCTGGATGCCTTTGGCACCGTCGACATCCTGGTCACCAACACAGGCGGCCCGCCCGCAGGCCTGTTCGAGGAACATTCAGAGCAAGCCTGGGATGATGCTTATCAACTGCTGCTGGCCAGTACCGCAAGCATGATTCGAGCGGTATTGCCCGGTATGAAGGCGCAACACTGGGGTCGAATCATCACCATCACTTCCATGGCGGTCAAACAACCGGTTGAATCGCTGGTGCTGTCCAACAGTATTCGCGCCGGCGTTGTCGGTCTGGTGCGCACGCTGGCCAATGAAGTGGGTCAATACGGCATTACCGTCAACAATGTCATGCCCGGTTACACCAACACTCAAAGGCTCAAAAACCTGGTGAATGCCAATGCTTCTTTTCTGAACACCGACAGTATTCCACTCCGGCGGGTGGCAGAACCCGATGAATTTGCCGCTGCCGTAGCCTTTCTTGCCAGTGCGCGGGCGAGCTATATCACTGGCGCATCCATCCCGGTTGACGGCGGCTGGATAAAGTCCTTGCTCTAAAGCAGGGCAGGCGCCGCATGCCGGTGCTTGCCCTGCACTCCTGCTGCCCGGCCCTGGCGCGCTGGGCGAGCAAAACCCGGACCAGCGGTCGATCCGGCACCCTGCCGGTACATCAGTGCAAGTTGTAGATTGCCGGGATAGACCATACAATTCCAAAATGCCTTGGCAACGGGTATAAAGCCATGGGTGTAAAACCCTTGTTTCACAGGGGTTAAATCTGTTTAACAAGATGTTCGTTATAGCAGCGGGTAGTTATTTCTCCATCGTATCCACAAAAGGAGATACAAGTTGTCGGACTCAACAACGAGCAAAGAAGAAGAAAACGAAGCAGATCATGATATCGGCGCCTACCTGAAAGTTATGGTGGATTACGGCAGTTCTGACCTGTTTCTGCACACGGGTGCCAAACCAACCATCAAGGGCAACTTTGGCTTCAAATCGCTGGGCAATGCGCTGGTTTACGGCGATACAGAATCCATGCTCAGGTCGATGTTGCCAGACAGCAAAATGGCTAATTTTGAGACCGACGGTGAAATCGACTTTTCATTCTCCATCAGCCAGGTCGGTCGTTTTCGCGGTAATGCCTTTCGTCAGCGCGGTGATGTATCCATTGTCATGCGCCATGTAAAAGGTGATATTCCAACCATGGCAGATCTCGGCCTGCCAGAAGTGCTGAAACAACTGGTAGAACAAAAATACGGGCTGATTGTGATATCGGGCGCCACAGGTTCCGGTAAATCCACCAGCCTTGCGGCCATGATCGATCACCGCAACAATTCCCAGGCCGGACATATCATTACCCTGGAAGACCCGATCGAATTTATGCATGAGCACAAGAAATCACTGGTGGCTCAGCGCGAAATTGGCACCGACACCGAAAGTTTCGAAACAGGTATGCGCGCGGCAATGCGCGAAGCGCCCAATGTTATTCTGATGGGGGAAATCCGCGACTCGGCCAGCATGGAGTACGCCGTCAAGTTCGCCAACACCGGCCACCTGTGTCTGTCGACCATACACGCCAATACCTCGGTTTCGTCTCTGGAGCGTATGTTAAGCTTTTTTGAGGTTGAGAACCGGGAACAGGAAGCCAAGCGCCTGTCGCAGAACTTGCGCGCCATTATCAGCCAGCGTCTGATCCCCTCTACCGATGGCGGCAAGGTTATTGTGCTGGAAATCCTGATCAACACTCCCCGCATGTCCGACCTGATTGCCAAACTCGATTACGAAACCATGAAGGAAACCATTGCCCAGGGTACCAACTACGGCATGCAAACCTTTGATCAGGCGATTTGCAAACTGTATGACGAGGGTCGCATCGACCAAACCAGCGCTACTGAAAATGCCGATTCCAAAACATATGTTACCCAGCATATTCTTTACAAATCTCCGCGCAGCAAAAAGCTGGATAAAACCGATACATTGTCTGTGCAGGACATTGACGATGACAATCCAACCAAAAGTGGCGGGGTTACCTTCTGAGCAAAACCGGGAGCACACGCCAAAGAGTGCCTGAACGGATGCGCTCTTTGCTTGTGGCATGTGTGATGCTCCCGCTGCTGGGCCTGATGTCCGGTTGCGCCACTTACCAACCATCCAACCCCGACAATTTATGCAACATATTCCTGGGTGAAACCGACTGGTACGAAGCCGCGGTAGATGCCCAAAATGAATGGGGAACGCCGATGCATGTAACAATGGCAATCATGCATCAGGAATCGCGATTCATGGCCAAAGCCAAGCCCAAACGCCCCTGGTTTCTGGGCATCATCCCCTTGCCCAGACGTTCGTCAGCGTACGGCTATGCCCAGGCGCAAGATCCGGCATGGAAGGATTACCAACGATCCACGGGCAAGTCCGGCGCAGACCGCGACGACTTCGACGACGCCATCGATTTTATTGGCTGGTATACCAACGGCACCCATCGCAAACTCGGCATTTCAAAGTGGGACGCTTACCACCAATATCTGGCTTATCATGAGGGGCGCGGCGGCTACGCACGCAAGACATATAAAAAGAAAACCTGGCTGCTGGGTGTTGCCCAAAAAGTAAAACTCAGAGCCGCCCGCTACAGCAGTCAGTTAAAAGGTTGCAAGGCCAGGCTGGACGATGAGGTGGACAGCTGGTTTTGAGTTGGACGTTGGACGTTGGA
>JBNKFQ010000015.1:0-4319 GCA_050289385.1 Porticoccaceae bacterium | reverse complement strand
CTTCCGATCTACAACCTGGCCAATGCCAATACCACATGCTTTAAAAAAAGCAAGGTCGAATTTGAAGATTTGATGTATACCGAAATGACCAGAGCTAAAGCCGCAATGATCAGCCCCGATATCCAAAATCCTGTTGGGCGCGGAACGGCTGCCGGCGCGATCGAAAAAATATTCAGCCAGGGCGATATCAAAGGTACTGACCGTAATCTCGACTTGGCCATCAAGGGCAAAGGTTTTTTCGAGGTGTTATTGCCTGAAGGGAGCTATGGCTACACTCGTACAGGCCACCTGCAGATCGATAAGGAAGGTATGTTGATCAATGCCGACGGCTATTTGTTAAGCCCGGCCATCCAGGTGCCGAGCGATGCAAAGGACGTGCTTGTCAAGGCAGACGGCACAGTGTTGGTGCAGGTACCGTCGCAGGATAACCCCATAGAGATCGGGCGTATTGAATTGGCGGGGTTTATGAATCCGGGAGGGCTTACACCGATTGGCGATAATTTGTATTTACCCTCCGAAGCTTCCGGAGCCGCATACTATGGTGAACCGGGCGTGGAAGAATTCGGCGTTGTGGCGCAAAGATTTTTGGAAGGTTCAAATGTGAACCTGATCGAAGAGCTTACGGGGTTGATATTGGCTCGGCGAGGCTACGAGATGAGCGCCAAAGTCATTCAGGCGGCGGACGACATACTCGGTATTGTCAACAACCTGCGGCGATGATGGCTGAGTTTTGCCGTCGCAGTCTGCTGACTCTTATTATTTTGGTGTTGGCACTTACGGCCCCTGCCGTTGTGGCGGAGGGGGTTGCAGAAGATAAAACAATTATTCAATTGAAACGGGAAATCCTGGTGTTAACACGAACCTATAGCCTGCGCGATATAGCGGATGTACGAAGCACCGATTCGGCACTACTGGCTCGATTACTCGCTGTCGAAGTGGGACGTACACCTTTGCCGGGGCAGATTACTCGAATTACCCGCCATGAAATCTGGGCTCGTTTGCAGCGGCAACAACCCGACATTGCACAACAACTCGAATGGCGGGGTGCTGCATCCGTCCAGGTTGAGGGCGGTGGCGTGGCTTACGACGGTGCAGCACTGGAGCAGTCGGCCTATAGATTTCTGTCGGATTGGCTGGAACAGCGTTATAACTCACAGTCCGGCTCAGCTTCGATGCAGGATTCCGGTCATTACAGATCTGCGATGCGGCAACTCCCAGCGACCATCGCCATAAACAGAATCGGCAAGCCGGATGTACTGGTGGTGCCGTTGGGGGAAATAAGCTACCACCCTCATATTGCAAATTCGCAGATGGTACGAAAGCGCATGTCAGTGTGGGTTGATATAAAAGTGGACAACCAACCGTTTCAGACCATACCTGTCTGGTTTGCCGTTACTGTTCATATGCGCGTACCTGTTATCACGAACACGGTGGAGAAGCATCAGGTCTTGGCAAGGGAAAATATCGCAACGGAGTTGCACGATATTGCGGGCCTCTCCGGTACACCGATAGTCGACAATAATCTCATCGGGCATCGGACAAGGCGCAGATTGACAAAGGGGAGCGTTATTACCGGGCAGGATGTAGAACTCATGCCACTGGTTAATGAGGGCGAGTGGATTACGGTATTTGCAAATCATGGGCCGGTATCACTGGCGATAAAGGGCAGGGCGATGACCGAGGGCAATCTTTCGCAGTCGATTATGGTGAACAATCCCAGCAGCGGTGAGTCCTACCGCGCATGGGTTGTTGGAAAAGGTCAGGCCAGGGTTGATTGAAATGCACAAGGTTCTCCTTTCTACAGTTGGTTTATGGATGGCGGTGGTGATTCTGATTTCCACCGGTTGCGCTAGTGGCGATAAGAAACCCGAGAAAAGTTCCACAACCTCGTCAGGATTTGTGCCAGACCCAGGATACGGACGCTCGATGGGAAACCGGATGAACGACGGAGGCCGTACACTGGATAATTTCCCGTCTCTGGTTAGCGATCATCGTGCATACCACGCGGGGCAGAGCGTTACCGTACTGATCATGGAAGAAGCCTCGTCCACCACCAGGGCGGATACGAGCACTTCCAAATCTCTCGATCTTAGCGGCCGGCTGGAAAAAACAACGGACCTTGAAATGGGCAGCCTGAATGTGGAAAACAATTCCTCCGGCAAGGGGGCCATCAGTCGTGAAGGGCGTCTGGCTGCGAGTGTTTCGGCCACAGTGCAGTCAGTATTACCTGGGGGCGAGTTGTACATTCAGGGGGAACAGCGCATCGAATTCAACAATGAGATTCAACATATCCGTGTAGCGGGGCGCATTCGGCCAGAGGATATCAGCAGCAGGAACACGGTGCTTTCCACCCGTATCGCCGACGCGCAGATTACCTATGTTGGTGACGGTTTGCTCGGCAGCCGACAAAAGCCCGGCATTATAACCCGTGTTATCAACTGGTTGTTTTGAAAGTACATTGTTTTGAAGTAAATCGTTATTGTAAATAAAAAGCCAACTATGAAAACTTTCGCAAGGATCTTTGTAGCTTACACACTATCGATAGGCCTGGTTGGTTTGTCGCTTTCGGTTGTCGCTGTTCCGGCAGAGCAGGAGGGCAGCGTGCGGATCAAGGATTTGGCGCGCCTGGCGACTCTAAAAGACAATGCCCTGGTGGGTTACGGTATTGTCACCGGGCTTGCCGGAACGGGTGACTCGGGCCGTAACGCGGCCACCCTACAATCCGTGCGCAATATGCTGTTGCGTTTTGGCGTTAACGTGCAACCGGATAAAGTGCGCACCCGTAACGCCGCGGCCGTTATGGTAACGGCAACTTTGCCTCCTTATGCGCAAGCGGGTGACAAACTCGATGTGAATGTGACTTCCCTGGGGGATGCCCGCAGCCTGCTCGGAGGCACCTTGATGCAAACACCGTTGGCCATGGCGGACCGCGATGTTTATGCGCTGGCTCAAGGACCATTATCCGTGGGCGGTTTCAGTTACGATCTGAACGGCAACCTGATACAGAAGAATCATCCTACCGCTGCCCATATCCCCGGTGGTGCAACAGTGGATCGCTCAACAGATACCTTGATTTTCGATGACTCCGGCATAGTGCAATACAAGCTCAACGAGCCGGATTTTGAAACGGCCGATCGAATCGTGGCGGCTTTGGATAAGGTATTGGGTAATGGCAAGGCCCGGGCTGTCGATGCCGCGCGAGTGGAGGTAAAAGTGCCCGAAACCGAGCGCGCCGATTTTGTGGGTTTTTTGACACGGGTGGAAAGCACGGAGGTGGTTCCCGATGCACCCGCTCGTGTGGTTGTCAATGAGCGTACCGGTACAGTGGTATCCGGCGGCAATGTGGTGATTTCGCCTATTACCGTGACCCATGGCAACCTGACTGTGGCGATAAGCACCGAGTTTATGGTTTCACAGCCATTTGGTGTGGGCAATGCCATTGTGCGCAGTGATTTTCCGGAAGTCAGAACAGAAGTCGTGCCGCAGACCTCGATCGAAGTAAAAGAGGATACACCGGTTTCCGTCAGCCTTCCCCAAGGCACCAGGGTGGCGGATCTGGTAGCGGCGCTGAACAAAGTAAAAGTCAGCAGCCGCGATGTGATTACAATTTTTCAGGGAATCAAACGCGCCGGTGCCTTGCATGCCGAGCTGGTTATTCAGTGAGGAAGAGTGAAAATGGAGTTATTTATTTACAGGCCCCAGGGGTCGAGGGAGCACACAAGGGCAACAGATTAAGGAACTTATTATGATAGAAGAAATGGGAGGCGTTAACTCACAACTCATCGGCCTGGCCCTGGATGCCGCGCTGTTGAGGCATGAGGTTATCGCCAACAATATCGCCAATGTCAATACACCGGGCTATAGCGCCAAGCGTCTCAGCTTCGAAGAACATCTGGCGGGATTCAGCTCGGCGTTACAACAAGCGGGTAACAGCTTGAACAACGAATTATTGAGTACCCGTATAGAGGCCCTTAAAGCGGCGTTGAACGACGGAAATACCCTGGTGGTTCCGCAAAACGAAACCGTCGAACTGGATCGCGAAATGGTCAGGCTAACGGAGAACAATTTGCGTTACCAGGCCCTGCTCCAGGCAGGGGGCAAACGGGGAGAATTTTTGAGTATGGCGATAAGAGAGGGGCGTCGATAAGCATGGACTATTTTGCCGCTTTTGACATCAGTGCCTCGGGCATGGAGGTTCAGAAAACGAGACTCGATATCGTTGCGCTGAACCTGGCCAATGTAAACACAACCCGCAGCGCTGCAGGTGGCGCTTACCAACCGTTGGAAGTGGTGGTGGGGCAACGCCTGCACGATCGTTT
>JBNKFQ010000014.1:0-3298 GCA_050289385.1 Porticoccaceae bacterium | reverse complement strand
AAGTATCAAGGCATATTCCCAGATGCCAAAATATCGAAATTAATTTCTATATGGTATGAATATAATAGAATAAAAATCAACTAAAGGCGGAAAACAAGGATGTTTTGAATCTAATGCTAAAGTGCTAGATTGGAGTGATCTGATCAAAGCAAACATCATATTACACAAGTGTTTCGATTTTATATCGAATCATATAGTTGATATGAATACCAATGGATACACACCTCTTCTACAATTTGGATAAGAGATTTCGCGGATTTCAATTTCCCTGGAATTTGCGTATAAACACCAATGGAGCATTTCAATGTGGAGTCAAAATTGTTACAAACCGTTATGGCAGTGTTTTAGTATGCAACATTGATGGGTTTATCAAGACCTACGTGTTTCTCAAGGCAATCGGTAGCAATAGAAATGTCTTTAGATAACAGAGTGTAGGAGGGGTGGTATGTTTACTATATTAGATGCGCTGCAATTTAGGGATAAAGATGTTTATGCCCGAGCGAAGGGAGGTATCAATGGGTGGCTGATGGAAAAGCTTTGTTCTACGGTGGTATTGGTCGTAATCAGTATTGGCATGGTGAATTTTTCGGATGCGTCTGATGACAAACAATTTGATGCAAAACAGTATTTTGAGATTGATACTGGGGACATCAGTTCGGCGCTCACGCAACTTGCTGATTTGTCGCAAATTGAAATTTTATTTACACCTGAAGTAGTAGAAGGCAAGCAAAGCGGTAGTTTAAAAGGTGTGTATACGCAAGACGAAGCATTATCGACAATTTTGTCAGGTACTGGTCTTGAGTATAAAGAAATTGAAGACGATGTGTATCTGGTCGTTGGGGAAGGCCAACAGACATATGAGGGGAGAGAAGTAGAAAATATCATCGTGACCGCCCAAAAGCGTGAACAAAAACTCATCGACGTGCCGATGAGCATTGTCGCCATCGGCGAAGATGAACTTAAAGCCCGAAAGCTTGTCACTTTGGATGATCTAAAGTTCGTCGCACCAGGGCTGCAGGTTGTAAGCAACAGCTTTCAGAGACGTATCTATATGCGTGGAGTGTCCAATTCAGCGGGGTCGTCGTCTCAAGTAGGGCTCTATATTGACGAGTCAGCCGTGACCACTGGCCCGGGAAACAATCTTGATATACAAGCACTGGATCTGGAGCGCGTGGAAGTGTTGCGCGGTCCGCAGGGAACGCTTTACGGCGAAGCGTCCCAAGGGGGAACGATCCGTTTTATTACGAAGGACCCGCAATTGGACCGTTTTGGCGGTCGAACTAATGTGTCAGCGTCCTTTACGGATGGCGGTGATCCCAGTCAGCGAATTGAGGGGGTACTGAATATTCCGCTGGTGGATGAGGCGCTGGGTCTGCGTGTTGCTGCCTCATACGATAATACCGGGGGCTGGATTGATCAGCCGGCTGCCTTTAAAGAAGATATCAATGATGAGGAAAAGTCCCATGTGCGCACCAAGTTGTTATGGCGACCGACGGAGCAGTTCGAAGCCAATGCCATGGCGACCTTGCATCGTAACAATAGCACGCTCAATATTTATGAAGATGATGACGGAAATTATCTCTTTCCCTTTGGCTTGACTCTGCAACCGTCGCGACAAGACGACTTTGATCTCTATAACCTGACCTTGACCTATGATTTCGCCGGTGCGCGAATTTTGAGTTCCAGTGCATATCTTGAGCAGACGAACAAAGTCAGGAACATGGGTTATGGTTATCAGTTATCTGAGCCGCCCGCACCTCTAAGGGATACCATATTTGGTATTTTAGATAATGAATATGAAGTTTTCAGGCAGGAGTTGCGCATCAACTCTGCTGCGGATGGCCCGTTGCAATGGACGGTAGGTGCGTATTATTCGGACATAAAAGGCACTAATCTGCTAGATGACTATAATGGAGGTAGCCTCGCCATCACCTATACGATCGCAAGCAATCAAAAAAACGAGTCCTGGGCGGTATTTGGCAATGCCAGCTATAATCTGACTGACCGCCTTGAGTTGGGTGCGGGAGTGCGTTACTTCGAAGATGACAGAATGCAACACAACGAGCCAACATTGATTAATGATACGCCATTCGGGGTTGCCACAGACCAGCAGGAAACCTTCGACGCGGTCAGCCCGCGCCTCTATGCGAATTATAAGCTGACTGAGGATGTCAATTTATATGCCAACATTGCCAAAGGCTTTCGGTCCGGTGGATTCAACAGGTATGGGCAGCCGCCGTATGGTCCGGAAACCCTATGGTCTTATGAGTTCGGCACCAAGATGGTATTCGATCGTATTACCGCGGACGTGGCGGTGTACTATATCGACTATACCGATTACGTAACCAGAGGGTTGGTTCCAAATGGGTTTCTAGCGCTTCAAAACTTTGTACACAATGCTGGCGATATGGATATCAAGGGCGTCGACTGGGCGTTTAGCTGGCAGGCGACGGACCGGCTCAATATTGGGTTCAATGGAAACTATGTCGATACGGAGCTGGTCAAACTTAGCGTTACCAATACCCAACAGCTTGTCGGTGACGAGGCGTGGAATATCCCGGATTATCAGTTGGTGTTGTCGGCGAATTATGATTTTGCCCTGGCAGGTCGGCCTGGTTCTATTCGTCTGGACTACAGTCAAGTGGGTGAGTCCAGTGAGGTGAATCGGCTATTGGAGGCTAACCAACCTTGGCTGGATGGTTACACTTCCGACGTGATCGATATACTCAATTTTCGGGTCAACTGGCAATGGACAGAGTCCATTTCCGTTGGCGTATTTGCCCAGAACTTGCTCGATGAGCGGGGATACCTGACCCCACCGTATCATACTGCCAGCAGCTCCACCTCGATTACTGGCCGTACTGCTGATTTTGACAGTGCCCGCCCCCGTCCCCGGACGATAGGGATGGAGATCGGGTTGGAGTTCTAACCTGTTAAGAGCCTGAGTTGTCTGTAGTAGCACGGGAAGACAATCTTTCCCGTGCTTTTTTCCTGCCCCCAGTGTTTTGGGCAACTCGAAGAGCAAAGAAATGCGTCAGAGCCGTCACCCCCAAATTTCCCTGACCAAACAGAACACACCCTGATAAAGAAGCAAGATTAAATCACGATGCATGATCACCTGAAAAATCAGTCTTCTCCGCAAAATTCTATTCATTACCGTACAGCCGTAGCCTATAGCCTGGGTATGCTGCCCTCGGATATGCTAATCGCACCGGGCATCGGTATCCTGCAGGGCATATACGCCAAGTACTTCGGGCTGGATCTGACCGCCATCGCCTGGGTGTTGCTGCTTGCCCGA
>JBNKFQ010000013.1:0-13015 GCA_050289385.1 Porticoccaceae bacterium | reverse complement strand
CATGGGTATTTTGCCGCTGCAATTCAAAGAAGGCGATTCTGCCGACGACCTCGGACTAAGTGGCGAAGAGCATTTTTCCATTCCCGCGGTTAGTAATGGCCAAGATTATGTGGAAGTAACGGCCACAACGCCCGATGGAGACGCAATAACCTTCAAGACTCGCATACGTATTGATACACCCAATGAGTTTCAATATTTTCAGAATGGTGGAATTTTGCATTACGTGTTGCGCAAGCTGGCCACTGGATAATAATCAGATCAGGTCTGATACTATAAGTTCTGCAAGCTTGGTCCTCCATGAAGATATAATGGGCAGGATTGTGCCGATCCTGCCCATTATGTCGAAATAGTATGCTTTATCCCAATATTTTCGACCCCTAATCGCGCTTGTTTACAGTATCATGTAACCCATACAGGGCCCGCACACCGTGACTAAAAGCTACGTAAGGTACGGTAAGATGTGTTTCGTCAGGAAATACTTTAGACATTAAATCAAGTCCAGAATTTTTTTCACGTCGCAATAACTGGACCATGCGGTAATAGTTTGAAACTATTGACCACTTCTGTAGAAAACCCGACTCAAACTCTTCCTACGCACCTACACTCATGAATACTTTTGCCTTAACACTCTTTCCCTTTGCAATAAAGTCAGTAGCTTCCCGCAAGACAAAATCATCCCCGTCAAAACCAATGCCCGGACTACTGATAATAAAACGGTTGAAAAGCCCTTCCTCCCTAAACAAAATATGTAATCCAAATCCTCCCCCGGCAGAATGACCAAAATAACCTCGTTCCCAGGAAGAGTGGCATAGGTTTTATCGATCAATGGAATCAACTCATAACGAATAAATTTTATGAAATTAGTTGCATGACCCGCATTTCAAAAACTTGATCTACATAACGGGAACTTATCATATGTGTTTCTACTTTTGGCACATAATAAAGCTTTTCACCGCCAAGGACCTGAAGAGATAAAAGCGTTGAAAACAATACAATTACTTGAACAATAATGCTCTTTATAAAAGATAATTCGCTATTCAATTTATTTTTCCAGATTTGCATTACCAGCAGTTAAAGACGATTGCGAACATCATGGCAAAGAGCACAGGGAGCAAGCAGGCGGCGAGAGTTCCCTCGCCGCCCTATACGTTATCGATTTGGAGATATAACCGTCAATTTTCTATGATAAAGGTTATTCTAAAAGTCATATGTAAATTCAACGCCCACTTGACGCGGATAGTCCTGGGTAAAAGACTGAAACCCTCCAACCGGCGTTTGCCCGTAAATCACACCATTCTCACCTAACAAATTATTACCAAACAAGTAGGCACCAAAGTTGCCATTCTGAACTCCAAGCCTGGCTCTTAACAAGTTTCGGGAATCCCCTTCAGCTCCGGTACCAAACTGCCCCTGCTGCGGTGACAAGTGGCTAAATCCCAGGTTTGCAAGTCCTTCCCAGCTATCACTCAGATCCCATAGGTAATTCGCCATTACCGCAAAGGTCCACTCAGGCACGAGATTCAGCCTGTCTCCACGCTCGACTCCTGTTGCAGCTGTGAGTGCATCGTTGGCAATTGATGTGAACTCAGCACTGTTCCAGTTAGCAGTGATATTGAGGCTTAAACCTTCAGCAAAAGACGGCTGATAAAGAAGGCTCAGGTCAATTCCATAGACTTCAGCATCACCAACTTGATAATCCACGAATATTCCCCCAAAGCTTGCAAGTTGACGAACATTTTCCCAAGGTTGGAAGTACAGCGCTACTTCCAGCAACATACTCCCGTCCACCAAAGTCTGCTTGGTACCGAGTTCGTAACTGGTCAGCTGATCTGAGTCGACCTCCACTTCGCAAGGCAGCCCCCCCTGTTTATGGAAATCACAAATACCTGGGTTATTCAGACTGCCAGAGCGAAACCCTTCTGCAACGTTCAGGAAGTAGGCAGAATTATCCGAAGGCAACCAGGATAAATTAAAACGCAGGTTGGTATTATCAAATTTCTGCTTTCGTCTACCTGTTCCCGCCAGAACTACGTCTACATAATCTCCCGTAAACTCCTCTTCAAAATAGCGAACACCTACCAGTGGAATAAGCTTGCCATCCAACAGTTCCCAGGAGAATTCCCCAAAATAGGAAATAGAAGCAGATCCACCTTTTGAGGTGCCGGGAGGAAAAAGTTCTGGTTCATACGCATAATTTGATTTAGTTTTAGTATCTGTATAAAAGACCCCTGCCAACCATTGGAAAGGACCTTCGTTTTGAGAAACCAAACGGGTTTCATTGCTCCAGATTTTTCTGCTTGTGGCACTTACTAAAGATAACTTACCTCCAGGTATCGGGAAAAACACAGAAACATCTATGTTTTCTTCGAGAGTAATTTTGGTCGTAGTAGTGTTCAGGCTGGCAAAGCCGAAATCATACTCCATTGTCAAGGAATTCAACTCGGTATCATAGTTAAGGGAATTGCCCGGGAAACGACTTGAAGTCGGTGGATCAATTACTGTCAATGACGTGCCACCAGTCTGCAAAGACTCATTTATCGAGTGCAAAAATTTCATACTGAGCACTTCTGAAGGCTGCCACAACAAGCTAACGCGCCCATCTGCAATCTCTCCATCATCTACGTCAGAGTTGCCAAAAAGGTCTTCTTGATATCCACCCACCTGCTGATTACTGGCTACGAGTCTTATACCCAATACGTCCTCTACGATTGGCAGGCTGAGAGCGCCATCCAGATAATAACTGCTGTCACCTCCCTGAGTACCTGAGTAACCGGCTCGAACACTTGCTTCCACTTCATTGAGATTAGGGGCATTGGTAATATATCGGATCACGCCTCCCATTGCTCCGTTCCCATAAAGGGTACTCTGTGGTCCACGTAATACCTCAACACGCTCCATATCAAAGGCTCTCCCGGAAGGGGCGTAGCCCATGCCAAAAGCGGCTGAGTCGTTGATGTAATAACCCACGGTAGGGCTGCCTGACCCTTGCTCAATACCACGCAACTGGTACCGACGAGCACCTAAATTAGCAGAAAGACCCTCCGAAGCCCCAGGTACAAAGGTAATAATTTCATTGATGTCTCTCAGGTTGGCATCTTCCAGCTGTTCACTACTAAAGGCCTGGATGGATACAGGCACTTCTTCAAGTCGTTGCTCTCGCTTTTGAGCGGTGACAATAATTTCTTCTAATTCTCGTTCTTTACCACCTTCCTCCTTCGTTTTGCCAACAGCACTTCCCTCACCAACACTCCCGGCAGCGTTATTTCCAACTTTTCGGATTAATACCAAATTGTCCGAACTGATTTCATAAACCAGTCCGGTATCAGCTAATAATTTTCCCAATACTTCATCCAGCGTAAAACGTCCTGATAATGCTGGCGATACTGACGCAGAACCAATACCTTCCGGCAAAACAACCTGAATGTTGCTATCTTCAGCAAATTTCAGCAATGCTGAATTGGTAGACTGTTCCGGGATATTGACAACGAACTGTTTATCGCTGTCGGCCACCGCGATATTTGATAAACACATTACCACGATTGAAGCTGCAATATAACTTGCAACCCCGCGATTGAAAAGTGTTGCCAGACCATCTGATTTAGTCACAATCCTAACCTCCCAAACCTGTTCATCACTTAATTATTTAATTCGCATTGCCTGACGCACAAGTCTGGATTCACCTCCCCCCAAACATTAAAAAATAATTCCTAATCACTCGTCTTTTCCCCAACTATTACAGCAGTATCGTAATATCGGTTTACCGTTATCGGCAAACTCAATTCCAGCGCCTGCAAGGCTTTTTCCGGTTCATTAACACGCAATACTGCACTGACCTGCAAATTCATAATAGTTGCGTCCTCGATAAATATTTTTTCCTTGCTGTAACGATTAATTTCCTGAACTACTTTGTACAATGGTTGAAGATCAAAACGCACTGTACCTGTTCGCCAACTACTTAACTGTCCAATATCTACCCCTTTAATCAGCGTAACTGCACCGGTTCGCAAATCAGGAACAGTAGCAACATAGCCAGCCAGCAAATGGTAATTGTCATCTTTTTTACCATTGGCCGAATAACTGTCAGAAAAAATACTTTCCGATTTTGTATGGAGACTAACTTCTCCTTCGGCTACGGCCACGGTAAATCCGCCCCGAACCTTCTGAACGTTAAATTGCGTACCCAACACGGTAACTGCCAGGCTACCCAAATCCACACTAAATGGTCGGTTTGGGTCGCTGGCGATGTCAAAGTACGCTTCGCCATAATCCAGAATTATCCGGCGGCGGCGATCACTAAATTCAGTCAATATCTTGGTCGATGTATTGAGAGTAATTCGACTGCCATCGGCAAGTGTCAGGCTTTTTTGTTCACCCGCTCGTGTAACATACCGCGTGACTTCCGGTTGCCAAAAACCGGTTTCGGTTGTCCACAATACGCCCAGTAATACGCCAACGCACAGCAAAATGCTGGCCGCGATAGCGTAAAAAGATCGAGGCGACCGGCTGCGACCTCGGCTCTTGAATATTACGGCACTTAACTCGGGATCATTTTCGCAACTGTCGGCAAGCGAATCGGCCAAAGCCAGCAATTCGGCAGTCGTTTCAAGTTCCTTCTGATTTTCGGCATTTGCCTGCAACCATTCGCTAACTTGCGACTCGTTGTTGTGGGACGTTTCACCACGAAAAAGGTCAACCAGTTTTTTTGCGGCTTCTTTACGGCGGGTAGCCATTGTCCTCAACTCCGAAAACTTTACTTTCACACCCTCGTTCACGGTCGTTTCACTCCCTTGCGCAACGCCAACAGGGCCCTGATCATGTACTTTTCCACACGGCTTAGAGAAATACCCATCTCTTCAGCCACCTGCCGATAGCTCATGTGTTGGAACCGGTTAAGAACAAAAGCCTGGCGGCAACGTGGGCTGAGATTCAGAATAATTCGCCGCACTCGGGCAAGTTCTTGGCGGGCACTCACCAATGTTTCGGGAGAGGCAACATCATTGGTGCTGCCATCACCTTTTTGCAGCTCATACGCTTGCCGGGTCGATTTTTTTCGGTAGTAGTCAACAACCAGATTGTTGGCAATGGCATGCAAATAAGCCAATGGGCTTTTACGCATATGCTCAAATTCGGCAAGACTCTCCATTCGCGCCAGTCGAAAAAACACTTCCTGCACCATATCCTCCCGATCTTCGGGAGATATCAGCCGGGCGCGAAAAAACGACTGTAATGCCGACTCATGGTCACGGCACAGACGTGCCAGCACCTGGCCACGAGACTCTGGCTGGTGATCGGTTATAGAGACGACTTTTGGTTTCTTTGACACCATCGTCCTCGGCAGCTGTGACTTGCCCAGTGGGGGCTATGAAGAGTCTGACGTGCAACGCACAGATTACCTCACCCCCAAGTATTGACTATTTTGGTGTTGGACGTCGGACAAGTATAAGGACATGCAATTACAGGATTTGGGCGTACAAGCCGTGGACTGCAAGTTTACTGCCTGCTACACCGTTATTGTACTGACGCTATTTTCGCGGCGGCCGTTTTTTGGGTTTTGCACTGGTACCACTCTTTGAGGTTTTGGCTTTAGCTGGCTTGCGCGATGGTTTTTTTGATGGTTTGGGTGGTGGAGTATCACTCCAGAGGCGAATACGAATCTCGCGCTGACGAATCCTCACCTTTTGCAAATGCTGCAATACCTCTTTTGGCATGCCCTCAGGCAAATCGACAACGGTAAAATCGTCGAACAACTGAATGCGGCCAATATATTCGCTGTCAATCTCCGCTTCGTTGGCAATAGCGCCAACAACGTCCTTCACCTGCACATCATCACGCCGCCCTACCCCAAGACGATACCGCACCATTTCGACATCCGGATGATCCTTAAGTGCCTCGGCATCTGCCCCTGGCATTGCGGAACGGTTGCGCGGGCCTCTCTCCGAGCGTTCACCCCGTTCGCGGCGCGACGCCTTATCAAATTCGGGACGCTTTTCAGTATCTTCTGTCTTCGGGAACAAAGGCCTGCCAGTTTGTGACTGATATGCCAGAGCAGCAGCCACATCGGTGATGGACAGTTCATTGTCATGGGTAAAACTTTCCAGCAACTCGCGAAACGGAGCGAGATTTTGACTGCGCAGAGTTTCTTCAAGCTGTTTGTGGAACTGCTGTATACGCTGGTTACTGACCTCTTTGCCGCTGGGCAGCTCCATCACTGTCAGCTTCTGGCGGGTGGCGCGCTCAATAGACCTGAGCATGCGCTGTTCGCGCGGCGCGACAAACAGTACCGCTTTGCCTTCGCGACCTGCGCGCCCGGTGCGGCCAATACGGTGAACATAAGCTTCCGTATCATAGGGGATATCGTAGTTAAAAACGTGACTGATGCGATCTACATCCAGGCCGCGAGCCGCCACATCGGTGGCCACCAGAATATCCAGCTGGCCTTTCTTCAAACGGTCAATGGTGCGTTCCCGCAGCTGCTGGCTGAGATCGCCGTTCAGACCAGCTGCGGCGTAACCTCGTGCTTCCAGTTTCTCTGCCAGCTCAACTGTTGTTTGTTTGGTGCGCACAAAAATAATCATCGCATCAAACGCTTCCACTTCCAGAATGCGGGTCAGCGCATCCAGTTTGCGGTTACCTTGTACTATCAGATAACGCTGGGTAATGCGCTCTACCGTCGTCGTTTTGGCGGCAATCTTGACCTCTTTGGCGTCACCCAGGTAGGTAGACACTACCTTGCGAATGGCGGCCGGCATGGTGGCGGAAAAGAGTGCGCGTTGTGCGTCATCGGGAGTGTGAGACAGAATTTCTTCGACATCGTCGATAAAACCCATACGCAACATCTCATCCGCTTCATCCAGAACCGCGGCCCGCAACTCAGACAAATTCAGGCTTTTGCGCCGCAGGTGGTCCATAATCCGGCCCGGGGTGCCCACCACGATTTGCACACCCCGGTTCAGGGCCCGCAACTGGCCGCGCATATCCTGACCGCCATAAATTGGCAATACGCTAAACCCTTTCATATAACGGGCGTAACTTTTGAACGCCTCGGCCACCTGAATAGCCAGTTCACGGGTTGGCGTGAGCACCAGAATTTGTGGCGTGCGTTGTGCCGGATCGAGACGACTGAGCAACGGCAAGGCAAACGCCGCTGTCTTGCCGGTTCCGGTTTGTGCCGTACCCAGCAGGTTATGACCCTCAAGCAACACAGGAATGCTCTGCGCCTGAATCGGGGAAGGTTGCTCGTAACCCACGTCTTGCAGAGCTTTGAGCACTGGCTCGGCAAGCCCAAGGGCGGCAAAATCGGCAGCAGACATAATTGGCGTCTCAAGGAAGCCGTCAGAACCAGCTGGTTTTGGCGGCAATGGCTAAAAGGTGCGCGATTATACGCATGTGGGGTGGGGGTTACAACGCGCTATCTCATTCGACTCATTAACACCTTCGTGCCAAAAACCGGTCCAGGGCGTTGGCAAACGCCTGTCGATCTGTCTGACCCAGCCTGGCTGGACCACCGCTCACCTCGCCCATAGAACGCAACTCTTCCATCATATTACGCATGGCCAGGCGTTGACGGATATTGGCATCCGTATAATGTTCACCGCGAGGATTGATGGCATCAACGCCTTTTTCCACCACTTCTGCCGCCAGCGGTATATCTGCGGTAATAACCAGGTCACCGAGTTGCACCTGCTGCACAATATGGTTATCGGCGACATCGAAACCCTGGGCAACCTGAACGGACTTGATCCAGGCAACCGGCGGCGTGGCCAGCGGTTGATTGGCCACCAGGGTAAGCGCAACCTGTGTGCGCTGCGAGGCGCGAAACAGAATATCCTTGATCACCTTGGGACAGGCGTCGGCGTCAACCCAGATATGCATCAGGACGGTTCCTTTTGCAGTCGCGTGGACAGGTCTTCCACTTCGATTGTTACTTCAAATGTCTTTCGCAACAGCAATCGGTCATTTTCAAAAACCAGTAGTTCCCAGGTACCCGGAACCACTTCGTAGCGTTCGGTAAACTCAAACGCTGCGGTATGGTTGGCAGCCTGTGCCGCCAACTCTTGCACCACTTCATATTTGTCGTGGCGCGTGCCGTCGGGTTCTACGACCCCTGGTGTCAGATAGATGTATTTGACCACATTGCCCGAAGCCCGCTTGCCGGACAACTCGTAACGCACACCAAACTTGACGCCTACCTCGGCGGGCACCGTGTTAGTTACATCAATGTTTTCCCTGCCACCAGCCAGAATTCGCTCACCGGGGTTCAATTCAGGGCGGGAGAACACACCTGCCTCATATTCTGTTACGCGCACTTCGGCCCATGCCGCCGACGAAAAACAAAAAGCCGCAAAAGCGATTAACAGGCTGCGATTCATCACGCATCTCCAAATGTAGACTTCGGTGTAATTTATGTCAGAAACGTGACAATTATGTGACATCGAAAAGAGAACGAACAGACCTCACTCTAATTACGTGAATTAAATACCCTTGCGTTTGGTCTGGTGGCGTTCGCGATTTTCGTCGCTTTTTTTCTGGCTTTTGCGCAACAAGACATAAGTAGCACCCGTGCCACCATGATGTTTCTGTGCAGAATGGAACGCCAACACTGGCTCAAATTCTCGCAGCCAGTAATTGACACAACTTTTTAACAAAGCAGGCTTTTCGCGTCCCTCACCCTTGCCATGGGAGATAAGCACACAACGGATATCCAGTTCGCGAGCGTCCTGAATAAACTCAAAAACTGCCTTGCGAGCTTGCTCTACTGAATGACGATGCAAATCCAGGCGTGCATCAATCTGGTATTTGCCAAGCCGCAAGTTTTTGAAAACGCCGTGCTGAACGCCATCCCGTTTATAGCTCAACTCGTCCCAGGGTTTAACCGGCGGTATATATTCGGCGGATGAAAGGAAATTGTTGTCGCTTTTGCTCTCTGCCTGCGCCGCAGCGCGGCGAGCCGCGAGGCCGGGGCTGTGTGATGCCGCAGGGCGCTGATCGGTAGTCCGGTCGACTGCAATCGGTTTAACATCGCCAACCAAATCGCGAAAATCAGGAGTGTCGTTGTCGGTCTGGTTATCTTTGGCCATGATGGAAAAGGAAAGTTTACTGTTCACAGTTGTCAGTTTACAGCAGATAGACGCGGAGTCCCTCTATTGCTGTTAACGGCCTACTCGTTTTTCTTGTAACTGAGGTGAGATGTATCGATGTCTTTCTCTACGAGCTTTGAGCGTTCAGTTTCCGACAGAACATCTGCACCTGGGGGTGCGACAGAAAGATGGGATGTTTTGATATTTCGGGGTTCATGTTCGGTTCGCTCATCTGCAGCCAGCACATCCGCGCCTGGCGGGGCAACGCCCCAGCCACCTTCGTCAGCGTCTTGATATTCCCCGGCGTCTTCACCACGGCTGTCTGCCACTTCGGTTCTGGTCTCGGGCACATGGCCGGTATCAGATACCTCCGAGTCCGGCGCCGCCTGTCGAACCTCCACCAGAGCACCGGCTTTACTGATAGCGTCCCGGTAACGCTCGCCGGTTTCCCTGTCGAGTCCACGCTTGAGCACGACCGGACGACCACTAAACAAACGCTCCAGCTGCGCATCGTCTGCCTTGAAAAGCTGCTGCAGACGTTCCCTGACTTCCGACAGGCTATTGCCTGGTGCAATATCACCGCGAAATACGATTTCAAAGCTCGAATCAGCCATTGTCCTTACCACACTCGATTTGCCAATCAGCCGTATTCAGAATCTGCTGACAGCTCATCCTAACAAAGCCCGCCCAATAAACGTATGATGCGTGTCTCTATTCAGGGCCTGAGGATGTTCTTCATCAATATTCGGCCATATCATTTAAGACCACAGGTTAAACAGTATCAACTGGTAATCCGCAACCAGATAACACTGCCCCATACCACTACAAACAACAGCAGAGTCATAAATACCGCCGCTGACCCAAGATCCTTGGCGTGTTTGGCAAATTCGTCAAAATCGGTCCCGGTGCGATCAACCGCTGCTTCAATGGCAGAGTTGAACAATTCTGCAATCAAAATCAGCAATAGAGACGCAAACATCAGCAGAAAATGTGTGAGATTTTGGGACAGGTAAATCGCCACAGGCAACAACAACAACACCAGTAACACTTCGGTACGAAATGCTTCCTCTTCCTTGAAACAGGCTTTCAACCCGTGCAATGAATAACGGGTTGCACCCAAAACACGACGACGAAACCAGCCCGTTCGATCAAGCTTTTCCAAAGCTTGTTGCATGGCTTGTTTGGCGGCATCGGCGCTCTCTTTTACCGCCTGCCTGGCAGCCGCCGAACTTTCCGTCATAGCCTGTTTGGCAGCATCTGCTTTTTCTTTCAGGTCACCCACATTTCACTCTCTCAAAAGAAGCGGACAGTTGACAGGGAACAGTCAAAAACGCGTCTACCCTGTTGCACAGCTGTGAACTGTAAGCTGTCTACTGTCAACCAATCACCACAAAGCGCTCAAATATTTCATCCAGATTGTCCAGAACCGTCGATTTCAGGGCAATATCAATTTGCTCCAGTGTATCTGCCAACAGCGCCAGCGTCATTTCCGCTGCAAATTGCTGTGCCAGCGGCCGGTAGCTCAGATGCCAACGTTCTGGAGCAACCCCGCCCCGATCCTCGCTGTAAGGGCGATAAAAATCAATTGCTCCGCTACCGATTTGGTCGTCCAGCCACCGGTGCATGGGAGCGAATGGCCCATCGTTCTCACATTCCGCGGGCGTAAGCTGCAGACGGTAGCCCGCTGGCACCGCTGCCCGATTCCAGATATCCATATCGGTGCCCCAGTGATGACGCGACACACCAGGCAGGGCAGACCAGCGCAAAATGGCAAATACCTGATCCCGCGGTGACAGACGGGCCATATTCAGCGGCTGGCAGTCGTGATCAAGTACCGGCCTGTCGCCACTGGCTTTCGCATTCCAGATAGCTAATTGACGCTCAAAGGATCGAAAACTGCTGCCAATTTGCAAATCAAAACCTTCTCTGGTCGCCCGTTGCTGCAAAGACCAGAATGCATCCACCACGCCAGTATGCAATTGGTCACCGCTCTCCGACATGGTTTGCAGGTGCCGTTCAGTCTGGCCGGTCAATATGTCTCTGGCAATTTCTGTCATTTTCAGGGGGCCAAATACAACGCTGAGTCAGCGCTGCCCAAACGAGACCTGGCCCGTTTCTACCACCTTGACACTCGGAACAAAAGTACCGAGATCAAGCCTTGCCTCAAGTTCGTAATCAATAGACTCCTTGCCCTCTTGTACCAGATCGTAAATAAACCTGGCCCCGCCAATCAGGCTGGCACCCGCCTCGAGTTCGATCGCCACATCCCCGTATGCCGGTACTTCGGGAATATTTCCAGAGACACCGCTAACCACCCGGCGTCCGTTCAGACGCAACTGGTACACGAGGCCACGCACTCTTAGCCCCCGGGCATTGGGGTTTACTATGCGCAAACCGATAAGAAATCGCTGTTCAAAGCCCTGTGATTTGACCGGGGCAAAAGAGATCAACTCAATTTGTGGTTGCTGATAATCGGGAGACAGCGAAGCGCAACCAGACAACACCAGAAATCCCAACCACCAATACCGTATCTTTTTCATGATCCTGGCCCTCTACCATCCTTGCTGCAATTACCCTTCCCGATAAACCCGTTGTCAATCATTAACATCCGGCTCAAAAAATAACCACTGCACCTGGGGAAAGGCCCGACGAAAATCGACTTCACAGCAGTTTATCGCAGATACCATCTCTTTGGCGCCGCCATTACCCACCATTTCCGCTTTCACAGCCACCATAACATCCTGACCCATCTGCAGGGTTAACAAATTGAATACCTGTTTAATCTCGTCACGGGACGCAAGCCACTCCAGCATGTGTGCTTTCACTGCGGGCTCAACCCCCTGTCCCACCAACAGCGCCTTGACCTCACGGCCAATCAGTATGGCGATCACAATCAACAATACACCAATCGCGATACTTCCGCAGGCGTCATATACCGGATTACCGGTAACAATTGACGCCAGTACCGCCGCTAGTGCCAATATCAGCCCGACCAGAGCCGCCAGATCTTCACCAAACACCACCAGCAAGTCACTGTGGCGAGTGTTGCGAAACCACTGCCACCAACTCTGATTGCCGCGCACCAGATTGATTTGCTTCATACACCCCAGCAACGACAAACCCTCTGCCACCACCGCAAAGGCCAATACACCCATGGCAACCCAGGGGGCGTTCAGAGGCTCGGGGTGTCGCAGTTTGTGCCAACCTTCGTATACCGAAAACAGGCCGCCCACACTGAACAGCAGCAGTGCCACAATAAAGGACCAGAAGTAAATTTCTTTGCCATAGCCCAACGGATAATCTGTTGATGGTGGCCGCCCGGCGTTTTTGAGGCCCAGTAACAGCAACAGCTGATTACCGCAATCGGCCACTGAGTGCACCGCCTCAGCCAACATCGCACCGGAACCGGTCCACCATGCGGCGACTCCCTTGGCCACCGCTATGGCGCTGTTCGCCGTCAGGGCATAAATAATACTTTTCAGGGAGTTGGCGCCGTGGGACATTTATAATTCCTTACTTTTTGTTCGATGTTCGACGTTCGATGTTCGACGAACGGCAAAAGCCGCGCCCACATCCAGGCCGAGCGCAGCAATGGCCCGAATCATTTTCGTCCAACATCGAACATCGAACATCGAACATCGAACGTCCAACACAATAACAATTGAATTTTCCCGCTATAACCGCATCTTATAACCACTCGTAATTGAATGAAATGTCCGGAGGTGTGTGTGCGTCGAATTGGCTTGTTCTTGCTAACCAACCTGGCAGTGATTGTGGTTGCCAGTATCACCTTGCGCTTGTTGGGTGTAGAGAGCTATTTCCAGGGCAGTGGCGTCAATATCAACCTGACCGGTATGCTCATATTTTGTGCACTGTTCGGCTTTGGCGGTTCTTTTGTTTCTTTGCTCATATCCAAATGGATGGCAAAACGGAGCACC
>JBNKFQ010000012.1:0-3229 GCA_050289385.1 Porticoccaceae bacterium | reverse complement strand
CAGTCGGCTGGAGGGCGTTATTAACCTGCCCGTGATTGAAGATGCCCTGGCACTTCGGGGGGTGGCCTACCACATTGACGACAGCGGCTATATCAAAAGTATTGCGCCCACGGACATGGGGGGGGATAACAGCAACCTGTTGGGCAAGCTAAATACGTACGGCGGTAGCGCGTCAGTCAGGGACAATGTCGGTGCCAACGAGACCAATGGGGCCCGCCTGTCCGCCCTGTGGCGCCCCATCGAGAAACTGGATATCACTCTGAGTCATACCTGGCAGAAAACCGACCAGGAGGGATTTCCAGAAGTCGAGTTGAAACTGCCGGGCACGTTCGAGCAGACCCGCTTGCGATCCGGTCCCGGGGTTCCGCTCCCTGAAAATGGCATCAGTCCCGAGCCGGAAGAAGGCCGTATCGATGAAAGTCATCTCACCAGTCTCGTGGCGGACTACGATCTCGGTTGGGGCACACTGACCAGTACGTCTTCCTGGGTTGATCGGGAAGGATCGTTTTTTCAGGACTGGTCATTTATCCCCTCCAGCATGGTTGGCTTCGGTGGATACCATAAAGAAGACGATGTTTTTGTACAGGAAGTTCGTTTTGTCTCACAATTCGAAGGCCCAATACAAGTGGTATTGGGCGGGTACTATGAAGACAGAGAAAGCCAGAGTATTAATGGAGAAGGCTTTAGCGGTGATCCGGAAAAAGCAGCCGATGCCCTTATAGATCAAGGGTGGGTAGCTTATGGCCCGGAGGGAGAAGGCTATTATTTTCTCTATCACAGCGTCGGGACAGTAAAACAAAACGCACTCTTCGGCGAGCTTGCTTATAGCCTTACGGATCAATTGACCGCCACTGTGGGAGTGCGTCATTTTGAATATGATCAGGAAAGCTATGCTATCCGGACAGGTTGGTGGGCTAATAGTCTGACCCCGGTCAAGAGCACACCGCTGGAAAGCGACTACAGTGATGAGAACTACAAAGTCAACCTAAGCTGGCAACCCAATGACGATACCCTGCTCTATGCTCAGTGGTCAGAAGGTTTTCGGCTGGGAGGAAACCAAAACCCCAAAACAAACCCTTCTTGCGATGCCAATAACAATGGAGCCTATGAGATAGTCGGTGGTGGCGAAGCACCCATTGGTGTAGTGAATCCAGACTTTACGGAAAATTTCGAATTGGGGTACAAAGCGTCGTTCGCGGATAACCGTATCAGTCTCAATGCCGCCTTGTACCATACCAACTGGGAGGGATTACCTGTCACGGTTCAGCTCGCTGGTAGTGGCTGTGGTACTTATAATGTCAATGCGGGTGAATCCACCTCGGACGGCATTGAAGTGGAGTCCCGTTTGCATCTTACCGACAATCTGCGGCTGGATCTCGGTGCTTCCTATAATGAAGCCAAGCTTAAAGGTGAGTCCAGCCTCGGAAGCGACGGCGATGATCTGCCTGGCTCGGCTGATATTAACTTCAGCGCGGGTCTGGAATATGCGTTTACGCTGTCGGGGTACGATGCCTTCGCTCGGATCGACTACGCTTACGTCGGTGAATACGACACCTATATCGATCAGCCGAATTCAATCCCTTCCTCCGGTGACTATACCCAGATTCATCTGAAAGCTGGTGCGACCTTTGGTCAGACATCTGTCGATCTCTTTGTCAAAAACCTGACGGATGCGGATGATCTCACATGGGTGGATTATTATTATGGGGCGGGAAATGCTCCACGCGCTTACCGGTTGCATCCTAGAGTCATCGGTGTGAATTTTTCGTATCGTTTTTAGCAACTGCCCCGGGAAAAAGAGGCTGCGGCAACGCAGCCTCTTTTTGTACCAGTGCTTAGTCTGTATGGAGGGAAAAAATCCAGGGTGGTCATAAATTGTTGGTCTTCCTGACCAATCTGCTGGGTCCACCGCCAGACCTTGTATATGACCCAACGACAGTCAATCTTTTTACATCAAAACCTTGCTGTACCACAAGTTATACGCCTTGGAGAATGTTCAGCATCTCTTGTTTTTGACGCATGGATAAACCTCGGGCAACATAATCTCCCGGAGCAAAATCATGGATGATCAAAGTATACCCACCTGTCTATCGCAATCCGGTTGAGGCCTGGCGGAAACGTTAATTCCGCATCGTCATTCCTTGCAAGAAACAAAATGGGTATGCAAAATGGGTATACCCTGAAATCAATAGATACGAATCTCGTGTATCAAGAGCAAGACGGTTGTGTATCAAAAAATAAATATGTAGCTGCATGATATCATGGTGTACCAGGCATCTACCCAGCCCGAAAACCAAAAAAATGTTTATAAACAACCACTTGTCTTTTGGGTATAATAGTCGCTTATTTCTTTCAGATTATCCGGGCGGATTGAATAAAAAACGCTCTGCAGTACCCCGAGACCAAACTCTCCTGGCAAGCTGAATGCGAATGAGCAATATTTATTGCACCTTACTTCAATTCAGTTTTTTCATGTGGAAATAGTTTGTGGTCCCGGGTGTTAATACCAGAAAAATCAAATAATGACAGGATCAAAAAATGTCTGACAAAACTTCATCCAAATATGATTCAAGATTATCCAATACAAATTGCACTGAACATACCGAACAGAATACGGGCTTGACCCGCAGACACTTTTTACAAAATTCTGCTGGCACCTTGTTGATGGCAGGTGCTGGCAGCCAGCTGCTTGCCGGGTCAGCAAATGCGGCACTACCACAATCGGGTAAGGTCGCAGGTGAAAATGCTTGTGATGAAGCAAGAAAACCGCAAGAGGACATGGAAGCGCGCTACCGACGTGCTCAAGGCATCCTGCAAGGTACCCACAATCAGCAATTAGCTGTCAACACCACTATTCGTCCATACTGGAGTGACAGCAGCGACGGCTTCGCCTACCAGTACGATCACCTCGGTGGCGGCAGCGAGTACCGTTGGCTGGACATCAAGAGTGGTGCCAAGCGCAAAATCGATGAGCTGCCGAAGCCGGCCGGGAACAAAGATCAGGTGATCTCCCCCGACGGTCGCCACAGTGTGTTTGTGCGCGATCACAACCTGTGGTTGCGGAATTTGGGCAGTGGCGCGGAAAGGGCCCTCAGCGACGACGGTGGCGATCACTACCGCTACGGCGGCACCGCGAGCGGTTACGGGCGCCAGGAGTCTGAAACGGTCGAAGCGATCTGGTCGCCGGATTCACAAAAAATATTGGTGGTCATCAAGGACAACCGCGAGG
>JBNKFQ010000011.1:0-13483 GCA_050289385.1 Porticoccaceae bacterium | reverse complement strand
GCCCGTAGCGCCCAAGCGTTGTTTTGTCACCCATGGCGAACCAGAGGCAGCGGATCAATTTCGATTGACGCTTGAGGAAGAGTTAGGGTGGTCGGCTTGTGTGCCCGAAACCGGGGATAAGGTTTCTCTGTAGGTTGTATTTGAAATTGCGGACTTCATCCAGGCCAAAGAAATTTGGAATATTTGGCGAGGTGCCTGGCACTCCAGTTGGCAATATGCCAATACGGACCAAGTCACCTTTACCAAACAGATTTGCAACTAGTTGTAACGTGACGGGAGTACCAAACTGGAATCCCGGCACTTAGATAACGAACTGGAGTGCTTCCATAAAACAAGTGTGGAATAACGTTGCAGCTTAATATTTTCGAGGCATAAGCTCTATGTTAAAACCCGCCAAAGTATAACTCTCAGCATTGAAATTGAATGTTATGGCCTGATTGTCAGTCGTCAAACATGGCTGTATTTTGAATCTAATGTTGAACAGGCAATTCAAGATATGAAGTGTAGTCGCCTGAATGATAAATAACATTTTCTGCTATTATCCATTGCGTTTCGTCGTAGTTGTTCCCTCCGGTATTTAAGTTGCGAACAAATCTTGGAAAATTGCTACTGGATATTTCCAACCGGATTCTGTGTCCAACATCAAAACGATTGCTAATATCGTGCAAATCAATACTCAATCGATAGATTTTGTCCTGCTCCATAAACATCTCCTTATCCAAGCCTTGGCGATATCGAGCCCGCAAAATAGATTCTTGCAGATTAAATGCGGTACCATCGGGATAGACATCAACCAATTTGGCAGTAAAATCGGTATCCTTCGCCGAGGAAGAAACATACAGCACCAATGTAGTGTTGCCAGCAATGTCCACCGCTTGCCGCAATGGAGCCGTAGAATAGACAAGCACATCGTCACGCTGTTCGATATCCCGCTGATCAAAGGACCCTTTGATGCCACCAGGACTTCGCACCGGGGACCCTGGATCGTAATGATAACGATCTGCCACTTGCGCACCCATTGGTAGCTGACGCGTTAATACTCCAGAGGTCATCGAACGGTTGGCTTTCCCGTCACTGCCAAGATAAAACCTAACCGCTTTCACATCGGCTGGAGGCCACGTTTGTGCAGTGCGCCACTGGTTGGCACCCATGGCGAAATAGTTGACCTTATCCATTTCGATGATGCCATTATCAACCCCCTTCAACCAGTGATCGAACCAGTCGAGATAGATTCGATAAAAATCAAAACGTGTATCGCCAATCGCACGATCACCAATAACTGATTGTTCTGATGCATCGCGCTCGGAAGCGCAGTGGCCAAAGGGCGACAGAATAATGAACTGGTTGTTTCGAGCCAACTCACTTTGCGCGTTTTGACGCATCAGATTGAACAGCGCCAAGGTGTCAGTTGCACCGTAATCAAACCAGGAATTGACATGAAGCGCTGGCACATTAAACCGATCAGCACCGGTAACATAATTATGACGTTTCCAATAAGGATCTGCCGGCGGGTGAGTTACAAAGGCTTCGTAGTCAGTGGTAGCTCCACCATAGTGCTTAATAATATTCATGACTGGCAGGTAGAACGATGCAGTATCCACATCCAGTTTCTTTGGGGATGGATGATGCTCAAGCGTTCCTGACAAGACAGGTAATTCGCGGTCACTGACTCCACCAGGACGGCTTACATGGCCTTTGCCACCCGCATACCAGAACCAGGGTAAGCCAAAGCCGAGGTCAAAAACACCACCTTCAAACAAACCAAATTGTCGATAATTATCCCTGTAAGCACCGGCCGCTGCCTGGGGGATGGCTGCGCGATGCGCAGGATGCCGTTCTGCGGCCAGTTGTATTTGGTTTTCGCCGGAATAGGAACAGCCGTAGGTACCGACCTTGCCACTCGACCAAGGTTGCCCGGAAAGCCAATCCACCGTGTCGTAACCATCCCGCCGATCAGCTGCCGACAGCAAAAAATTACCTTCCGATTCATATCGGCCGCGAACATCCTGTACCGCAACAATATAGTTCTGAGCCGCAAAAAAATGGGGGATTGAATTAGTGGTTTTATAATCCCTATAGGTATTTTTGTTGTAGGGGGTACGAATCAATATCACCGGCAACGGCTTACCACGACTCACCGGAAAATAAATATCCGTTGAAAGTCGCGCGCCATCCCTCATCGGTACAAGCACACTTTTCTGAAGCTTTACAGTCGTCTCCTTCAAAGCCGGAAAGGATTGTGGATAAGCTGGCAGCTCATGCAATTCTACCGCGCCCTTTGTATCCAAAGACTTTTCGTATGCCGACTTTTCCTCGGCAAACAACTGAACGGATATCACACCTACAATAGTGACAACCACCACTTTCAACACACACTTCATTTTGCAATCCTGCATTTAGCCACTGTAAAAGTTCATTTTGTCTACAAACTGAATTCGTGCGGCGGTTCAATCCCCATCAAATGCTTAACAAAATAGTCCCATGTACGACGATCGGCATAATCCGACAAGTTATGTCCATCGTTGGGCAAAAACAACATATCAAAATCCTTATTGTTTTTTTGTAATGCAGCAGCGATATGAAAAGACAGCCCCACGGGTTGAACATTATCCAGCATGCCATGAACCAGTAATAACTTGCCTTTCAACCTGTCCGCATCCTCATAGATCAGTGGCCTTTCCTCTCGCATCGTGAGCCTTTCATCGTCACGATATTCATCAAAGGCGCCTACCAGCCGTAAATCGGCACAGGTATTTGATGTCGCACCCACCCGGTAAAACTCCGGAAATCCAAACATAGCGATCAATGCCGCTGGCGAATTGCCCCCATAAACACCAACCCTGTTCAAATCCATGTACGGATATTTCTCGGCCAGCTGTCTGATACCTGCCACGCAATCGGATTTACTCAGACTGGACCCCCACATTGGAGATGCCGCCCACGCATACCGGGTGTCCCTTTCTGTGTTGAAGGTTTTGTGGCGCAAACCCGTGCCCCGGCTGTTAATCATTACGACAATAAATCCCAGCTCCGCCCAGGACGCTGGAGTCAAATACATCCAGTTACCAGCGTGGCCATTAGTGAAAGAACCTGTCGGCATCAAGTAGTCGTAGGAAAAATCAATAATTGGATAGGATCGGTCCGGCGAAAAATTGCTGGGACGAAAAACCACACCATAAATATCGGTTTTTCCGTCTGCCGCGGTCATCTTCACTGGCTCGGGCCATTGCCAGCCAGCAGGCAGGTCCGACACATCCGCCGTTTCCACTTCCATAATGGTTTTTCCCGTTCGATCAATCAGCAGGCTCACCGGCACCTGATCAACTCGGGACCGGGTTGTCACCAGATATTCACTTGAGGGAGACACGCCCAATGCGCGCAAGTTGCCATCGTGCGAAACCCGGCTGCCTTGATCACAAACAACATAGTCATGATCGGTCGATATTACTGTGGTCAATTCACCGGTATCAATATTTACCCGGCAAATATCACCGTAATATGCATTGCGGCCCGGATGGCGAGCCGCCGTTTGAATAAACAACTCCCGCCGTTTATGGTCATACAGCAACACATTTCGCACCAACCAGTTACCCTTGGTAATGGTGTTTTTAAGCTTCCCGGATTCAATGTCATACAGGTAAAGGTGAGCCCAACCATCGCGCTCGGAATACCAGATGACCTCCTTGCCTCCAGGCAGGGGCATGAGCAGTGGTGCCAGGTGGGATACAGGAATGAAGGTAAAGCGGTTTTCCAGGGTGTCATCAATCACCACACGGGTTTTACCACTGTGGGTGTCGAATTCAACCAAACGACCCTGCCTGCCACCACGGGCCAAATCGATAAAATAAGCGCGACGGCTATCGTCGGACCACCAACCTCTTTTCGTTGAAAAGTAGCCTACGTACGGAGGCCAAAATACAGGGCATTCACGATAATCCGCAAATTGGACTGCAGCTCGCTCTGCATCAATGGAGAGAAAACGATACACATCTATATGTTCGTCGCCGGGTGCAGCAACCCGGCGTTCGGCATGTAGAATGCGCGGCCTTGGATCATCGTCTTGTGGAGCAAACTCAACCAGGGGCGGGCCAAATTTTACCTTGCGGGTATCCAATTGCAGAGTGAACAGCCGCCTGGAGTCCGGCGACCACAGCGCTTGCAAGGTTTGCGGTTGCTCCTGTCGTCCATAAGTGGTTGGCAAGGTTCCATAAACGTTGAAACGCTCTCCATCCCGGGTCAGCGGCCATTCACGACCACTACTCAATTCCCGAACCCATATATTAAAATCCTTGACAAAGGCTGCCTTGCTTTTATCAGGCGAAACCACCCAATCCGGATTGGCAATTCCTATCGCGGTACACTGACTGGTAGTGGTGTCAAATACCCATTTTTTGTCAAACGCAACAAAAGTAATGGCACGCGGCGCCGAGCTTATTTCGACATCCCGGATTGGCAGAGCAGTGGCTTTTACGGTTTGCCCAGCCTGCCGTGATAACGCATCGGCCAGCGCTTGTTGGTTGAAGGCCTGAACATTTTCACCCCGCGTTGCATCGACCAGCCGATATTCATCACCAGTCCTTGATTGCCTTACATACCAAAAGGTGTCGCTGTTTTCTATCCAGCAGGGGCGTACCGTCGTATTGTAAGCCAGCGGCTTCGAGTATATCCCTTCTCGCAACATTCGCGCTCGTTTATATCGCGAAACCATTTCATCGTCGCCGACAGTTGCAAGTGTCGAATCACCTTCAGCACCTACCACAGCGGTACCCTGCCAATTGTTTGCCACATTGGTGACCTGTTGCGCGGACACCACGCTTGTCGCCGTCAACACCGCGCCTGTGGCGCCTTGTATAAAACGTCGCCTTGATAGTGGCAATTCTTGATCACTGATTCCCGAAGCTTGATCCCGCGGTGAGATATTTTTTGACATATTGGTATCTCCAGAGCTATAGATGTGGCATACCTGACAGTTCAGCAAATCAGCTGATGGACTATCGGGCAAACTGAAAGTAAAACGAAGCCGCAACTTACATGTTCAAATGCATGGGTCGAGCTAAATTTATTTAGCTCGACCCATGCATTTCTATTAATTAAAAATCGTAATTTGCTCTTAAACCGATGACTCGGGGCATATTCATTATGGCGGCGTTTAGTTCGGAGCCATAAATCCACGGCGCAAAAACAACCCGTTTATCAAATACATTCTCGACAAACAGAGCTACTTCGACTCCACTGTTATGCTGTACTCCGACATTAAAATTAAGTAACTGGTATCCTTTCAAATCGGGCAAACCCCAACCCAACTCCGAACGCCTGCCACTGATGTATCGATAATTGCTGTTTGCAAACAGATCGGCATCTGGTGTAATGGAATTTCGCCAATCGAGAATAAGTGCCACTGTGTGTTTTGATGAGCCCGGTAATCTCGAGCCAGCCTCGGCAATCACGGCGTTAGTTTGTCCATCAATGTAAGCCTCGGTAAAGGCTGAATCAATCAACGCATAATTTAAGCTGACAGCGAAGTTGTCATTGGCCAAATAACGCAATTCCGTTTCCAACCCTTTCACTTCAGCCGAGCCTACATTCTGTGTGCGCCCGCTTAAGGTCTCACCATCCCACTGGCTCAGTTGAATATCCGTCCAATCGAGATAATAGGCAAATACATTGGCCATCAAGCGCTGGTCAAACCATGATGACCTTATCCCCACTTCGTAGTTCCACAAAGAGTCTGAACCATAACTCGATGTCGCTGTACGCAACCCGCCAGCGTTATAGCCTCCGGCACGATAACCAGAAGATATCGTCGCGAAGGTGACAACATCCTCGTTGACAGTGTATTCAAGGTTTATCCTGTAAGTATTGACATTTTCACTAACACTTTCATCAGCTCCAATTCGCTCCTGATACCAACCTCCAAACACGCCTTTACCCCGGATTACACCCTGATCAAGCTCTACCCTGGAACGTCGGTATCCTAACGACAACTTCAAATCGTCAGTAAGGTGATAACCAATTTCCCCGTAACCGGCCAATTCGTTTGCGGTATTGAATTGAATCACGTCAAACGCCAACTCTCCGTTGGTGAAATCATGGCCAAAAATATTTATACCAGTTGAGGTATACACTGGATCCTGCTCTCTCAACTCGCCTGTTTCATCCTCATACCAAATTCCCGCCAGCCACGTAAGCCGACCTTCATCCTGTGAAGACAGTCTGGTTTCGAAGGTCCTGGTATCAAATTCATTGTCAATGGTCCACAACACATTGGTATCGTTATCGTATATACCCCACCATGGTGAATCGTTTTCGTCAATATGGAAGCTATATTTTTTTTGTGTGCCCATGGCAACCCAGGTAAATGACTGGAAATCGTAAGCGACTTTTAGATTGAATGTATTGTTGGAAACTCTCGAGAATCCCAAATAGTTACTTTGCATTTTTGGGTCGTTGATATCGTATGGCACGATATTGACTGGACCGTTGTCGGAATAGGTGTAGGTATCATGTGCGCTGTTGCCACCAGACCCATTTTCCGCATTTTGCTTAATGGAATTAATCAACATCATCGCATCGATCGTAGCCTTTTCTGAAGGGGTCCACCGCAGGGCCAACCGGCCACCCTTGGTGAGAGAATCATTAACATCCTTTTCGCCGGTGGCCACATTGTCCACAATTCCCGCATCAGAAAAATTGTAAATTGCCGCTCTAAATGCCAAGCTGTCACTGATGGGAACATTTAAATAACCATTAGCTCCATAGCTTAAATCACCACTTTCAGTACTGGAGACACGGGTTTTTAAGCCACCTTTTATCGCATCCGTACTCGGTTTATTAGTGATATAACGCACAACACCGCCCATCGCACTTTGGCCGTACAGTGTTCCTTGTGGCCCTTTTACCACTTCGAAACGCTCCATATCGACAAGCCCTACTGCCGTCGTACCGAGACCCAACGGAAACTCATCCAGATAGGTTGTGGTGGCCGCTCGACGCCCTGTGGATCCAACAAGACTGCCAACACTGACACCACGAATGCTGATATTCTGGTTGCCAGTCCCGGTATTTATATACGTAATACCTGGAATGGTATCGATGATTTGACCAATATTGACCGCGCCAACTTTTTCTATCGCTTCGCCACTCACTGCGGAAACCGCCATTGGGGTTTGTTGCAAACTGGTGTTACGTTTTGTTGCAGTAACCACCATCTCCTCTATAAAACGCTCGTCTTTGTCTTTGGCCATAACAGAAGAGGAATTCGTCTCATTATCATTCTGCGCATTAGACAAAGGGGGTTTTTCACGAAAAACCAGCGTATTTTTATCTTTTAGATCATAATCCAGGTCTGTACCAGTCAGTATTTTCGACAAGGCATCACGCCAGGTAAGAACACCAGCCACTTCTGATACGTATTTACCTGCAACCAGATCTGCCGATGCTACCACCACATATTCAGATTGTTGCGAAAACTCCATCAAGGCAGATGACAAAGGTTGCGAAGCAATATGAAACTCTCGTTTTCCAGATGTATCGACACCTTCTCCTGCCCAGGATGAACAAGACGCAAGTACCAACACCAGTGAAGTAATTCTAAACAAATTTTTGCGCCGATTGGCTTTATGATCTTTCATCGTCCCCTCCGTTAAAAATCTATTTCACACTGCAATACTGTTTATATGGGCCAGCAGTGCCAAGGAGACGCAGAGATTCAATATTTCACGACAATTAATTTTCATAAAATTCCGTCCGTCTTCCACATTAGGTATTGCCATTCAGAATCTGCTACGAGCTTGGTTTAAGTAAAATATGTCCCGAATCATGGCGCTCGACAGTAATTGGCAAATTCTGTTCGAGTGCCAGAATCATTTGATTGATTTGGTCCGTACGAAAGGCTGCGATAACTTTCAAGTCGTAAAGTTTTCTGGAAACAATCACGATACGCTGTTTTGAGTATCGGTTGGCATCGGCAACCACCTCCCGCAAATCGGTATTATCGTAATACAACATTCCGGAACGCCAAACACCTGCGCGCTCAACAGAGATCTTTTGTATATCTTCGAGCCCACCTTGCAACGGGGACTCGACCTTTTCACCTGCTCCAAGCTGTCTGCGCAACGAAAGCTGCCCACTGTCCGGGCCTTTGTTCAAAGGCGATTTCGCCACCTCAACAAGACCTTCTGCCACAGAAACCGTCAGTCCACTGACACCTTTATGTACATTAAACCGGGTGCCAAGAACGCGAATGGCGGTATCTCCAGACAACACCACAAAAGGCCGCTCATTATTTTTTGCTACTGAGAAAAACGCTTCCCCTGATTTCAATACGACTTTGCGCTGATCTTCTGCCAAGTGGGCACTGATTCGAGATTCTGGCCCAAGTGTAACGACTGATCCATCCTGTAAAGTGACTTCCCGGACTTCAGAAATATCGGTTTCGTATTGAACTGATATATCGTTCGAGGTACCAGTGGTATAGAGTTCGACCACAACAAATACCGCAAAAATAGCTGCAGAAAATACAGCAATCGGGGCCAGACTTAATCGCCTAAAGCTGTATCTAACACGCTCGAACAGTCCATTCCGTTCTGGATCCAGTGGCTCCAGCTCGGCAAGCTCTTGCAAACTCGACACATCGCTCCATGTACGATGAACCCTAGCAAATGCCTCGCCATGTGCGGGGGTTTCCTCGAGCCACTCACCCAATCTTTGCCGGTCTGCTGCCGTCACTCCGGCTTCATGCTGGACAATTTGGCTCGCGGCCTGCTCAATAACTTTGGAATTAATTGATTGCTTGTCCATTTGCCCGTTTACCTCTTCCGTTGTGACTCTGAGCCGAACACTCTATCCAGCACTTTCTGGCAATCGACAAGAGCACGAAACACATGACGGCTGACCGCACTTTCTGACATGCCCTCGCGATTGGCGATTTCAGCGTAACTGAGGCCGTGTACGCGGTTGAGCACAAATATTCGACGGCGTTTGCGTGGTAATTTTTCGATGGTTTTTTGCAATAATTGCAAACGCTCACCATGCAGAGCTATTAGCTCAGGTGATGTTTCCTCCGCAGGTGACACAGTTTCGAACGCCAACACATTGTGATATTTATCTTCTGTATCCTGTCGGCGGGAACGATCGACAGCAAGATTCTTAACTGCGGTATAGAGGAATGCTCTGGGGTTGTTGAGCTTCTCAAGATCGTCAAGCGACGCCAGACGAGCATAGGCGGTCTGTACGGTGTCGGCTGCGTCCTCGCGACGCAGGCGAAATACATATCGCAGATACTGGTGGAGTTCTTCCCGGTACCGTTGATAAATGCCCTCCAGCAGTCGGGCGCGGGTACTATCCATACTTCTGTCGCCAATCTTGTCCATACCTGTAGTGTTGCCCAACCTGGCGGCAATCGCCACTTCTGGCTGGTCAATTTGGCGAGTACCAACTCCCACGGCATGTATTTGGCTTTTGCTCATAGAATATCCAGGCGTAGCAATGCCCACAGATGGGACGTGCAGGTTGCCAATTCGCGACAATTTTTTGCCAAATTGATTTTTTGTGGTTATCAGGTGGTATTTTCGGCCCGACGAACTGGTCTTGGTCGCCGTAACGGAGGGTGATTTATCGGTATATTGTGTATTCCTTATGGACAATACACCATATACCGATGCACTGCTGTTCACCCTTTGGGAAGTGTGGGCAGACTTCTATCACCTGGAAAATTTACAGGCCCTCGAACTTAATAATTAACGCCAACTTGAAAACCCAATATACGTGGACGAGGATGCGTAGCAAAATTGGCCAGATTATTTGCTGACAGAATTGCGACGGCGAAAATTAATTGGCAATTTACCGATTTACCTGGACAGCCTAATGACGATCAGTGCTACTGAAATAATGCAATGGCACCACCGTTTGCATCGACTGAACAAGGGGCAGCGTTTGACGTTATCACAAGACGTGACGTCTACTTGCGAAGCGGAAGAGTCCATGGCACTCAGCCAATTGCAAGTTCCGGCCGCAATTCTCGCCGGTAGTGGTATGGCCACGGGCGGACGTGTAGCACATCACCTGTGTTGCATGTTAGGAGACCAGCGCAATACGGTGATATTTGCCGGATTTCACGCCGGAGGTGCGCGCGGAGCTCGTCTCACAAATGGCGAAAAACACATCAAGATATTTGGCAAATACTGCGATGTGCGCGCTCGTATCGGAAAACTGGATTTTTGTTAGCCCACGCAGACCGCCTGTAACTTTTGCGCTAGCTGCAAGAGGTGCCTGTTGCGCCGATGCGCTGTTTTATTACTCACGGAGAACTTGAGGCAGCAGACCAGTTTCGTTTGACTATTGAAGAGGAGCTGGGTTGGTCAGCTTGTGTGCCGGAAATGACGGACGTAGTTGAACTCTAGTTATTCAACCCGAACAAGAAGCCATTGGCTTTTTCCAACTTTGAATTGACGTGTATACAAGTAATCAACCAGCTTTCATCCCTTGCCGTAACCTTGAAGCCATTTGAGCACCAAAAGTATACCGTGCCAGAGAATCCTGAAAAAACGTCTTTATTTGTAGACCTTTTATTTTTGCGAAGCTGCCCGAACTCAGGCAGCTCCATTTCACTGCGCAGCTTTGGTAAACTACTCAAAGTTGAACTCAAATTGTACACCTACCGTGCGAGGGCGGTTACGAGCGGCAAATCCGGTTACTGATGATGGTGCAATCAAGTCACGATCGTTCAGTAGGTTTTTCGCAAATATTCCCAAGCTCACTTTTTCATTCAAATCCACATTAAAGTTAAAATTTAGTATATTGTCGACACCCGAGGAATCAAAAATGCCCAAGGAGCGGAGGGCAAACACAGTTTTGCCTCGCTGATTGTAATCCACGCGGACAAAACCAGGCTTGTCTGCAACGGTAAAATCATAGTTAACCGATGCTGTGAAACTATATTTTGCCGTAAAGTTGATGCGGTCACCTATAAAAAGGGTTGGATTGGTAACGCTAAGTTCAACGACTTCGGTATCGACGACGTTGCCATTGAACTGCAGGCTCAAACTGTCTATGGTTCGCCATGTCAACGACCAGTCCAGACCCTTGATTTCTGCCTTGCCTGCATTACTTGTAATGGCGATAGGCGGCGCTGGCAGCGGTGGGATTCCCGACAACTGAATACCATCATACTCGCTGTAAAACAGCGCAAATTCCGCATCCAGTTGGCCGTCCAGCAAGGTCATTTTTGTGCCGAGTTCGTAGTTCCAGAGAGTGTCGGAATCATAAGGCGGCTGCCCCTGAGAGTTAAACCCGCCGCTTCGAAAACCCTTGGCGATACTGGCATATACCATCATGTCATCGCTGGGGCCATAATTTACATAGAATCGGGGATTGGCGGAATCAAACGATGCTTGCTGTGTGACCGTGCCATTAAAGAATTCTCTATCATCTTCAAAGTAACGCAGGCCGATACCCACTTCAAGTTGATCAGTTAAGGCATAACTGGTGTCGCCAAAAACAGCCCAACTTTCACTAGAATTATCAGATACAAAAGAGGAGACTGGTGGCAACGGATCTCCCGGCATATGCAAACCGAACAAGCTGGAACCCTCCGACAAAATTTCGAAGTCCCTGTAAAATGTCCCAATCGTCCAATGCCATGCGCTATTCCCGGCAGAACTCAAGCGAACTTCCTGATTAAGTGCCTTGCTGTTGGCCTTGTTCTCCAACAATATATAGTCATACGGCTGTGCGGGTGCTGGTACAAGCTGAAAAAATCGCCCCGCTTGCTCCTGAAGCTGTTCAGCTTCTACATAGCTCGTACTACTGACAAGAACAGCGGAATCGAAATCTTTAGTAAATGTGAGGTTATAAAGGGTGTAATCATCCTCCCACGATGGCGTAGTGTTCAAACCAAAAGTTTGTGTAAAATTACCACTTATGTCTTCGCTGTGGCTTTGTGCTCCCGCATTGTTGCGGTGAACTATTATCGTTGTATTCACATCTAGCGTGTCTGATGGTCGCCACAAGGCTTTTGCTCGAAGGTTAAGCATTTTTTGATCGTTGATATCTTTTTTTGATATCGCCGGTTGATCTACCCAACCACCACTGTCTTCAAAGGTAGCTGCAATACGCAAACCCAGCTCGTCTTCGATTAACGGTGCATTAACCACGCCCTGGGTTTTTTGGCTAACTGAGCCGTCTTGGGTATAGGATGCAGAAAGGCTTGCCCTGCCGCCAAACTGGTCCAAACGGGGTTCTTTGGTAATAAAACGAACAGTGCCACTCATGGCCCCTTCGCCATACAAAGTGCCTTGAGGCCCCTTGAGGACTTCGACGCGATCCAGGTCGTAGAGTCTGGTATCTGTTTGCCCCTGGGTAAAAAACGAGGTAATCGGCATTTCGTCAACATATAAACCAACCATCGGCGTGCCGGAAAAGTTGCCTACACCACGCAAGTAGACGGTTCTAGCGGTGCCGGTGTCTTCCACAAACAAGCCAGGCACAGCCATGCCCAACTCCACCAGGTCGCCAATCTCTCGATCTTCCAGCTCTGCAGCACCCAGCGCTACAATGCTGATTGGTACATCCTTAATACTCTGTTCGCGCTTTTGCGCCGTAACAACCATTTCTTCTATACTTTCATTTGACACTTTGCTTTTTTCTTTGACCTGAACCGAATGACTACCCCGCTTGATCGCAATAGCATTTTCAGAAAGAAACTCATACTGCAGACCGGAGCCAGCAAGCAATTGATCCAACGCACTGGATAGCGTGTATTCGCCTTGCACTGCCACCAGACTCGAATTATCGCCAAGTCCCTGCGGAAACATGATTTGCACGCCGGCTTTTTCTCCGAGTTCCATTAGCGCCGGACCGATATTCTGATTTTTTATATCGAGTTTTATTTTTCCTTCGTCGGCACAAGCCCCAACGGAAAGGCCCAGCGCCATAAAAAAAGCCGTGGCATTACCAGTTAAAATTTTCTTCATCTTTGTCCCACCTCTACTGTGTAATCTTTATCACATGGAATTGAAATGTTTTCAGCTCCTGTAAAGATCACGTATCAGCCCTGGCAGCTCACTCTGAATATTACAAAAAGTTAACAATTAAGGAACCTCTGATTAATTACAGTATATTTCTGCGTGGTCTGAAGCGTGCAGTTGCAAGGCGAAATCCGAAGGTCAGGGCTGGTTGTCCCTGACGAGGGTTGCAACGCAGCAAATGCGTGCTTCAGACCGCGCCCTGCGGGGCGTTCAGACGGACTCAGGCTCTGCGTTAAAAGGTCTCGACAGGCAACCAGCCTGCCTTCACCCTCTTGCCTTGATCCTGAATCCGTCTGAACGCCAGAAACATGCTGTAATTAATCAGAGGTTCCTTAATTTACCCTTCTATTTTTCCAGAGCTTCAATCACAATCCGATCAAAGTAATGTGTTATTCGCACCGGAAGCGTATGCTCCAAAACCGTCATCGCCATATTAAGCTCGTTCACTCTAACCGTTG
>JBNKFQ010000010.1:0-8136 GCA_050289385.1 Porticoccaceae bacterium | reverse complement strand
TGTAGTCGCCACAATGGCGCTGCTTATCCACTTGCCATTTTTCGGATGTTGGGTCTCGCGCTCTACCTCAAAGCCATTTTCGTTATCGCCGTTGTGACTCCATGTAACAAGCGCGGTGCCATCCTTTTGATCACTGCCACTCACACCGGAAGGCGCTGCGGGAGGCAATGCAGCCACGCTTACAGTAACCGTGGCAGTATCACTGCCACCGTTACCATCGCTGACGGTGTAAGTGAATTGGTCTGAGCCGCCAAACCCGATATTCGGGGTATAGGTAACCGTTGTTCCATCTGAATCCACTGAACCATTAGCACCCTGGGTGACAGAGACGACAGTGAGACTGTCCTCATCGACATCGCCGTCATTGCCCAGTACGGCAATAATGACAGGCGTATTCTGATCTGTTGTGTCGCTATCATCAGTAGCCTCCGGTGCGTCGTTAACAGAGGTTATCGTTACGTCCACTGTCGCCGAGTCACTACCACCACGACCATCACTCACAGTGTAGGTAAAGCTGTCACTACCGTGATAGTTCGCATTTGGTGTATAGGTCACGGTTGTACCATCGGTACTGACACTGCCGTCGCTGCCATTTAACGTTGATGACACACTGAGGGTGTCACCGTCGTCATCACTGTCGTTATCCAGAACCGATACCACGATGGCAGTATCTTCCTGACCACTACCGGAATCATCTGCCGCTACTGGCGCTGCATTCGGTTCCCCCGAGGGAATACTGCCAGAAATAAAGTACTGCCCAAGACTGCCATAATCGCTGTAAGGACTAACGCTATTGCCAACACCGGTGATTGCCAGGTAATACGTTCCGCCACCAACGTTCGCAATGATGTTGGCATCGGTATCATCCAGTGGATCATCTTCGGCAAGCAAGTTGCCGTCTGCGTCGTACAATGCCGCGTGTATATCCAGATTGGCGCCGCGACGCAAATCCTGATAGTAGGCAACCCAGGCGGGCTCTATCAACAGATCCAGCTGCCCGGCGCCGGCAGCAAACCAAAAATAGTCGGTGTCGGTATTGCTTTCGATTACGCCCTTGTTTGCAGAATAGAGATTATCCGGATCGGTCTCGGGATTTGTAGCGATAATGATGCCTGACCCATCGGGTATCAATGCTGATGCTGAGCCCCGACTATCGCCATGATCGTCGGGGCGATACGTGAGATAGCCGGAAATAATCGCCAGATCGTCTTCCGTGTTATTGGCCCGCGAGTATTCCCCTTTGCTCCATTGTGTGACATTGGTGTAATAGCCCACTCCCATGATTGGCGCCCAGGACACATAACCACTGCCATGACCGTCATAGTAACTGGTGCCAGCGGCACCATCGTGGGACAACGCAAGGTTGTGTCCAAGTTCATGTGAAGAAGCTTCGGAAACGTACGGAGGCCACCCGCCACCCAGGTTGTCATAATAAACCAGAGCCGGTGAATAATAGCCGTAGTAGCTCTCTCCCCATACACCGACATAGGCTACACCACCTGCGGTTTTGTGCGGCATATCATTGCCATTGGCATCTACGGTGCGGGTAATCAGAATACGGCCGGTATCATCAGTGATCGTGGCGGGTTCTTCGGTGGTCACGTCTATATCAAATGGTGCAAAGTCTTCAGCGATTCGGTGCCAGATTTCAGCAATTTCCTCGAGCTCTGTTGCACTAAAGGACCCCGGGTTCCCATCAGTGTCGTAAGGTTCTGCATTCAGAGTATTGGCAATTTGGGGGTCATCATTCCAGGCAGTGCCAGTAATAACGTGGCCATCGACATCTACCACAACCACATTGGAAGATCCGGGACGACTGTGCAGGGCAAAGGCTTGTGCCTGGCTAATGCCCTCGAAAGTCGGTTCGGAAGGTGCGGTAGTGGTACCTTCCGTATCTTGTGGATCGGGGGTGCGAGTATCGACGTAGAATATCCCCCCCTGATTATCGACATGAATGTAATCCAGATCCTCCTCACTGAAGGAAAATTCCTGTAACCACTCCAGTGCACGCTGGCGCGCCACTGGCGGCAATGATTCTATTTTTGATCGCACCCGACCCGGAGGCAATTCCCCGGGACCAACCGGTGACCCGACACCAAAGATCGCACCCTTCTCTTCGGGTTGATCCGCCTGCACGACAGGAAGTGACAATGTCAGCGAGAGGAAGGCAGCAATCGCAAAATTTACTGTTGCGACTGAAGGCATTATGTATTTCATCTCAATTCTCCCAAATCAAAGGCTGAAATGGACTCTCCGCAGCTTTCGTCGGAATAATCCTAATGTGTTTATAAGAATTTTATGTAAGCAGACAGGGGATTGTATGCGTCACAGTCGACGTTTGGAACCATCTGTCAGGTTCTGAGCTCAACATAACCGAGCCAGCAACCTACAAACAGCAGTACAAAGGCGATGAGCTTTTCATTGACATGCCAGTGTAAACGAGAGCCGATCCAGACTCCGGGGATAGAGCCGATCAACAATTTGCCAAGCAGGACAAAATCCACATGATCGGCACTCAGGTGGCCAAGACCGGCGACCATGCTGAGAATAACCGTATGGGCAAGATCTACCGCGACCAACTCAACGAGCCTGCGTTCGGGATAGAACAGAACCAGCAGCGCCAGACCGAGTGCGCCAGCGCCAACCGAGCTGATGGTGACCAACACCCCCAGCAGGGCACCAAAGGCAATCAGCAGCGGTACACGAAACCTGATCAAAACCGATGAAGGCGTCATTCTGCGGTTCAGCCGTGGGCGCAAAAAGATGACAACGCTGGTTAACAGCAAGGCAAAGGCCAGTACTTTTTGCACAAAGCTGGCAAATTCCCCGTTTTCCGGGATCAGGCTAATTGTGATAACACTGGCCGGCAAACTGCCAGCCCAAAGTACCGACGCAATGCGCCAGTCCACCAGTTTTTTGCGAGCATACTCAACCGTTCCCACCATTTTGGTGGCAGCGGCAAAAAACAGGTCAGTGGCTACGGCAACAGGTGGCGCTACTTTGAACAGCAAGATCAGGATCGGTGTCATCAACGATCCGCCGCCAATACCGGTGAGACCAATAACAACACCCACCAGTAACGCGCTGGCAACCAGCAGGATGTCTGCCATCAGAGTTTTGTCTGCGGCGGCTGAACACTAAAATTCAGAGGGCTTGCCTTGACGTGCAACCCGCACTCCTTGCTGTCGGGGTTTTCCCACCACCAGCGCCCGGCGCGCACATCTTCGCCCATGGTAATGGAGCGCGTGCAGGGCGCACAGCCAATGCTGGCAAAATGCTGGTCATAGAGTGCGTTATACGGGATCTCTTCGCCGCGAATCACTTCCCACACCTCTGCCTCTGCCCAGTCTGCCAGAGGGTTGTACTTCCACAATCCATTGTTGTCATCCCAGACTTTGTCTTCCAGTTCGGTGCGAGTTTTACCTTGTTGACGGCGCATGCCGGTAACCCATGCATCCTTGCCCTTCAGGGCACGTTGCAAGGGCAACACCTTGCGCACATAACAACACCCCTTGCGCTGATCCACTGACGCGTAAAAACCATTGATGCCATTGTTCTCTACATAACGCTCTACGTCCGCAGCGTCGGGGTAGTAGACATTGATCTGGTAGTTATACCGTTCGCGCACATCGCTGATGACTTGCAGGGTTTCCTGATGCAACCGGCCAGTATCCAGCGAAAAAATACCGATATCCACCTGGTGGGTTAATATCAGGTGGGTCAACAGCATGTCTTCAATGCTCAGACTGTTTGCCAGAACGACAGAGCCATTGTCGCCGGACACATGGTCATCGGATATTTGCTGGAGCTTTGCCAGCAGTTCGGCTGTTTTTTGCTTTACAGACATAGGGGTATCCTCACATTACAGCCGCGAGTATGCTCACTAGCGAGGACAGCGGGAAATACTGTGTGTGGATATGGGTATATTGAATGGGAATTAAGCGAAGGCTTACAGTTAACAGTTGAGCGGAGCGACCAGTCAACTGTTAACTGTAAACTGTTTATTTGCTTTTAAACCTCGTCGGACTCTTCCGTAATATCCTCGAACAGAACCGTGCTCAAATAACGCTCACCAGTATCGGGCAGCATGGCCAGGATAGCACTGCCCTCGGGAGCACTTTCGGCCACTTTCAGAGCTGTGGCGAAAGTGCCACCGGCAGAAATACCAACAAAAATGCCCTCTTTTCTGGCCAGTTCCAGCGAGGTGTCGCGAGCAACCATATCGTCGACCGGAATCACTTCGTCAATCACCTCGCGATTCAACACCTCGGGAATAAAGTCGGGGGTCCAGCCCTGAATTTTGTGTGGTGTCCACTCCTTGCCACCCAGCAGAGCCGCGCCTTCGGGCTCGGTGCCGATGATTCTCGTCTCTGGCCGCGCCACCTTCAACACTTCGCCGACACCTGTGATGGTGCCGCCAGTACCGTAACCGCTCACAAAATAGTCAAGGCGGCGGCCTGCAAAGTCGCGCAGAATTTCTGCCGCCGTGGTGTTGCGGTGATACGCCGGGTTGGCTTCGTTTTCGAACTGACGCGCCAGAAACCAGCCATGTTTTTCAGCCAGTTCTTCCGCTTTTCGCACCATGCCTGTACCACGCTCAGCCGCCGGGGTAAGAACTACCCTGGCGCCCAACGCTTTCATCAACTTGCGGCGTTCGATGGAAAAGGATTCGGCCATGGTGGCGACAAAGGGGTAACCCTTAACCGCACATACCATTGCCAATGCGATACCGGTGTTGCCAGAGGTGGCCTCAACCACAGTCTGACCCGGCTTGATCACACCACGACGCTCCGCGTCTTCAATAATGGCTATGGCCAGACGGTCTTTAACCGACGCAAGCGGGTTAAAAGCTTCTACTTTCACGTACATGTCAACGTGGTCGGGAGCTAGACGATTAATTTTTACTACAGGGGTATGGCCAATGGTTTGTAAAATATTGTCGTAAATCATTGCGAGGCACCTTTTAACTTATATTTTGGTTGTTGGACGTTCGACATTGGACGTTCGACACAAAAACTGTGCTGCGCCAAACCCTGTCCTCAGTCTTGTAAACCTTGTTTTTTCTGTACTGCAATTGTAATCAAAATGATTCAGGTCGATCTAGCCGCGCGTTAAGTGTCTGGCAGTTTCGTCGAACATCCAACATCGAATGTTGAACACTTTCAAATCACCGCACTGCGATTCATCAACTGCACCGGGGCCGTCGACCCGGAAGCGTCAGGTTGCACATTAAACCAGTGGTATCGCCCTGCCAGGCGGCAAACCTCGCCAATCAAAATCATTGCCGGTGACTCAATACCGTGCTGCTCAACCAGTTGAGGCAGCTCCTGCAAGATACCGCTGACATACCGCTGATCGGGCGTGGTGGCACGCTCTACAATCACAACCGGAGTATCGGGCGCTCGGCCATGGGCGATCAACTGTTCCATAATAGTAGAGGATTGTTTCAAGCCCATGTAAACCGCCAGAGTTTGTTCGGACTTGGCCAGCGCTTGCCAATCCAGGTCGGTGTCGGCCTTGCCATGTCCAGTCACCAGTATAGCCGAATGTGCGTAGTCACGATGGGTCAGTGGTATACCCGTGTACGCAGCACTGGCGGCAGCAGCGGTAATACCCGGCACCACATCAAAACTGATACCTGCCTGCACCAGTGCTTCCAGCTCTTCGCCGCCGCGGCCAAATACGAAAGGGTCTCCCCCTTTTAATCGGACAACTCGTTTACCGCCTGCGGCGGCATGAACCAGTTGCTGCTGGATATCCGTTTGCTTGCAGCTTTGTGCTCCGGATTTTTTGCCAACATAAACCAGGTCGGCGTCACGGCGCACCAGCTCCAGCACGGCCTCACTCACCAGGTTGTCGTAAAAGACAACATCGGCAGTTTGCAGCCGCTGCAAAGCCTTGATGGTCAGTAACTCAGGATCGCCCGGGCCTCCACCAACCAGACTGACATGCCCCTTTTCCGGAGCATTAGTGTCGCTGTTGATCAAACGCATCAACTCGGCATCAGCCTCGGAATCACGGCCCCGATAAACATGATCGGGCACCGATGAGTCCAGCAGTTTTTCCCAAAACAGGCGGCGCTGGCCAGCCAATGGCAGTTTGTGCCTTACTGCCGCCCGCCATTTGCCCATCTTTTGCGCCAGCTTGCCCAGTGACGCAGGCAGGCGGGTTTCCAGGTCGGCCCGCAGGGTGCGCGCCAGCACCGGAGCGTCACCACCCGTTGAAATGGCGATCTGTACCGGGTCGCGATCAACAATTGAAGGAACAATGAATTGGCTGAGCTCGCGATCGTCAACCACATTCACCAGAAGCTGGCGGGCTGTTGCCGCCAGCTGGATGGTACTATTGACTTCGCGATTATTGGTAGCCGCAATGACCAGCCATTGGCCGTCCAGGTCGCAAGGGGAAAAGGCCCCCCGCCAGTAGCGCAGTTTGCCTGCATGATGCCATTGCACCACCTCATCACAGGCATCTTTGGCAATCACGGTGATTCGAGCGCCGGTTTTAAGCAATAAGGATATTTTGCGACGCGCGACACTACCTGCCCCGACAACAAGGACAGATTTTTCGTTTAAATCGACAAAAACAGGAAAATATTTCATCTGCTAAAGGTGCCACCCGCACCCGATGGCAACTGGATTGAGAAGCATGCAATGTACGTGCAGACAAAACGATACAAAAATAATCTATGCTTCTTAAGAGATATTTTTTCGTTATTAATCACCTATATCGGTTGATCTGGAATTATTTTTCGTGATAAAAGATGTGCCAGGCTTAAACGCGTCCGGCAGCGCCGGCGAATACGATGGAATTCACGATGAAAGCAAATGCTTTTTACTTCTTTGCAGCGAACTGTGTGATGTGCGCATGCGCAGCGACAGTGGGCGAGAGGCTTTTGCGATAAATCCAGTTAAAATTTGCAAAAAAGCCACCTCGCCCAAACGCAGGTGGCTTTTTTTATGGGACTATATATACGGGAGTAGCAACCCATGTTTTTATCGATCATTAACGTCTTGATCGGGCAGAGGACCGAACGATGAAGCTACAACAATTGCGCTACCTGGTAGCCATCGCCGAGAACGGACTGAACATTACCGCAGCCTCTGAACAGCTTTATACTTCGCAGCCTGGCGTGAGCAAGCAACTGAAATTGCTGGAAGAAGAACTTGGCCTGCGCCTGTTTTCCCGCAACGGCAAAACCCTGGACGGCATCACCTACGCCGGTCGCCTGGTGCTGGAAAAAGCCAAGAGCATTCTGCGCGATGTAGACAATATCAAGCGTTTGTCCGAAGAGCTGCAAAATGAGCAGGGTGGCTCCCTGTCAATCGGCACCACCCATACCCAGGCACGCTACGTACTGCCGGACATTCTGCGCAAGTTCCGCGAAACTTACCCGGATGTGCAGCTCAACCTGCATCAGGGCACCAATGACCAGATTGACGAGTGGATGAAGTCTGGCCATGTCGATTTTGCCATCGCCAGCAGTGCAGCGCCCCGTCGCAACAATATGGTGACCTTGCCTTGCTATTTATGGGATATGGCGTTGCTGGTTCCCAAAGATCATCCGCTAACCAAACTGAATGAGATCAACCTGGAACAACTGGTGCGGTTTCCTGTCGTTACCTACCTGTTCAGCTCTACTGACCGATCAACATTGGTAGACGCCTTTCATAAAGAAGGCCTGAAACCTGATATTGCAATCACCGCTCGCGATGCTGATGTGATTAAAACCTATGTTCGCGAAGGCCTGGGTATTGGTTTTGTCGCGAGCATGGCGTTTGACCCGGTGCAGGATTCCGATCTGGTGGCAATCAGTACTCACGATATTTTACCCACTTATACCACCTGGATTGGTTTTCGCGAAGACCACTACTTGCGCAGTTATATGTATGATTTTGTTGAACTGCTGGCCCCGCCTCTGGAGCGCCGCGTTGTGGACGAAGCGATTCGGCAGTTTAGGGAAAAGGGAGAGATTACCAATATCGATAAAAATCAGTTGCCTTATCGGCTGATTAAACGCCCGCCGACAAATTCTGATGCAGTGGCGTAGAAACGTCACACGTCGCACGTCGCACGTCGCACGTCGCACGTCGCACGTCGCACGCTTTAAATCAGTTGCCGCAAATCTGCGCCACT
>JBNKFQ010000009.1:0-3667 GCA_050289385.1 Porticoccaceae bacterium | reverse complement strand
GTAAATTTAACGGAATCACCGGCAATGGTTAAGGTGTCAAGTGAAATGACCAAATAAAATAGCACCAATTTCAACACATGGCCGTCTCAATGCAGGGAAACCGGGTCTTTTCAAACCATAATGACCAGAGGCGGGGCTTGGGTCACGGTATAGCAACCCGGTTAGTGTGAACAAGCTCTGACAGCTATTGTTAGCGAAACTTGTGATTGCCCCGGTTTGAGTCATTATTTATAGGCATATTCGGTAATCAAAATGTGATTGCAAGTAGCATAAAAAGGCGGGGTGGCGTGCAAGAAGACATGCAGCAGCAGTTCTTGCGGCGAATGTTCGAGCGCTATGGTGATGAGCTTCGAAGCTACCTGTGCCGTGCTTTTGGCCTCCATCCGAGTGACGCGGAAGACATCATTCAAACCGCGTTCGTCAAATTGACAGCACTGCCTGACTCGGAAGTCATTGATCACCCGCGCGCGTTTTTGTTTACCACCGTACGCAATCTGGCAGTTGATAGCTCCCGGCAAAACAAGGTTCGGACCAGACACCTGGAGCAAGTCAATCGGGACACTGGCACAGAAATGTCTGATATCTGTTCACCGGAACAGATCGCTATACACCAGGAACGATTGCAAATACTGAAACGAATAATGGAAAAGCTGCCGCCTAAACGGCGGCGCATTTTTGTGCTCAATCGTATACATGGTTTGAGTTATAGAGAAATCGCGAAAGAAATGAATCTTTCGGAACTCACAGTCAAACGACAAGTATTCAGAGCCCTAAAAAAATGTCACGAATCAATGGCCAGAATTTTCCATGACGGTCAGGGAGATCACTTGGCATGAACAGAGAATCAACACACAAACCGATTGGTGGTGATATCGAAGAACAAGCCATGCATTGGCTGGTGGAATTATCTGATGACAAGGTCAGTGATTCGCAGCAAGCTCGCTTCGAAGACTGGCTGGCAACTGCACCTGAACATCGGGCTGCTTACCAATCGGTCAGCCAAATCTGGAGCGATAGTGCGCTGGTTGAGGAAATGGCCGAGATTGAACCTCGCTATATTAATCGCACGTCGTCAATCGAACAGATTTGGAATGCGTGGCGACGAGTCCCGGTTATTGCTGGCAGTGTGGCGATTGCTTTATTGGCGGTGGTATTCCTTTGGCCACAAGTCCAACGTGCAGAATATTCTACTGGCACTGGTGAAGTTCGAGAGGTTCGTTTTCACGATGGAACGATGGCAACTATAGGTGCTCGTTCACAGTTGGTGATTGAATTTACCAATAGTGAGCGCCACGTTACTTTAAGCAAAGGTGAAGTCTATTTTAATGTTGCCCCCGATGTTGATCGACCAATGGTCGTTGCGGTTCGCGACACCCAGGTAACCGTAATTGGGACGCAATTTAATGTGCATACAGGTCCAGACCAGGTAACTGTAGCAGTGTCGGAAGGAGTGGTGGAGGTTGCCAAGTCTGAATTATATGAAAAGTTGGCAGATCAAACCGCAAAACAATCACAGGTTTTGAAGGTAGCAAAAAAATTAACGGCAGGTCAGCGAATTGTATCGACACGCGGTAATCTATTGGGTGATATTGACTTGGTGTCTCCAGATGAGGTGGGAGGGTGGCGCTTAGGTGAACGTTTTTATGATCGCGCGACTTTGCGTCAAGTTATAGCTGATGCCAATCGTTACTCCAGGGAACCTATCTTTTTTGCTACAGAAGATCTTGGGAGTTTAATTGTTACGGCCGGTTTTCATATCGACCGAATTGAACAATTGCTGGGCGCGCTGGAACATGGCTTGCCAATTGAGCTGGACAGGGATATGCCTGGTCGTATCGTGATCAGAGAAAAACGGAAAATTAATTAGCCCTTATTTTCGTGAAGAGACGTCTTCTCATAGTGCCACCAACACTCAAGAGGGGAAAGTAGATGCAACGAAAACACTATCAACACAGTAACCCGAAAAAGTGGAACAGAGGAGTGCGTTTGCTCAGTGCATTACCTTTAGTAGCAGCGATTAGTTTTATCCACGCCGAAACCATAGAGCAAAAATTCGACATACCGGCGCAGCCATTATCCAGTGCACTGATGGCATTTTCCAGGCAATCTCATTACATTGTTATCGCCGCTGGCGATCTGGTAGCCGGGAAAGAGGCTCCATCTCTTGATGCCACATTGGCTCCTGAAGATGCATTGCAAAAACTGCTGATAAACAGCGGTCTAACCTATAAAGAAACGGACATAGATACGATCACTATTGTTCGTAATGATAACGGCCCCTTCAAATCATTATCGTCTGAATTAAATGCCGAAACAAAGAAAGTTTCCGAAGATGGAAAAGAACTGGTTATCGAGGAACTGATTATTACGGCTGAAAAACGTGAAAAACGTTTACAGGATACGGCAATGGCGATTTCTTTACTTGGCGCCGAGACCATCGAAAAACGCGGCCTGGTCAGCATGGGCGACTACCTCAGCACCATCCCCGGCGTCACCGTTCACGATCGCGGTGCCGGTAACAACTCCATCACCATGCGCGGTATTTCCGTCAGCCCGCAAACAGAACGCACTGCTGTAGGTGTGTATTTCGGCGAAACACCGATATCGGGAATGAACTCCGGCGCCTTCACGGTCAGTAGCGACCTGAGGATGGTGGATATCGAACGTGTGGAAGTGTTGAAAGGGCCTCAGGGAACTCTCTATGGCGCCGACAGCATGGGCGGTATCGTGCGTATTGTCCCAACCGCACCCAATTTGGCGCAAATGGAAGGCAGTGTCGGCGCACAGTATTCCAATACCGGGGAACAGGGTGGCAATAACCACCAAATAAAGGGCGTGCTGAATCTTCCTCTGGTGGAAGACAAGCTGGCTCTGCGTGGCGTCGCCTACCGTTTTGACAACAGCGGCTATATCGAAAACATCGCCGGCAGTTACACGGGGGATGCCAACTCAATCCCCAGTTTTGTCACAAATTTTGGCAGCATTGTCAGGGATGAAGCTAATGTCGGTAGCGACGAAACGACCGGTTTTCGTCTCGCGGCCCTATGGCAGCCCATCGAAGACCTGAGTATTAATCTCAGCCACGCTTGGCAGGAAATCGACCAGGACGGGCAGCGTGAAGTGCAGCTGAACCTGCCGGGTCAATTCCAGCAAACCCGGGTGCAACCCTGGCCGAATGCCAGCTTTGCCACAACTGCCAATAACATAGAGCCTGGGCGTGATGGGATGGAAGAAGAGGTTAATGTCACCAGTCTCGCGCTGGATTATGACCTGGGGTGGGGTACCCTGCACAGCGCGTCATCCTGGGTTGACCGGGAAGGAATATACTTTTATGACTGGAGCTACCAGCCATTATGGACGGCGCCATTTCAAGATACACTGTCCAATGAGGGTGAGCGTTTCACGCAAGAGCTGCGATTCGTCTCCCGGTTTGATGGGGCGCTGCAGTTACTGGCTGGACTGTATTATGAGGATTACGAAAACGATTACAATTACGCGCAATACTATACCGCTGACCCGGCCAAGGCTGGCGCCGCCAATGTCGCTCAGGGATGGGTTTCCTGGGCCGGACATGAAGAAGACCCCTATTGGTTTCTGCTCCATAGTCGAGGGTCTGTAAAACAGAAGGCGTTTTTTGCTGAAGTGTCCTACGACATTACGGACCGCC
>JBNKFQ010000008.1:0-11890 GCA_050289385.1 Porticoccaceae bacterium | reverse complement strand
GGCCAGCATCGACTTTGACGCCATTGTCAATGGCGCCAACCAGTGTGTGAGTTTTGGTTCCGCCTACCTGAAGAGCCGGTCATCCGACTCGTTTACCGCAGCGATGAAAGACTTTATTGCGCCCCAGGCGGTTAACGTCAGTAATTGTGGCACCGTAAAAATCACCAAATTAGATGATGATGACCCAGCCAATGCGCTGGCCGGTGCCGAGTTTGATCTGCGCAATGACAACAGTCCGTTTGGTGGATCCCCTGGAGCCGGAGACGACGTCGTGACCAGTTGTACCACCGACGCCAATGGCATGTGCACCATTAGTAATGTGCTTGCCGGCAGTTACTGGGTTGTGGAAACCACAGCGCCTACCGGATATGAACTGGCGACTCCACCATACCAGTTGATTACGGTAAACACCGATGCGCAGACGGGAGTGTCATTTGAAAACCCCCGCAAGCCCGCCACTATCAATATCGTCAAAAAAGACGACGCCGATGCTTTCCTGCAAGGTGCGCAGTTCACACTCTATAATGACGACAATCCGGAAAATGGAAGCTACGACAGTGGCAGCGATACCAACACTGGCAAAACCTGTACCACCGGCGCCGACGGTAAGTGCTCAATCAGTAATATCTTGCCACCCGGAAAATACTGCGTAGTAGAAACCGTAACGCCTGCCGGGCACGACACGGCAAGTCCGCAGTGCGTAACGTTGGCACTTGACCAGACGGTAACGCTCAACTTTGTTGACAACCGCAAACCGGCCACGATAAATATCGTTAAAAAAGATGACACCGGCGCCTTCCTCGCAAGTGCCCAGTTCACTCTATTTAATGACGATAATCCGGAAAATGGCAGTTACGACAGTGGCAGCGATACCAGCACCGGTAAAACCTGTACTACCAATGCCAGTGGTGAATGCACGATCAGTAATATTTTGCCGCCAGGAAAATATTGCGTTGTAGAAACCGTGACGCCTGCCAACTATGATACCGCTGCGCCGCAGTGTATAACTCTGGCTCTGGACCAAACGGTGACACTCAACTTCACCGACCCGCGTCAGCGCGGTGCCATTAAAATTACCAAGACCCGCAAGCACGCGGCGGATGGTTCCGGTGATCATCCTCATGCCGGAGTTACCTTTGCCGTCAGTGGTGGTTCGCTAGCTGATGCGGTAAATGTTGTGACTGATGCCAATGGTGTCGCCTGTGTCGACAACCTGGTTGACAGCGCTCTGGTCGGTGATTACACGGTTACCGAAAGTGTACCGAGCGGTTACGTCGCGGGTAGTACCAACCCGCAGACAGCATCGGTTACAGCGGTTGGTACTTGCAGCACCGGTACCCAGGCGCAGGTAAGCTTTAATAATATTCCGCTTACCAATGTTACGGTGTCGGTCGATTCGCAGGTGGATGGTGGTACTGCATCAACCATCAACTGTACAGGTGCGTCAGAGGTAAGTACCGGTGCCAACGGCGACGGTTCAATTACCTTGCTTAACCGGCAGCCAAGTACCATTACTTGTGTGATTGTTATCGATCCATAAATCCCTTTGTTGTTATTGCCCACACCGATCAGGTATATACCTGATCGGTGTGGATGTTTACGGGGCTTGAAAACCTGGATAGAGGCACTTCAGAACTCAGAATCGCGATATCGCCACAAAAAACCACGGTTACCGTTTATCTTTTCTTTTCTACCGCTTGTCTGTGTCAAAAAATTGACATAGCATCCTCCTGTCGTTGCTTAATATTTGAACAGAGCTCTGCAAGAGCCGTGAGTAACGGCAAATTAAAAAGCATTTATTTGCTGTGGATGGGGAAGAATTGGATAAAACCGACCGCTTTGACTTTGGCTGTTGTTGCAATAAAGATAAGGTACATAAACGAAAATAACTTGTGTCTGTTTTTCGTATTTAAAAGGAAGGTATTGCTGCCGGGTTGTCTGAAATTTGCTGGCGCAAAAGAGTTGATGATAATGCTGTGGGGATTGTCAGGCTCGCTCAATAACTAAACGTTAATGCGTTTTACAACAGGGAAGAAGATAAATACGAACAAAGTTTTCGAGTTATAACGTAAATATGTTCCCGGGTTACCTGGCATTGGTTTTGTGACATGGTACCTGCGTGTCTGTGACAAGCTGCGTCGATCTTTTCTTCGAAATTCCCCTTAATTAATACGACTACTCGATACTGCTCGTTAGTGCCTGCTTTGCTGTTGCTGCACCCGGGTGGGGGAAGTGTGAGGTATGACTTCATGTAAAGTGAAGTCTGCGGTGTCCTGCTGCAGGCTAATGGTGCTCTTGTGCCTTGTTTTTCTTCTTGTGGCGCCAGTCGGCGCAAAACCACCTGAAGGCAAGGGTGGTGGTAAAAAATCTGGTGGTGGCGGCAAAGGCGGTGATGGTGGTGGATCCAGCAGCACGCCAATGGCACTGCAATATGAAAATTATAACTTTCGCAATCTGTCTGGCGACAACAGTTGCCTGGGTGAAGATGATCATCTTTCGTGGCAGGCCACCGGCAGTCTTGCGCCGGGGGAAAGCTTCAGTTTTACACCGCAGTATGCGGCTTGCAATGGCCATCCGGCTGTTATTTCTGTGGTAGCCAACTGGTCGGGTGGGCCACTGGAGCTTTCCTCCAGTGCCCCCGATAGCGATTACGCCAGTTGGGATAATGCCCAGATGGGAAAATTGATCGTGGCGCCTGTGGTTAATCAGGGCGCACAGCTTTGTATGTTTCCTGCCTACAGCGGCGATGGCCGCAACTACACCATAACGCTGACAAATAATGGAAGCCAGACAGTAAGCAATATCGTTCTGGAAGGACGTGGCGAAAATGATTGGCCTTACTTTTATTACGAGCGTTGTATTTACGGTGATGCCGACGGCGACGGCTGGAACGACAGCAGCGAGCACACCATGGCAAACCTGGTGTATCCCAATGGTTATATCGATGGTGAGTATCAGCCCTATATCCTCTGGGGCAGTAACTATTTGCGAGACCGTCCTGCCACTGCCGCTGCCAATGATGAAGTGGACGCCTATCCGCCAGATTTGAATGACGACGGTATTGTTGATCAGCAAGATATCAATGAACTGCAGGTCTGGCTGGGCCAGGGCAATGGCTTACCTCAGCAATTTATTAGCCCAAACCCCGGTGATGCAGAGTGGTTTCACAACAACACCTATGCGTGGCGGCGTTATGACCTGGATGGCGATGGTTATGTTGGGCCGGAAGATAAGGAAATTATAAGTACGCTTGTCGGTGAGCCGGTACCAATGGCATCGGATATTATAGCGCCGACCGCACGAGTGCTTGATCCCGGTGGCCCGGTAGCAAAGGGGCAGTATTTTTTGATCGAGGGCCATGTCTGGGACAACGCCAGTCTGGTGCGGGTGGACTACCAGGTGGATGGCAGAACCATCTGTTCGCAGACCGACCCTATTCCCGGGTTTGGCTACACATCACCATTTTATAATTGCTGGTGGGACGTCAAAGGCGCGGGCAGTTATGATTTGACTATCAAGGCGTACGACGCTGCCGGGCACGTTACCACCAGCCCCACACTGGTGGTGATTGCGCAATAGTTAACAGGCCCTGATATCCTAATCCCGCGGCTTGTCCGCGGGATCCACTGTCCAGCTGGTGACAGTCCTGTTGACGAAAATCCCGAATATCATAGCGAATCGATTTTCCAGTCGAGTTCTTCTGCCCGGTCTTCCCTGTCACTCTGCCGCTGCTGTTCCAGGCTGCGCCACTGCAATATATCGCGGTAATGGCGAACGTTTTGTACGTAGGAGACAGGCTCACGTCCGCGGGCAAAACCGTGCTTTACAGTTTTGTAGTATTTTTTTTGCTCCAGCAATGGCAGATATTCTATGACGTCTTTCCACAGGTGAGGGTCTTTTCCATGGCGCTCGGTTAAAACACGAGCGTCCTCCAGATGTCCCATGCCGATATTATAGGCAGCGAGCGCCATCCAGGTACGATCGGGCTCGGCAATATCAGATGGAATGCGCGCCCTGGTTTTCAGAAAATACTGGGTGCCGGCATACAGACTCTGTTCCGGATCAAGCCGGTTTTTGATGCTCATTTCTTTCATGGTGTCCAGTGTGAGCATCATCAATCCGCGCACTCCGGTAGGCGACGTGGCGAGCGCATTCCAGTGCGATTCCTGGTAAGCAATTGCCGCCAGCAGATGCCAGTCGATGCTGAAAATCTCTGCGACTTCCCGAAACATTTCTTCGTATTTCGGCAAGCGGGTTTCTACGCGACGAATAAAGAGCTGGGATCCCGCCACACTAAATGCATCTGCATGACCGAAAAAACGCTGCTTTAGCCGTTCCATTTGGCCACTGGATTTTTGTTGCTGCAAAAATTTATTGGCTGCTGCAATCAGGCTGCCATCGCCATAGCCGGGAAATGCCCAGGCCACTGGCTGTGGGTCCGAAATCTGAAAGGCTGTCCGGGCTTTGGGGTAAATACCGCGATTAATTTTGTAAGCAAGGGAGTCTACAATGGCATAGTCTGCCTGGTTGTTGTGGACCAGTTCCATGAGTTCCAGCATATCGGCGGCGGTATATTCTTCCCACTTAAGATCAGGGAACTGCTTTTTCAACTCTTGCAGACGCTCACTGTGCGCACTGTTTTTGATCACCAGCAAGCGGGCGTCTGATTTGATTTCGTCAAATGCTTTCGGGCGACGACTACCAGATCGGTACAGCAATTGTTGAGTCACAAAACTGTATGGCTCTGAAAAGTGCATCAGTTTTTTGCGTCCCGGGCTGGCAGTCAGGCCGCCAGCGGCAAAGTCACCATTGGGACCGCCCAGAGCAATAAGAACGCTGTTCAGATTGTCCATCAGCGTTACTTTGAGCTCCACCCCCAGGTATCTCGCGAAGCGGCGTGCCAGCAGGTACTCAAAGCCGGTGCCGCCCCTCGCATTTTCATAATAGGTGGTGGGACCTGGCAAGGTGATGACTCGAATGTACCCTCTCTCCCTGATCAATTCGAGGGTGCTGCGCTGGCGGCTGCCATACAGGCTTATGGCAAAAAGTATGAGCAAAGAGATCAGCAATAACTGCCGACCTGCGCGTACTACTTTGTAACGACTTCGAATGTTGGGCATGTAACAGCTTTTGCTGAATCAGAAGCATTAGGTTAGGGGGAGTTGACGTCATGATCAACTGTTAAAGACGGTTGAAGGGTGACAAGAGAAGCAGGCAGGTAGGGAAGTCTGGAGCAAATTCCGTTACAATAGCTCCCTTTCTGTTTCCCATGATTTGACTGAGAGTCTCAACGAATGCTGATCCTCCGTGGCGCTCCGGCCTTGTCCGATTTCCGCAAACAAAAACTGTTATCAAACCTCATCGCGCAATGTCCTGAAGTGACTGCTGTGTACGGCGAATACGTGCATTACGTCGAACTGGTTGACGGTGGTGAGCTTTCTGCTGAACAACAGGACACGCTCAATGCCTTGTTGATTTATGGTCCCAAGGTTGATGTTGACCCCAAAGTTGATGATAAAAAGTTCGCTGAAAATTCCAGTGGCGTTCACCTGTTTGCGGTTACGCCCCGTCCGGGCACCATCTCACCCTGGTCGTCCAAAGCCACGGACATTGCACATAACGCCGGACTAACTCAGGTTAACCGGCTTGAGCGAGGCACTGTTTATTATGTGTCTGCCACTGTCGAGCCAGATCGAGACAAGGTCGCAGCCGTACTGCACGATCGTATGGTTGAGTCAGTATTTGAGACGCTTGAGGCAGGTGAGCAGCTGTTCCTCCATGATCAGCCCAGGCCGATGGGCCAGGTAGATGTTTTGGGTGGTGGACGAATTGCTCTGGTCACTGCCAATAGCAGCCTGGGCCTGGCACTGGCAAATGACGAAATCGATTACCTTGTGGCCAGCTTTACGGATCTGGGGCGCAATCCCACGGACGTGGAATTGATGATGTTTGCGCAGGCCAATTCCGAGCATTGCCGCCACAAGATCTTTAATGCGTCCTGGACAATTGATGGCGCAGAACAGCCGTACTCGTTGTTCAAAATGATCAAAAATACGTATGAGCAAGGTGGGCAGGATGTGCTCTCGGCTTATGCCGATAACGCGTCGGTAATCACGGGCCACAGGGCAGGGCGCTTTTATCCGGATTCGGCAACACTTGAGTACCAGTACAGTGTTGAAGATATTCATATTTTGATGAAGGTGGAAACTCACAACCACCCGACTGCCATTGCGCCGTTTGCCGGAGCGGGCACCGGCGCCGGGGGCGAAATCCGTGATGAAGGCGCCGTAGGGCGCGGGTCCAAACCCAAGGTGGGGTTAACCGGCTTTACCGTATCCAACTTGCAGATTCCAGGTCACGAACAACCCTGGGAAGCAGATTATGGAAAACCCGATCGCATTGTCTCTGCGCTCGATATCATGTTGGACGGCCCTATTGGTGGTGCCGCTTTTAACAACGAGTTCGGCCGCCCCAATATCTGTGGTTATTTTCGCACCTTTGAAGTGAATTTCGACGGTGAACGCCGCGGTTATCACAAACCGGTGATGTTGGCCGGGGGGTACGGCAATATCCGTGCGGAGCATGTTCAGAAACCCGAATTTGACCCGGGTGCGAAATTAATTGTGCTTGGCGGCCCGGCCATGTTGATTGGTCTGGGCGGCGGGGCGGCATCGTCCATGGCCTCGGGTTCGTCCTGCGAAGATCTGGATTTTGCGTCTGTGCAACGGCAGAACCCGGAAATTGAACGCCGCTGTCAGGAAGTCATCGACGCCTGCTGGCAACTCGGCGGTGAAAATCCCATCGCATTTATTCACGATGTGGGTGCTGGTGGTCTTTCCAACGCCTTTCCCGAACTGGTAAAAGACGGGGGCTGTGGTGGCAGCTTTGAATTGCGCCAGGTGCCCAATGATGAACCGGGTATGAGCCCGCTGGAAATCTGGAGCAACGAGTCACAAGAGCGTTATGTTCTGGCCGTAAAGCCCACGGACCTCGCGCGATTTGAAGCGATCTGCCAGCGTGAGCGTTGCCCCTTTGCCGTGGTGGGTGAAGCCACTGGCGAAAAGCACCTGCGATTGGGTGACAGCCATTTTGAAAACAATCCTGTGGATTTACCGATGTCTGTGCTTTTTGGCAAACCGCCCAAAATGCATCGCGTCGCAGAAAAGCGCAACTACCGGACCCAGCCATTTAATACGGCCGATATTGACATTCATGACGCTGTAGAGCGTATTTTGCGATTGCCGACGGTCGCCTCGAAAAACTTCCTGATCACGATTGGTGATCGTACCGTAACGGGTATGGTGTCGCGTGATCAGATGGTTGGCCCCTGGCAAGTGCCGGTAGCAGATTGCGCGGTGACTACCATTGCTTATGACAGCGATGCCGGAGAAGCCATGGCGATGGGCGAACGCACGCCGTCGGCACTGCTGGATGGGCCAGCGTCGGGTCGCATGGCCATTGGCGAAGCAATTACCAATATTGCCGCTGCTCGTATTGCTAAACTTTCCGATATTAAATTGTCGGCCAACTGGATGTGTGCCGCGGGTCATCCGGGTGAAGATGAAAAACTTTACCGCACGGTCGAGGCGGTGGGAATGGAGCTCTGCCCGGAGTTGGGGATTACTATTCCCGTGGGCAAGGACTCTATGTCCATGCGCACAGAATGGGATGTGAATGGTGAAAACAAGGCCGTTACTGCACCTTTGTCCCTGGTTATTTCTGCCTTTGCACCGGTTACCGACGTGCGCAAAACAGTAACACCGCAACTGCGCAAGGATAAAGGTGAAACAAAACTTGTGCTGATCGACCTCGGTAATGGCAAGAATCGTTTGGGGGCATCCTGTTTGGCACAGGTCTACAATCAAATTGGCGAAGCGGTGCCCGATCTGGACAAGGCCGAGCAGTTGAAGGCATTTTTCGAACAGATTCAAACACTGTTGCAGAACAATAAAATTCTGTCCTACCACGACCGGTCTGATGGCGGTTTGTTTACTACCGTTGTTGAGATGGCATTTGCCGGACACTGTGGTGTCGATCTGGATATCAGAGATCTGGGTAGTGAACAGCTGGCGGCGTTGTTTTCAGAAGAGCTGGGTGCTGTTATCCAGGTGAGCAATGACGACAGTCGGCAAATTCTGGAACAGTTGCAAAACGCTGGTCTGAGTGCTCACGTTATCGGTGAGTTGAATGATCTTGACCAGGTTCGTATCTTTCTGGGCGACACGTTGACTTACAGTCATCAGCGCACTCACCTGCAACAGGCCTGGAGCGAAACCAGTTACCGTATTCAGGCCTTGCGCGATAATCCGGAATGTGCACAACAGGAGTTTGATGCTATCACCTCCGATAATCCCGGCTTGTCAGTCGACTTGTCTTATGACCCGCAGGAAGATATTAGCGCTCCCTTTATCAGTGCCGGATTGCGTCCGCAGGTTGCGATATTGAGGGAGCAGGGAGTGAATGGTCAGGTTGAAATGGCCGCCGCTTTCCATCGCGCCGGATTTTCCGCAGTTGATGTTCATATGAGTGATATTTTGGCGGGCAGGGTAGACCTGAATCAATTCCGGGGACTGGCCGCCTGTGGCGGTTTTTCATACGGTGATGTTCTTGGCGCGGGCGAAGGCTGGGCCAAAAGTATTCTGTTCAATGCTCGGGCGAGAGAGGCTTTACAGGCATTTTTTCATCGCGAAGACACTTTCAGTCTGGGTGTTTGCAACGGTTGTCAGATGATGTCCAATCTCAAATCCCTGATTCCCGGAGCCGATCATTGGCCACATTTTGTGCGTAATATTTCCGAGCAGTATGAAGCACGTTTTTCATTGGTGCAGGTGCCAGAATCGCCTTCCCTGATGTTTGCAGATATGGCGGATTCACACATGCCGGTGGCGGTGGCTCACGGTGAAGGTCGTGCTGAATTCAGGGATGATGAGGCATTTGCAAGATGCGACCAGTCGGGTCTGGTGACCTTGCGATTTGTCGATAATAATCTGGAAATTACAGAAAATTATCCCGCCAATCCCAATGGTTCGCCCGGTGGCATCGCGGGTGTAACCAGTGAGGATGGCCGTGCCACAATTATGATGCCGCATCCCGAGCGAATATTTCGAGCCGTCAATAACTCCTGGCGACCCGATGAGATGGGCGAGGATAGTCCATGGATGCGTATTTTTCGCAACGCAAGACTGTTTGTAGCGTAAAGATGTCCCCGGAATTAACCAAAGCGATTACGGGGAGAAACTGAAATGCAACCAAGAATCAGTATGGTGACATTGGGTGTCAAAGACCTGGCGCCTGCAGTTGAGTTTTATCAACAAGGTTTGGGTTTCCCGCGCAAGGAACCCTACAGTGATGAGGTCGCTTTTTTTGACCTCAACGGTAGCTGGCTCGGTTTGTATCCATGGGACAAGTTGGCCGAAGACGCAACGGTTGCTCAGGATGGCCACGGGTTCAGGGGTGTGGCTCTGGCTCACAACGTGCACTCAAAAGAGGACGTCGTGAGCACTATTGACAAGGCCGTGGCAGCTGGGGGCACGCTGGTAAAAGCAGCGGAAGATGTATTTTGGGGCGGCTTCAGCGGATATTTCGCAGACCCCGATGGCCACCTTTGGGAAGTTGCGTGGAATCCATTTTTCTGGATAGGGCCAGAAGACGAATAAAGGGCAGGTTTGTTCTGTTCAAACTCTGAGATCGGTAAAAATAATGCACAAACCTTTAAAGCTTGTTTTGCAGGGTCTGGCGACAGTCTTGCCACTGGGCTTGACCCTGTATTTTATGTACTGGCTGGCGATCAGCGCAGAGGGGTTGTTCAAACCGATGTTGCTGAAGCTGATGCCGCAGTCATTTTATTTTCCCGGTATGGGCACTTTGGCAGCACTGTTGTCCCTGTTGTGTCTGGGGGTTCTGGTTAATGCCTATGTTATTCGCTATCTGATCCAGCTCGGGGAAAAGTTACTGGAAAAAATACCCCTGATAAAAAGTTTGTACGGCGGTATTCAGGATTTGACACAATTTTTAACCTTGTCGGGTAAAAAAGAAGCAAAAAGTGTCGTGTCGCTGGATATTGGCAATGGCATGAAGCTGGTCGGTTTTTTAACCGGAGAAAAATCGGGGGGAAAATTTTTTGGCGATGATAATTCCAGTGTGGTTGGTGTTTATTTGCCGATGAGTTATCAGGTTGGTGGTTATACGGTATATGTTGATAAAAACCGGTTGGAGCCGCTCGATATAGGTATCGAAGAAGCCATGAGACTTATTATTACCGGCGGCGTGCAACGCAAAAACGTATAAGCAAGGTTATCCAGTCAGGGAGCCTCTGATTAAAGGTTTATGCGTCGATACTCAGACCGCTTGTTCCTCGGCTATCAGGTCCCATCAAATACAAGTAGGTTGGCATTATATCTTCAGCCGTTTTTAATGTTGCGGGATCTTCTGCCGGATATGCAGCCGCGCGCATAGCCGTTCGTGTGGCGCCGGGATTAATGCAGTTGACACGAATGTTTGTAGTTTCTTCCAGCTCTTCAGCCAGGACTTGTGCCAACCCTTCTGTGGCAAACTTGGATACAGCGTAGGCGCCCCAGAATGCCTTGCCTTTGCGACCCACGCCTGAAGATGTAAATACGATGGAAGCATCCTCCGATTTTTCAAGTGCCGGTAACAGGGCCCTGGTCATCATAAATTCTGCAGTCACATTGACCTGCAAAACTTTTTGCCAGGTGGCCAGATTGTAATTGGCTATGGGTGTTCGTTGGCCCAATTGTGCTGCGTTGTGCAACAGGCCGTCGAGAAGGCCAAATTCTTCCTCAATGCGGTCGGCAATTTCCTGGTAATGGTCTTCGTTGGCACTTTCCAGATCAATGGGGCAAATCGCCGGTTCCCTGAAACCGGCCGAAACGATTTCATCGTATATGTTTTCCAGCTTGGGGATTGTGCGACCAGTCAGGATAACCTCTGCACCGTATGCTGCGAATGTTTTAGCCGCCACTTTACCAATACCATCACCAGCTCCGGTGACAAGAATAATTCGATTTTGTAACAGGTTTTTTGTTGCTTTATACGTTTGTGGATCCATTTTCACTTGCTCTATGTAAATGTTTAATCACGTGCTGGTTGTTTACCGGTTTGCCTTTAAAGCCAGGGCTCAAGGATCGGGAGCAGTTCACTGGCATGGTTAACCAGATAGTCGGCGCCCCAGGTTTCAGCGCGCTCGTTCTTGCCGAGGTATCCATAAGCTGCAGCAATTGTAACGGCCCCGGCATTTTTGCCTGCATCGACATCGCGCAGGTGATCACCGATAACTACCGTGTCAGTTGTAGAACAACCAATATGTTGGCAAGCCAGTTCCACTGATTCCGGATGCGGCTTGGTGTGGGTGACATGGTCCGGGCACACAATGGCTGCAGGTGACAAATTGAGCGCCTTGATAATAGGCAGGGTATAGAGTTCCGGTTTGTTAGTGACAATACCCCAGGGAATCCCGCGTTCGTGAAGACGTGTCAGCAGGTTTTCGATGCCGTCGAACGGTCGGGTTTTATTGCTCAGGTTTTTGGCATAATGATCCAGCAGGCGTTGCCGCAAGATTTCAAAATTTTCTGCTTCCGTCGAGATGTTGAAGCCGGTTTCGATCAAACCACGTGACCCGTGGGAAACCGCCGAGCGAACATCAGCGAAGTCAATAGTTGGCATCGATTCTTCTGCCAACAGTTGATTAATAACATCGGCAAAGTCCGGCGCTGTGTCGAGCAGCGTACCATCAAGATCAAATAAAACTGCTTTAATGCTCATATTACATGGGTTTTCCGTGGTTTTAATCGCCTGGTGTTCAGTTGCCGCGGGGCTTGTGGCAGTGAACCATGTAGTTAACGTCCACATCACGAGGATCGAGTCGGTAATG
>JBNKFQ010000007.1:0-20259 GCA_050289385.1 Porticoccaceae bacterium | reverse complement strand
GCCGGTTGTCACAAAATTACTGATCCTATTGGCCTTGCCCTGGAATCTTTTGATAGCGACGGCAGTTATCGAACCACTGAAAACGGTGTACCTATTGATACCAGTGGTGAAATTGACGGTGTGGCCTATACCGATGCTGCTGGCCTCGGGCAGGCCTTGCACGATAATCCCAACGCAGTGTCGTGCCTGGTAAACAGAGTTTATGCCTATGGTATTGGTCGAGAGACTGAAGCAGAGGATCGCAAATGGTTGAAGAGTGTACGCAAGGAGTTTGCGAAACAGGGATACCAGCTTAAGGATTTATTGCGTCGAATTGGAACCAGTGAGGTATTTTACCGCGGTGTTGTTGAAGCAGAGGGCGTGGAGCTCTCGCTGGCCGCTAATTGAGACAGGGGATTAAAGCTATGCAAAAACAAGAAATCAGCCGCAGAAGGGTATTGCGTGGTTTATTGCAGGGCGGCGTTGTCGGAGTCGGCTTGCCTGTGCTGGACCTGTTTTTAAACGACAACGGCACCGCCATGGCCGATGGCAGCCCTCTGCCAGTATGTTTTGGCACCTGGTTTTGGGCACTTGGATTGAGCCCGGGGCAGTGGGAGCCGAAAGGAGTCGGTAGTGACTTTGACTTGGGTCCTCAATTGGCCATGCTGGAGCCAATCAAGAATAAAATAAACCTGTTTACCGATACGCAAATTTTTCTCGATGGCAAGGCAAATGTGACACACATGTCTACCGTACAAGGCATTGTGACGGGGCACGTCTCGGATTTTAAAGAAAGTTTTGCGCGCAGTATTGATGACCTGGTCGCGGAAAAACTGGGTGTACACACTCGTTTCCCTGCCATTACCGTTTCTTGCGATGGGAACCCTGCGAAAAGCTTCAGCGCTCGCGGCGGCAGTGGCACTAATCCGGCAGAAATTTCGCCATTGGCTTTATACCAACGCATTTTTGGCAATGGATTTGTTGACCCCAATGCTGCGAATTTTACACCCGACCCTGCTGTTATGCTGCGGAAGAGTGCGTTGTCGGCAGTGACTGAAGAGCGTCGGCAAATGATGAAAGCGGTAGGTTCTACCGACCGGCAACAACTGGACGAATTCTTCACATCGTTACGTGATCTGGAACAAAAACTGGCGCTGGAACTGGAAAAACCACAGCCGATGCCAGCTTGCACCGTACCATCAAAACCCGAGGGCGAGCATCCCAGCCTGGAAATCAACGACATGATGTCTTCCCATGATATGTTCAGTCGACTTATCGCTCATGCACTGGCGTGTGGCCAGACTCGTATTTTTAACGTAACCCTCAGCGCTGACGCAGTCAGGGCTGGCGACACCACTGAATATCATTCACATACCCACCAGGAAGTTGTTGATGCCGAACTGGGTTATCAGCCGATGTGTTACTGGTACGCGCAAAAATATATGACGGCGTTTCGTGACATGGTGCAGGTGCTGGACAGCATTAAAGAAGGCGACAGTACCCTGCTTGATCGCACCTTGATGCTCGGCTACACCGATCATGGTTATGCCCGCTGGCACTCCCTGCAGGAAATGCCGGTATTTACTGCCGGTTCGGCAGGCGGTGGTATGAAAACCGGCATACATGTCGCCACTGGCGGTGAAGCCAGCAGCCGTGTGGGTTTTACCTGCCAGAAGGCTCTGGGCCTTTGGGGCGACAGTTGGGGGAGCGGATCCAATGAAGTGCGGGAGCCCTTTGCCGAAGTACTGGCTTGATAGATGAGAGTAGTGAATAGTGAATAATCAATTGAAAATTTTGATGCGTCAGTGTGGAACCGGCAATTTGAAAAAAATTCCAGGCATTGTCTGGTTGTGCACTCTGGCAATTACTCCATTTTGTCAGGCCAGTGAAAAGTTGGCAGACAATATTGAGTACTCGACGCCACCGGGTATTACGCTTGTCGATATGGTGCCTGCACTGAAACTTGGTTTGGAGGATCCTGTCTGGACTCGCCTGGGTGATGCCGAAGGGAATACCCTGTTTATTTTTGACCAGGATACAGAAGTGGGTAAGTCTCGTTGCACAAACGCCTGCGCACAAGACTTCCCTCCAGTGTTGGCGCTGCCTGATGCAAAAGCAACAGGTGACTGGACATTGGTACAGCGGGAAGAAGGCACTCAATGGGCCTACCAGGGAAAGCTCCTCTATCGGTTTGTCGGGGAAACCCGTTTGCACAAGGTAATTGACGCCATTGCCGTCGCCGAGGGTCAGGCCGGCGAAAAAAGCGATGGTGAAAAACCGGCATCAATATTGCCGGATGGGTGGCAAGTGGCGCGATATCAACCGGCCCGTGACTTGGCGACGCCTCTCAACATTGAGCTGAGAAATATTCCCGCGTTGGGCAGTGTAGGGTTGGTTGATTCGCAAGGTATGACACTGTACAGCCTTGGCACGGATATTGATGAATCACAACAGGTTTGTGATTACCGCTGTGAGCACTTGTGGCAACCTTTATTAGCGGCGGGAATGTCGAGCGCTGTCGGTCAGTTTACGCTGGTTGAACGCCATGATGGCCAGCAACAATGGGCCTGGCACAATGCTCCGCTGTACCGATATCAAGGCGATCAGATACCGGGTGACATAAATGGCAGGGAAACCACTGACAATATTCAGGGGCAGGTAGCGATATTAATCCGTCATTTTACGCCGGATGAGGTGAAGATCGGGCATGACGTAAAATTTGGTCGTGTTCTGGCAACTTCTCAGGGCCTGCCTTTGTACATGCGCAAACCTTTCGAGTCCGGCACTACACAAGACACGATTTATCGTCGCGGAAAAAAAATCGGTACTGGCGCTTGTGATGCAAAGTGTCAGAAAAGCTGGATACCATTTCGTGCGCCAGATGATGCCGTGGCCAGAGGATATTGGGAACTGATGGTGCGTGATGATGGATCCCGACAATGGGCCTATAAAGGACATGCTCTGTACACTTATATGAATGATCAGCCCGACAACGTTGCTACCGCACATTTTACGATGGATTACACTGTAGGTGACGGCGGTTACTACAAGGCATCAGACGCGGCCGCTATGACTAATCTCCATTACACTCCAACAGGCTTCTTTTGGAGTATAGCCATGCCCTAGTACTCCTTCAAGGTGATAATGACGGGTTCAGCGATCCCGAGGTGTTTGGCAGCAAGTCAACTGAACCCGCCATTATCACCTGGAAGGAGTACTAGTCCGGCACTACACCACAGGAACCAATACGTCTTTTAAAATTGTAATCAAATAAAAAGTCCGAGTAAGAGGTTCTGTAGTCACTACACGAACTTGTTGCATCGTCGGAACTTGCGCAACAACGCATCACTTCCCGCAAGGCACGTATGGAAACGCTGTCAAAAATTTTGGCAGATGAACCACCATACATAATGCTTTGCTCAGGTGATTGTACGGGGCGCCAGGCGTAATTGCCGTATACGGCACCATAAAAACAGCCGGAGCCTGCCAGACAGTCAAGGCCAATATCCTCTACCCCCCATGATGGAGCACAACTGGACTCAAAGTAATCGAAGGTTTCAGTATCAGACCATACACAACAATCGTATTCATTATCGTTGTCTGCGTCCTCGCAATGTTTGTCAGCATCCCGATTAAAATCCAGGCAACTTTCCTTGTCGGTAAATGTATGGCATTGCGAGCTGAGGGAAGACGTATATTCCGAGAGTGGTTTAAAATTATTACACCATTTGGAACATCCTGGACCATCTGTGTTCAGATACTGGCGGGCAAATTCTGCAGGCCAGCCAAGAGGAGCACCTGATGTTATGTAACCACTACCATAAAGATCAGCCAGCCCCATATTGTGAGACACTTCGTGGACAATGGTATTGCGCACTGCAATGACAGCCTGATCGCCAAAGTTGGGGTTGTCGCCAATATAGATAACCTCTCCACCGCTGCCACCGTACTCGGATTCTGTAATAACAATTTTTATGATACCCGCCGTATCACTTATTGAGCATTGCTCGGCAATTGTCTGGTCAATTTTTGCGTTGTCACAAGCAAAGCCGCTACCGTTTAACGAACCCCCAGTACCATTACAGTTATACTCTTCAGCTCCGCTAATGCCCAGTTTATAAAAAGCCATATTTGAGAAGAATTCATTAAAGGGGGTAAGAGTATTGAACTCGTTATTTATAGCGTCATCCACAAACTCATCAAAATGTGGAGCTTGATCAAGGTTAAGAAAAAAAAGCTTTAGTTGGGCAGTTTCACTGCCCTGATATGGCAAACAGTCAGATACAGTAGCGTAATTGCCGGGAGAAAAGTAACTGCGCAAGGGTGCCGGATCTGTGTTGCCGTTATCGGATGAATCCGATGAATCCGATGAATCCGATGAATTTGGCACTGAATCGGTGCCGCCACCTCCGCCACCGCATGCAGTTAAACCGCAGAGTAACAATAATACGAAATATATAGCGACTGCTGCTTTTGGCCCTTGTCTGATATTCATTGTTGGCCTGTCCAATTTATTGTTCAGAATCCGTAGAAGGGCAGTGCAGTGATCGCCATCAACCCCTATGTATAGTGGCTTGAACCGGCGAGAGGTTACAAGAACAAATTTGGCAAGTCAATTTCCCTGAAATGCCTGTATTATCAGGCTTTGGGCTATCGGTGTTACGGTTATTGTAATAAAATGAATGGACTTTAGCGCAAACGAATTTGGACTATATAAGAGGCGTCTGTCTCGGGTGGAAAAACATGAAAATACAGCATGCTATATCCATAGTGTTAATTGTCGTGGCATTTGGTTGCGCGGCTGGAGAAGGGCAGAATGCCGGATCTCAAAAAATTATTGATTTGACCTATTCTTTTGACGAACAAACCATTTACTGGCCGACGGCAGAGTCCTTTAAGCTCGATACGGTATTCAAGGGGCAAACCCCGGGCGGATACCACTACGAGGCCAACAATTTCTCTTCGGCAGAGCACGGCGGTACTCACCTGGATGCACCTGCACATTTTTTTACAGGGCGTCACACCGTGGAGGCGGTTCCTCTGCAACGTCTGGTTGGACAAGCTGCACTCATAGATGTAACTCGGCAAAGTGCCAACGATGCGGATTACCTGATCAACGCCGAAGATATTATGGCGTGGGAAAAAACGCATGGACGCCGCGTGGACGGTTTGATCGTTCTGTTAAAAACCGGTTTTGGCCAGTATTGGCCAGATCGAAAGAAATACATGGGTACCGATGAGCTGGGCGAAGCTGCTGTGAAAAACCTGCATTTTCCAGGACTGGACCCGGATGCGGCAACGTGGTTGGTACAAAACCGCAAGATAAAGGCAATAGGTCTGGATACGCCCAGTATTGACTATGGCCAGTCAAAAACCTACCAAAGTCATGTCATTCTGTTTGAACACAACATACCCGCATTTGAAAACGTTGCCAATCTGGACCTTCTGCCCGATTCCGGCTTCCAGGTAATTGCCTTGCCCATGAAGATCAGGGGCGGCAGTGGCGGCCCGTTGCGTATTATTGCAATTCAGGAATAAGCGCAATTTTCGCAATTGTTATTTTGTTATTGCCCGAGTTTGTTGCCGGGGGAGCGTTGACGGTTCTTGCCAGGGCGTTAACGCTATAATCCCAGCGAGCCAAGGGGAATGACTGTTACGCCATCTTTGCGCATATATCCATAACCACTGCCAATAATAACGCCAAGCAAGGCAGGCGCTCCGCATTTGGCCGTATCAACGCGCTCTGCAAATTTTAGTAAACTTGCTGCCCCGGCATCGACATGGCCGGCCCCTAACTTGATCTCAAATGCGGCCCAGCGGCCGTCTGCTGTTTTAATAATTGCATCCACTTCCAGGCCTGTGTTGTCCCGGTAATGCCAAACTCTTGCATCATTGGCCTGAGCGTAAACGCGCAGGTCGCGAACAACCATGGACTCAAAGAGAAAACCGAGCAAATTAAGGTCCTTCAACAAACGTTCAGGGGTGGCTCGCAACGCCGCTACAGCCAGTGAGGGGTCAATAAAGTGGCGTTTGGATGCGCTTCTCAGAATTGATCTTGACCGTAAATGTGGTGCCCATGCAGGCTGGTCCTCAATGATCATCAATCGTTCCAGTGCATTGAGGTAGTTGTGGACTGTTTCGTCTTCCAGCGCTCCATCGGTGCCCCCGGCATCAACAGCGAGTGTTCTGATCGCAACAGGTGTTGCCAGATTGCGCGCAAGTGATTGCATAACACGTACTACTTTGTCGGGATTGCGTCGGTGCCGATCAATGCGGCTGATGTCTACTCTGGCTATTTCCTCAAGATAGTCGCGGACACTTTGAAGCGATTGCTTGACCGAGAGAGTGTGATGAGCCGGCCAACCTCCCACGGCAACACGCTCTGCGATATCAACCGTATCCAGTCCAGGGTCGGAAGTGCCGGTGAATTTTCCTGCCAGCAAGTTGCCAAGTGGCAAGGCTCCGTTTGCATGACCAGTTTCCAGCAGGGTTATGGGACGCATCTGCAATCGAGTAAGCCTGCCGGCTCCTGTGTGTCGTGTAATGTCATCCGCGGGTACTGCAGATCCGGTGAGTATGAACTGTCCTGGAAGGCTGCGTTTATCTACCGTACGTCGAATATGATTCCAGATAGCCGGTTCTATTTGGCATTCATCAATCAAGCGTGGTGTTTTACTCGCTAGCACCAGCTTTGGATCGATAGTCAGGGCTTGTCGAGCATTTTCGTCAATATCCAGGAGCACCTCACTGGCCGCAAGTTGACGCGCGGTTTCGGTTTTACCGCAAGCCTTGGGTCCTTCTATAACGACAGCTCCTGTCGAAGCCAGTCTCGTTTCCAGTTCTTTATCTACAATCCTTGGTCGATAGGCCATTTGGCTACCTCTGGAGCTGCCGAATCAATCGTTACACGATAAACCGGTAAATTGTAAATGCTGTGCCAGTGATGCTGTTACTGGACGGAAAGGTTTTGGCAGGGGGCATCACGCGCACTCTCTGCCATGTCGCAGGACGGAAAACAGATAGCCCGTGGTGCATCGACTGTTATTATTGTGGCGTTGCTGTAGTTATTTGCGTCAGTTACATCAGTTATCTGCATCCGTCGGCGTTTGTTTGGTAAACTCCGCCCCCTCGGTTATATCACAGCTCTCCCTGCTTTGAGGTCATTCCCTTGTTTACAGATTTTGCCTTGAATGAACGTTTAATAATGGCACTTGAAAAGCAACGTATTCAGCACCCGACACCTGTGCAAGCGCAAGTGATACCACTGGCCCTGAAGGCGAAAGATTTGCTGGTAACCGCTGAAACCGGCAGTGGCAAGACAGCGGCATTTCTTTTGCCGGTGTTACACCGCCTGATGGGGAATTCAGCGCCTGACACCGCCACCCGTGCTCTCGTACTAACTCCCACACGTGAATTGGCCCGACAGGTGTTGGCGCACTGCCGCAAGCTGATGGAATTTACCCGTTTGCGAGCAGAGGTCATTACAGGTGGTGCCGACTCCAGGTATCAGAGGGCCTTGCTGCGGAAAAACCCTGAAATCCTTATCGCTACGCCGGGTCGTTTGCTGGAACATATCGCAAGTGGTGCAGCGGATCTGAGTGATCTGGAGTTTCTGGTACTGGATGAAGCCGACCGAATGCTGGATATGGGGTTTAGCGAAGATGTTTTGAAAGTCGCTGCAGCCTGTAGCAGCCAGCGGCAGACCATGCTGTTGTCCGCTACACTCAAGCACCGCGGTATTCGCAGTGTTGCAGATAGAGTCTTGAGCAACCCGGAAGTGATAACTGTTAATACGGTGCGAGAACAGCACAGCAGTATCACCCAGCAGGTGATATTGGCTGATGGTATAGAGCACAAACAGAAGTTGCTGGTAAAACTGCTGCAAGACAGTGATTTTGGCAAAGCACTGGTATTTACCAATACCATTGTTCAGGCGAATAGCCTGTCAGGTGTATTGCGTTATCATCAGTTGAGAGCCGGAGTGTTGCACGGTGATATGAGCCAGGACGAACGCAACGAGGTAATGAACCAGATGCGTCGCGGTCACCTGGACGTGTTGGTTGCCACCGATGTAGCCGCACGCGGCCTTGATATTCAGGGCGTTGGGCTGGTGGTCAATTTTGAGATGGCGCGCAGTGGTGACGACTATGTGCACCGCATTGGCCGTACCGGTCGCGCAGGAGAGCAAGGTGTTGCCATTGCATTGATTAGCGCCAATGAATGGAACCTGATGTCTTCCATCGAACGATATCTCAGGATTCGATTTGAACGCCGGAAGATAGCTGGTCTGGAAGCAAAGTATAAAGGTCCCAAAAAACTCAAGGCGTCTGGCAAGGCGGCTGGCAGTAAAAAGAAAAAACTGGCCAAAAAAGAAGCTGCCAAAGGCAAGGTGCGTCACCGGGACAAAAAAAATATCGGCAAGCGGCGCGCACCGGCGCCAAAGCGTGTTCACGACAGCACCCAGGAAGAAGGGTTTACTCCGCTCCGGAAAAAGAAAACGTGACGTTCGACGTTCAATGTTCGACGAAAAAGACTCGGGCCATCGCGCCGCTCGGTCTGGTGTGGTCTGAAAGTCGACCTGCTATCGAACATCGAAAGTCATTCTTCCCTCCCATCAAAATTTTTTTTGGCCACCTGTGGTTTCCGTTGCGTATTAAGTAACTGAGAGCCTCCATTTCGGGGCGTACTATACTTTTTTGGAGTTGCGGCAATTACCGAACACTCAGGGGAGTCTGCAGCATTGCCTGAAGATACTGACAATCAGCCTTTATCCCGGCATGTCAGCTCGGAACGAGACGAAAAACTGTCGATTCTGAGCGGCTTTGAAAGCATGTTGATGCGGTTTTTCAGCCGCTCACTGTACAGCGCTGTGGATGCTGACGACGCCATGCAGGAGCTGCGATTAAAGCTGATCAAGGGCGGTGATATAGATGCATTGCGCCAGTATCCGCAAGCGTGCCTGTTTCGTATCGCCACCAATATTGTCTGTGACCAGCATCGGCGGCGCAAAGTGCGTAAGGCAGATGATCAGGTGCCGCTGGATACAGCCGTTCTGGTTTGCCCCTCGCCGTCGCCGGAAGAAAGCGCGGTATGGTGCGAGCACACGCGAATCGTCTGCAAGACGATTGCACAACTTACCCCCAGGGAGCGGCGGGTGTTTGAGCTACACCGGCTTGAACGGTTGAGTTATGACCAGATTGCCCGGCAAATGGGAATGTCAACACGGACTGTCAGACGACAGGTAACCCAGGTATTGACATTGCTGAGTGAAAGGATCGGAGGTTTGGGAACGTCATGATCGAGCATCAGCTCAGGCCTGTATCACAGGCATCGCAGTGGTTTGAGCGCATCAGTGCGGCAGAGGTCAGCGCCGAGGATATGGCGGCGTTTGAACGCTGGTTACAGGCAGACCCTGCACACATGGAAGCCTACACCCACCGCGCCATGGCCTGGACAATCACGGGGCAACCGATTGCCAATGCGGGTATTGATGGGGCAGCCACTGTATCGAAGCCCCGCTGGAACCTGAGGCGTGTAGCGGGTATCGCGGCGGTTTTATTGCTGAGTGTAATGGTTTGGCCTTTGTTTTTTCCATCTACAGAAACCTTTACCACTGAGGTTGGTGAGCAGCGGGCTATTGCTCTGGATGATGGCTCTACTGCGTATTTGAATACAAATTCCACGATGAAGGTTAGTTATTCCGGTTCGGTTCGGCGGGTTACCCTGACATCTGGCGAAGCATTTTTTGATGTTGCAAAAGACCGAAACCGGCACTTTGAAGTGCTTACAGATATGGGGGTGGTGCGCGTACTGGGTACACGCTTCAACGTAAAGGATGGCGGTAACCAGGTAACGGTTGTAGTGACTGAAGGCCGGGTTCAGGTATTGCAGGACATGGTTAATCCGGTTCTGGAACAGAACCGGGCATCGCCGGTGACCCTGACCGCCGGTGAACAGATTGCTTTTGGCGCATCCGGGTTGGTCAGTAATATTCAAAAAGTCGACACCTCCAGAGGCATGCCGTGGCGTCGCGGAGTTCACGATTTTTACAATACGTCGCTCGCTGCCGCTGTGTCAGAAGTCAATCGCTATTCGAAAGTAAAGCTGATTATCGGGAATGACACGTTAAGCACCTTGAAAATTAACGGCATATTCCGCATCGGTGATGTGGAAACCATTGCGCGAGGTTTTGAAGAGGTGCTGCCGTTGCATGCAGTCCGTAATGACAATGCCATTGTGCTGTTGTCTGTCCGGGAGCCCTGAGCGAGTAAATTAAGGCTAGTCTAGAGGGCAGCTAAAGAACTGCAATTATTTGATTGACCCCCTTTCAGACTAACAAGAAAAATATTTATTTTGGCCACTTTACAATTTTACTGCGTAATAAATAAAACAATACAAAAATTACACAGTAATTCGAGGAGGTATAGATGAAAAAGCGGGTTAATTCGCCATTTCCAGGTAAAGCGATGTGCGGACTGTTGTCTGGCCTTGCCCTGATGGCTGGTGCAGTCGGTGCAGTTGAAAAAAATATTTATTATCAGATTGGTGAGCAAAGTCTGGACAAGGCGTTAAAGCAATACGCTGCGCAGACAGATGTTCAGGTTGTGTATTCAACCAAATCTGTGGCGAGCCATGCGGCGCAAGCGGTAAACGGCACTTACACTCCCGACCAGGCTTTGAGCCTGTTGTTAAATGATTCCGGTTTACAGTACCGATTTTCCAGTGATGATCTGGTTGTGGTCGAACTCAAGGCTGGCTCTGAATCTTTTGGAGAATCTGAAGATTCAAAACGCCAGATGGATGGTAAAGATAAAGAAAGAGTGCTGGAAGAAATGATAGTAACTGCTCAAAAACGCGAGCAGAGTTTGAAAGATGTCCCTATCAGCATTGTCGCTATGGGAGGAGTGGAGCTGGATGACCGTAATATCGGTGATTTGGTAGAGCTTGGTATGTCTGTACCCGGTTTGTTTGTCGAGGACAATGGTGCATCACGCAGTATTTATTTACGGGGTGTTGGTAACGTGGCTGGTGTACCCATGGTTGGTCTCTATTTGGATGAGATGCCAATCACGTCTTATTTGTCTCAGGGGCAACTCGACACTCGTATATACGATTTGGAGAGGGTAGAGGTGCTTAGAGGCCCGCAGGGAACCTTGTATGGTGCAGGTTCAATGGGTGGCACCATTCGGCTTATTACAAAAAATCCGGTATTGGATCAGTTTGGTGGCAAGGCAGAAGTTTCTGCTTCGTACACACAGGGCGGATCACCCAGCCAGAAAACTCAAGGTGTACTCAATATTCCTCTTATTGAAAATGAGTTGGGCATTCGCATTGTAGGTATGTTCGAAAATAGTGGGGGTTGGATTGACCAGCCAGCCGTTAATCAAAAAGATATCAATGATCAAAATGTGGCCAATCTGCGTCTTAAAACCCTGTGGCAACCGAGCGAAACATTTTCCCTGAACTCCACTATCGTAATTCACCGCAATAATGCTGGTGCTCAGAGTCAAAGCGAAGACGATAATGGAAATTTTATTCAGCCTTTTGAGTTCTCCACTACTCCGTCGTGGGAAGATGACTACAACCTGTACAACCTCACGCTGACAAAAGATTTTGACGGTGTAAGTATTGTCTCTAGTACAAGCTATACTGATGCTGAGGTCTTAAAAATTCAGGAAGGGCGACTGTTTCAATTACTGCCACCGCCAGCAGAGCCGTATGATGTGCTCAATCTGTTTTCCAAATCCAGCCAGACAGCACTTAATCAAGAGCTGCGTTTTAGCTCAAATAGTGACAGCGCCTGGCAATGGAGTGTTGGAACGTTTTACCGTGACTTTGAGACAATAGCTTCAGGCTCAACCTTGTTTAGCTTGCACTTTCCAGGCGACCCACTGCCTGCCCCAAGCTCTTTCGTTTCTGAACGTAACAGTGAAAGTTGGGCAGTTTTTGGCAACACCAGTTATAACTTCACCGAGGATTTTGAGGTTGGTGTAGGTGTTCGTTATTTCAAAGATGACAGAGTGTATTTTGATGGTGCAGTTACTCAGGAGGCATCTTTCGATTCGGTCAATCCTCGTTTCTATGTGAATTATTCTGTTAGTGATGATGTCCAGCTTTACAGTAGTGTCGCCAAGGGTTTTCGAAGTGGCGGATTTAATGCTGAAGATCAACCCTCTTATGATTCCGACGAGCTTTGGACGTATGAAGTAGGTACCAAAATGAGCGCTTGGGACGGCCGCCTGGATATGGAAGTGGCTTTGTTTTACAGCGAGTACGAAGAGCTGCAGTTGCTGGGGGTTCCACCACCGCCCGCATTGCCAGTTTCAATTATTACGAATGGTGGCAAGTCGGTCATTAAGGGTATGGATTTGACTCTGAACTGGAGTGCGACAGATACCCTCATATTCCAGCTCAATGCCAGCGTGGCTGATACCGAAGTAACTGAGCTGAGTGTTGCCGACTCCACATACATTGTCGGCGACCGAATTGATTTTGTACCTGATTACAGCTTCACTGCTTCCGCCATCTACGATTTTATAGTGGCTGATAAATCAGGATTTTTCCGTTTAGACTACAACCAGCGTGGCAGCACCCTGTGGACTTATAGAGCCCTGGGTCCTCACTTTATTGGCAAGACGCCGGTTAACAATATGTTGAACTTTAATATCAGCATGAACTTAACTGATCGGGTCAGATTTGGTGTTTTTGGCAAAAATATGCTGAATGATCGCGAGTATATTGCGCCAACTTACCTTACCGGTTTTGCTGCGCGTAATCGTCCTCGCACAGTGGGTGTCGAGGTAAGCTTTGACTTTGAATAAAGCTTAATTGTTTGGTATCTGAACCACCTCAGGAGTGCCTCAATTTATGAGGCACTCCTTTTTTAAAGAAGATTATTTCCAGAGTTAAACTCTTAACGGCTATTTTCTGGTGATTTTTCCATTATGAAATCCTCATTTTCGTTTGTGATTGCCGTTGCAATACTTTCATTTGTCGATGTTGCCATGGGAGAAACTCGTGGCTTTGTGATCAGCTTTATGCACACCGCCACCCATCAGGATCAGCGCAATTGTCCGAATGGTGAAAACGGCGATACGACGGAACTGATTGAACGGGCACTGCAAGCCCACGGCTATTCCAAACCACAGATCAAACAAATTATTGCCGAAGGCAATGATTCGGAACTGCTACTGCAAAAAGATGGTACTCGACTTAATCTGGACTCAATCTATGCGTATCGGGCAATTAAAGATGGCAAGCCCGTAAAGGCTCACTATTATCCAGAACTCACTGCGCCAGTTGATTACAATATCATGCAGGGGCCCTATGCCTACGGCTTTGATCTTGACGCTTCAGGTCCGGGTTCGGATGATGATTTCCAGGACCCTGAAACAAAACAGAAAGGTATAGACAACCAGTTGATTCGGGCCGTTGGCTGCGCCCAGGGTTACAACGTGAGTTTGCCGGTACGCCCCAGCTGGGAAGATCAGGTCTGGACGATTATGGCAGAGCATATGCCGGCCTGGCTGTTTAGTTTAACGGGTGACGATCTCGATAGCGATGGTGCCGCCACCTTGACGTTTCATCGCGCGGTTGGTTTTCGGCGACTCAATAAAAAGTGGGGAACTCTGGCGAACTCTACTTACGTCATTGACCCTGGCCGCGAGAACGGCGGCACCATCAAAGGTGTTATTAAAAACGGAGTATTTCTTGCTGATACCGGCGATGGTCACATGCGACTGCAAGGCGAACCCAACCGCTACAGTTTTGCCCGTATGGAATTATTAAACGCTCATTTGCGCTTGACTCTAAACAGTGACGGTTCTGCTGAGGGTTATATTGGCGGTTATCAACCCTGGCGGGACTTCTGGTTTTTTGTGTCAACGTTTGAAACGGAAATTACCGATTCGGCGGCAATTTACCACACTCTGAAACGTTTGGCGGATGCCAGGCCGGACTCAAAAACCGGTGAAAACACAGCAATTTCGGCTACCTACCGTATTGAGGCGCAACCGGCCTTTTTGTCTGACAGTAGTGGCCAACTGGTTACTGATATTCATTGATTATTTGCATGCATTGTCGAGGAGAACGCTGTCGATGTCGCAACGCCGCATGATTCTTGCTTTTTTTGGTACAACCCTGGTGGCAGTGGTTGTACTGGTCTGGTTGTTCCGGGCACTGGTGGAGCCCGTAACGCAGCCGCTGGTTACTGCACATCTCGACAGTATGAAGAGAGTAACGCCTGCCCAGTACCGGAATATTGTTCGCCATCTGTTTGGCTCACAGGTAAAAATAGAACAGCGTTTTGTTGATAATATCGAACGCAGCGACGGCTTATTGGCGGTGGGTGCTACTCAACTCAGCGTGTCGCCGGTGGGTTTTCAGGTGGCGGAAAAAATGGCGCGCGCCATTGCTGCCCAGGTGATTGGCGAACCGCTTCGTGCAGAATTAATCGCCTGTCGCCCGGCACAACCTGACGGTTTCGATTCAGCTTGCGCGCAACAATTTCTCGGTCAGGTGGGACGCCTGCTGTTTCGCCGCCCGTTGAGCGACGCTGAACTGCAAAGCCAGCTTGAAATTGCGCAACGGGTGACAGAGCAAAGCAGCGATTTTTACGCTGGCCTGGAAAAAAGCCTGGCGTCCATGCTGGTATCTCCCCAATTTTTGTTTCGTATTGAATACGCCGAAGCTGATCCCAACGACAGTGGCGCGTATCGGCTTACCGCGTATGCCAAAGCATCGCGTCTCAGTTTTTTGTTGTGGAACAGTGCTCCGGATGACCAACTGCTGATGGCTGCCGAGCGTGGAGAGCTGCACACCCGTGATGGCCTGAAAAATCAGGTCGAGCGGATGCTCCAGTCGCCCTGGCTGGTGGATGGGGTGCGAGCTTTTTTTGATGATATGTTGGCGCTGGACGGATTTGATCAGTTGGCCAAAGATGCGGAAATATTCCCCGATTTTACCACCCGGGCGGCGCTTGATGCCCGCGAACAAACCTTGCGTACAATCGTTGATCATGTGTTGGCCAAAGAGCGTGATTACCGTGATTTGTTCACTACCCGCGATACGCTAATGACGCCTTCGCTGGCAGCCGTTTATGGTGTACCCCTGGTGCAGAGGCGGCGCAACACTGCGGATGAGCGCTGGGTGCCTTACCGATTTGGCGACAACGATCCGCGTGCAGGGATTTTGGCGCAAACCAGTTTTGTCGCCTTGCATTCCTATCCAGGCCGAACCTCACCGACCTTGCGCGGCAAAGCTCTGCGCGAGCATCTGTTGTGCCAGGAAGTGCCGCTGCCGCCGCCGGATGTCAATTTTAATCTGGTGGAAGACGACACCAATCCGGACTACAAAACCATGCGTCAGCGGCTCAGTGCCCACGCCACTGACCCCACCTGTGCCGGCTGCCACAAAATCACTGACCCCATTGGTTTGGCGCTGGAAAGCTTTGATGGAATTGGCCGCTATCGAACCAGTGAAAATGGAGCGTCCATTGATACCAGCGGCGCTATTGATGGCGTTGAGTTTGCCGATGCCATCGGTTTGGGTAACGCCTTGCGTGACAATCCGGCAGTGGTTTCTTGCGTTGTCAATCGACTTTATTCCTATGGCACGGGGCGTCCCATAGCGGCGACCGAGCGCCGCTGGCTAAAATCGTTGCACCAAAATTTTGCCGAGCAAGATTACCAATTTAAAGCCCTGCTGCGCAGTGTCGCCCTGAGTGATCGTTTTTATCGAGGGTCGCCTTCAGAAGAGCCGGAGATGGCATCCCGATAGATTACCAGAGAATATTTCGTCACAAGATAAACAATCAAATTAGTGTTAACAGACCCCGAATGGAGCACTGGAATGAGTAAAAAAAATATTTCCCGCCGTCGGCTGTTGCGCGGCGTGTTTCAGGGAAGTGCAGTCAGTGTTGGCTTGCCGATGCTGGATCTGTTTCTCAACGACAGTGGCACAGCTTTTGCCAATGGTGAAAAATTGCCGGTCTGTTTTGGCAGCTGGTTTTGGGGGTTGGGGTTGTGCCCGGGCATGTGGGAACCAAAAACCACCGGTCCCAATTATGAATTGCCACCCCAGTTGCAAATATTGGAGCCGATCAAGAACAAATTCAATCTTTACAGTGGACAGGACGTTTACCTGGATGGTCAACGTTACCTTGCCCATTCCTCCACGGCACATTGCATCATGACCGGGCATATTTCCAACAGCATGAAAATTACTGCGCGCAGTCTGGACGATATTATTGCCGAACAGTTGGGTGTGCATACACGGTTTCCCGCGATTACGGTTTCCTGCGATGGTAATCCCGGCAACAGTTACAGTGCGCGGGGTAAAAATGCCCGCAATCCCGCAGAAACGTCACCTCTGGCTCTGTATCAACGAATTTTTGGCACCGGTTTTCAAGACCCAAACCGGGCAGACTTTACCCCTGATCCCGAAGTGGTGTTGCGCAAAAGTATTCTGTCCTACACCAGTGATGACCGTCAGCAATTGCTAAAGGTCGCGGGCTCAACAGATCGCCAGCGACTGGATGAATTTTTTACTTCCCTGCGCAGTCTTGAGGAAAAACTGGCGCTGGAACTGCAAAAACCTGCACCACTGCCAGCGTGCCAGGTGCCGACAGCACCAGAAGGCGAAACCCCCAGCCTGGAAGTAGACGAAATGCTCAATACGCACGAACAGTTTACCGATCTGATTACCCATGCTCTGGCTTGCGGCCAGACGCGTATTTTCAATTCGGCACTGAGTATTAATGTGATCAAACCCGGCGACCCCATGAATAATCATGCCTACACGCATCGGGAAACTGCCGACCCGGATCTGGGCTATCAGGTAATGTGTTACTGGTTTTCTCAGAAGTATCTACAAGCGTTTAAATATCTGGTGGAAAAACTCGACAGCGTGCGCGAAGGGGATGGCACTTTGCTGGATCGTAGCCTGGTGTTGGCCTATACCGAGCACGGTTACGCCAAATATCACTCGCTTAAATACTTTCCATTTTTTACGGCCGGTGGCGCTGGTGGTGGTATAAAAAATGGCATTCATGTGGCCGGTATTGGCGATCCGGTAACCCGGGTAGGTTTTACCTGTCAGCGTGCTCTGGGGTTGCCGGTGGAAAAATGGGGGCAGCTTTCCAATGAAGTGAGTGAACCCTATAGCGAGGTGTTGGCGTGATGGTACGTAACTGGTTGAGTGCAGCTTTGGTCGGGTCAGTTTTGTTCGGGTTAAGTACTGTGCTGGCCACTGCCGACACAGAGCAGTGGTCGCCGCCAGGTCCTGGTGAATACTCCACACCGCCCGGTATTACCTTGATTGATGTGATGCACCTGAAAGGTGAGTGGACCTACCAGTGGACCCGGCTCGGTGACGCTGACGGGAACACCTTGTATATCTCCGAGCACGATACTGAGGTGGGGAAATCTTTTTGTCGTGCAGAGTGTGCCCAAACCTTTCCCCCGGTGCTGGCTCTGCCAGACGCCAAAGCCCAGGGAGACTGGTCGCTAGTGCCGCGCGAAGAGGGCCGCCTGCAGTGGGCTTATCGCGGCAAACCGCTGTATCGCTTTGCCCGGGAAAGTCATATCCACGAGGTCGTAAATAACGTCCTGAACCGGGATTTGGCAGAGAACACAATTATCAGCAAAGCCCATGTCGATAAAGACGCCCTGTTACCTCCCGAGGGCTGGCATATTGCTCGCTTTAACCCGGTTGCGGATATGCCAATGCCGATGGCTATTTCTGCTGCCAACATTCCGTGGGCAAACGGTTATGGACTGGTCTCCTCTGATGGAATGACCCTGTACACTCAGGAGAGGGGAACCTCAGGGTTTGACAGTATTTGTGACGGGAATAATTGTGGCCTCGGATGGCTACCTTTCGAAGCGCCGGCGCTGGCTACGGCAGTGGGTGATTTTGTCCCGGTAAGTCGTCCCACCGGACTCAGACAGTGGGCGTTTCGAGGCGCATTGCTGTTTACTTTTGGTGGCGATGCTGATCCCGGTGATATTCGGGGGCTGGAGCAGGCGGCAGAGGACAGTGAGCCGGGCTGGCAGTTGGCTTTGTTAAAGCGCCACTACATGCCGTCGGGGATTGCTCTGCGTAATCAGGCCGTGTTTGGCAAAGCCTTGTTTAGCGCCGCGGGCAAACCGCTGTACTCGCGCAATCCCCTGGAGATTCAGCGTTTTTATCATCGCAACGTGGTGTACCAAAAAGGTAAATTACTGGGCAACAAGGGCTGTGACGCGCAATGTGAGCAGCAGTGGCCGCCGTTTTTGGCACCGGATGACGCCGTAGCCTGCGGCTATTGGGAAATTTTGCGACGCGCTGACGGACGCCGACAGTGGATGTACAAGGGACACGCCTTGTACACCTACGAAAATGATGACGACAGCGGTGTGGCAAATGGCAACAATATTTACGATTACGTTATAGGGGATGGCCGCTACAAGATTGCCGACGTGGCAGAAAACCATCGCGGTATTCCGATCGGCGCGGCGTTGCACTGGCTGGCGGTAGTGCCGTAGACCCTCGAGTGAACTACCTTTCACAGGATCACTTTTCGAGTATTCGGTATCACAGTTTTCAGCCCGATTATGCAAAAATTTGCATAATCGGGCTATTGGCACCATAATCCTCCCCATTAAGGCAATCATATGGCAAGGAAGCTCTTATGACGATCTGCGGGAATTTTCCGTGGATGCCAAGAGGGAAGCGGGCTTTCAACTGGACAAGATACAACGAGGGCAGTCCCCGGATAACTGGAAGCCAATGACTGTCGTTGGTTCCGGCGTGAGAGAGATCAGGATTTATGAGGCAAGTGGTGCTTTCCGTGTTATATACGCAGCGAATATTGGTGGTTGCGTTCATGTATTGCATGTATTTAAAAAGAAAACGCAAAAAACTCGCCCCAGCGATATATGCTTGGCACAAGCTCGTTTTAAAGCGATTGCGAGGTGAACGATGACAACCAAACCTGAACCAGGCCATGTTACTCCTGCTGGCCAAAGTGTATTTAATGATTTGTTTTCACCCGAGGAAGCTGCTGAGCTTGAAATACGCGCTACCTTGCTTCGAGCCTTGCAACAGTGGTTAGAGGCACAGATTGGCACTCAGGCCGTTTGCGCAAGGTTACTTGGCGTTAGTCAGGCCAGGGTATCCGACATTAAAAATGGCAAGATCAATCAATTTAGCTTAAGTTTGCTGATCAGGTTAGCAGCACGCGCCGGTTTGCACCCACGAGTAGAGTTGGCGGCATAAATAAAGTCACAGGCTACCAATTACTGTTCTTTCAGTTATTGTTTTTTTTAGACTCGAAATCTTCAATAAAACGTATAATCCGATAAGCATTGGCCCCCAAATCGCCCTTGCCCAAGCGAGAAATGGAGCGCAGGTCGAGCCGTGTGCCCGCTCCGGTTTTCTGAATACGAATCACAACGTCGTCTTTAAAACCAAACCAGAATGTGGTCACGGTTACCTCAATGCGACCCTCTTGCAGGTCACTGTCCACCAGCTCCCACCCGGAATAACTTTTTGCCAGGTTCACGGCACGGTCAAATGCCTGTTGTTTATTCAAACCAGTGATGACAGGTTTTACTTCAGGGTAAGCCTTTTGTTGTTGCTCGGCGATTTCACTGCCACCATATTCCAGCGGGTTGGGTGCATTCGCTCGCAAGGGAACAATGGCGTCAAATTGAGGGACGTCATTAATATCGGTTGTAATGTCATGAATGGGCGGCAAGCTGTAGGCCTGACTGCGGATATTATAGATATATCCACCGCAGGCCAGTGTCACAACCAGCGCCAGCGTGACAGCTATATCCAGCTTGCCGTTTTTACGCAGTAAGTTAGCAACAATAAAGGCAGCGCTGAATGTGGCAATGGTTGCTGCTGCAAAAAAAGAGTAACTGATTAAATTAAATGCGAGCCCGAGATCCCACCATTCGTTGCGGTAACCAACCCCGGATGCCAGTAACATGAGAATTGCCAGCAGGGCGCCACCGGTCAGGCCAAACCTGATATTCTTGATCAGAGCAGACATAAATACCTCGGCAAATAATAAAGCAAGTTTTTTAATGGCCGGAAACTTTTGACAGAGCGGCCTTTAATTTGAGTGGAGATGTTTTTTCAATATGTAGCATTTCGCAACCATTGAACCGGAAAAAACGTCGCAATTCTTTCGCAAGCGCCTGAAGAAAAGCTTCTGTTATTTTAAAGCCTGGTTCCATCACAAGATTACGAATAATAAAGATCTTTTCTTTACGCGCTGCCCTGGCATCCATT
>JBNKFQ010000006.1:0-30067 GCA_050289385.1 Porticoccaceae bacterium | reverse complement strand
CGCAATCCGAAGGCCAGGGCTGGTTGTCCCTGGCGAGGGTTGCAACGCGGCAGATGCGCGCTTCAGGTCTCGCCCTTCGGGGCTTACAGACGACTCCAGGCTCCGCGTTATGACTTTTTGACGTACGGCCAGTATGCCTTCAAAGTCATGCCTTGATCCTGAACTCGTCTGTAAGCCAGAGACACCATAGACTTGTTCAGAGGTTCCTTAACTGAATTTTCAGAGGGTCACCGTGTTTGCATTTCATTTACTGCGAACCCGAAAACACCACGGCACAGATCAACTTTTACCCTACCTCAAGCTTTTAAAATTGTTAAAAACTCCGATATTACTATTTTCCTTCGATAACAATTCGATCAAAATAATACGTGACCTTAACCGGTAGAGTCCGCTCCAAAACCGACAAAGCCGTGTCCAGCTTACTGAGATGAACCGAAGCATAAAGTTCCAAATCAATAACTGAAGCGTCTTCGATTAAGATTTTGCGCCCGGAGTAACGGTTCAACTCTTTTACAACCAAATACAAGGGGACAGCGTCAAACCGAAGTATACCGGTGCGCCAGCCAGATATTTTTGTGATGTCATCTGCCAAATAACCACTCAATTCCTGTTGCGCAACGTCAAATTCTACAATAGTACCCGCCTCTATCCTGCGTTGACTGGAGTCCCTGACATACACCCTTTTACCTCTTACCGCAGACAATTTGGCCGCAGTGGGTGAAGCGGATTCACCTTCACGGTGAATAGCAACCACACCTTCGATCACAGCCAGGCTAAACTTTTGCGGTTCTTTGCGAATATTGAATTGAGTGCCCAGAGCGGTTATTGCGCGATCACCCAGAGCAACGGAAAACGGGCGCAAAGGGTCTTTGGCCACATCAAAAAACACTTCTCCACGCTGTAACATCATGCGCCGTGAGTTATCGTTGATATCCACCATTAATTCGCTACCAGTATTCAGGGTGACAGTACTGCCATCCTTTAGCTCAACGGTTTTTTGTTCACCAATACGGGTAACATAGCGCAGCACGTTTTGCGGCTCCACGCTGGAACACGAAATCCCCCGGTAGCCCGCCCAAAGACCAAGCAGCACCAATGCCGCTGCTGCCAACTTTGGCCAATAACCATGCATAGTCGGTGTTTTAATCTTGCTTTTTTGCTGGTTAATCAATGCCAGTAAATCCGGGTCATTTTCCAGTTTTTCAAAATCATCAAGTGCGTTTAACGTATCCAGAAAATCGTCGCGATAGGGCTGCGACCTGTTGCGCCATCTGGATATACGTTGTTCATCAGAGGGAGATAACCGGTCAGAAAACAGCCGGGCAATATCCGCAGCTGCACGTTGAGTTGCTACACGTTGCTTCAGCTTTAGTTTCATTCCCTGCCCGCCTCTTTAACCTGTTGTATCGCATGGCGAATATGTATCAGCGCGTGCTTCATATATTTTTCCACCTGTTTGGCAGAAACACCCATTTGAATTGCGATCTCGCTGTAGGTCATCTGCATCATGCGATTAAGAAGGAAAGCTTCGCGCCACTTTGGGCGCAGCTGCATAATTACTGCCTTCATCGATTGAAGCTGCTGGTCTACCAATGCAGCGCGCTCGGGATTGGCATCCGAGACTTCATGGTCCTCTGCGAGCTTTTCCAGTTCGCCGTGTATATATTTGCTGCGCACCAGCTTGTGACGCTCCAGGTCCCTGGCCAGATTATTGGCAACCTTGAAAATAAAGGAACGGCTGCTTTTATCCCCTTTCGGCAAGCGCTTATCGAGATCGTCCATCTGTGCCAACCGTATAAAAACTTCCTGAGCCAGGTCATCTGTATCCTCCTTGAGTCCCAGACGGGCTCTCAGAAAGCAGCGCAAGGCAGTGCCATGCTCCTGGTAAAGATTTTCGAGCACCTCTTCTTTTGCACTGCGTTTGTGGCCTTGCATATCGACCACTCTGCCCTTTTTGCCCAACATATGGCTTGTCGCCTGTTTGTTTATTACCTGCGCTATTCCGTCATTATAGTAATACCCGTATACACCACGGATCAGATCAATTTTTACCCTACCTTTGCAGAAAAGTTTTGCCGCTGACAGCAGAAATTGCACTATTCAAACAAGCTTAATTGACGATCGGTAATGCTGGCGAAAGATGTGCCAAGAAAGTACAGAACGCTATCTGCTATTGGCTGCAACTGCCGGTCGATGTAGTGACCGTAGTCGATAGTACTGACTTGACAGACCTGCGGTTCCGGCCCATTAACTGTGATCAGGTAACTGATCCACCCTCCTTTGTCGATTTGGCCACCGGCTCGCTGTAACTTTCTTGCTGCTTGTACGTGAGGCGGTATGTTTTTTTGATAATCTCCGAGCTTTCGGCGCAAGCGCTTGCGATAAATCAGCTTGTCATCAAGCTGGCCTGCCAGAACATCTGCAACAATCTGCTGAATATATTCCTGGTAAGGTTGATTCTTGAATACACGGAAATAGAGCTGCTGTTGAAAATCTTTCGCCAATTGAGTCCAGTCGGTCCGTACGGTTTCCAACCCCTTGAATATCAGTTGTTCTTCAGCGCCATTTCGAACCAGCCCGGCATAACGTTTTTTACTCCCCTGTTCAGAACCCCGAATCGTAGGCATTAAAAATTGACTGTAATGGGTTTCAAATTCAATTTCCAACGCGCTCTCTATGTCCAGCTCGTCCCGCAAGGTTTTTTGCCACCAGTTATTCAGACTTTTTGCCAAGTCTGAGCCGATACTCCTGGATTCAGCATCATCATGTTCGTCCCCGACCCACACAAATAATGAATCAGTATCACCGTAAATGACATTGTGACCTTGTTGCTCTATCCACTGCTGACTCCGAGTAATAATTTCGTGCCCTCGCAGAGTAATGGAACTGCAAATACGAGGATCATAAAAACGACAACCATGAGCACCCAATACGCCATAAAATGAATTCATAATAATTTTAATGGCATGGGAAAGTGGCTGATTTTTATCCTGTTTTGCTTTGTCGCGTTCTATCCAGAGATTTTCAATAATCTCCGGCAGCAGACTTTCGGATCTGGAAAAATACGCACCGTTAAAACCGGGAATCACATCTTTTTCAGGTAATTTACCATGTTGTGCGTACCAGAAAGCATAAGGATCTATATGAAAGGTACGAATAATACTGGGATACAGACTTTTAAAATCCAGCACCAATATATTGCGATAAATGCCCGGCCGGGAATCCAGTACGTATCCGCCCGGGCTGGTAATATCGGATTGTTGTTCACCCAAATTGGGTGCTACGTAGCCCTTGCGATGCAGTCTGGGCAAGTAAGCGTAATCAAAACTGGCAACCGAGCCACCGATGCGGTCCAGCGACATGCCGGTCAATCTGGCGCGCTCGGTGGCAAATTCAAGCAGCGCGGTATTTTTGAAGATCTCCCATACCAGTTCGCAGTCTTTCAGGTTGTATTTGGCCAACGCGCGCTTGTTTGTACGAAACAGCTCGCCGATTTCTGACCCGCGCTGATTTCCGGCGAGAAGCTTGCCTTCTCCCAGTATCTGGCGGGACACGTTTTCCAGAGAATAGCTGTCGAATTGATAAAATGCGGATTTCAACAGTTCTATGCCATCCAGCACGATACGCCCGGGTATCTCCAGATAGCGGCGTTCCGACTCTCGCGCTTCTCGCCAGAAAGGCAGTAGATTGGCCCTGCCGATGGTAAAGGACAGCTTTTCCTGCTGGTAAAAGCGGGTCAATACCCACAAATCAAAATCCACAACATTCCAGCCGATGATAATGTCCGGATCGTATTCCTGTATAAACTGCAGAAACTGTTGCAGGCATTGTCGCTGGTCGACGCACTCTCTGATATCCAGGTATTGCTCTGCCTCTGGCTCCCCAGCTGCTGCCAATGGTTGCAGCTGGCCGACCATAAATACTCGCCGCACGGAGTCACTGTATACACCAATGGAGTACAGGTTTCGCAAATCCATAGACGTTTCGATATCGACAGAGAGGACTTTGAATTGCGGGGCAAACGGTGTTGGCGCCAGCTCGGGGTTAGACACCGCAAGATAGCCAGTCTGGCTTTCACCGCGGCCGTTTACCGCCACCGGCCCGGTAATAAAGCGTTCCATCAAAAAACGCTCGGGCGGGCGAATATCGGCTTCCCATACACTGATATCGGGCGCCAACAGCGATCTGGCCTTTCGAGCGACACGATGGCTTTTGAAATAGACACCGGCAACAGCCTCGTGGCGAAAACTGTGTAACGACAGCTCTTTAATGCGCCAGCCCGTCAGCCCCGCCAATCGTTGCCTGACTTGGGTGGAATCTGATTGCCGCACAAAGAAAACCGCCTGCTGACCTTCCACCAGCAACTGCACCGGCCCGTCGTCTGTGGCGAGCCAGAACTCCAGCAATAATCCGGAGGGAGTGTTGCGCCAATGGCGAGTGAGGATAAAACCTTGCATAACGATAACGGCTGTAGTGTCGCTTCAGTGTACTCACAGATAGCAAATTAACAAACTCTTTTGCCAGAACCTGATCGCAAACCGGTGACCGGGTCACCAACCCCCTGCCACAGCGGCCATTTCGTGTACAATTGGCGCCAAACTGGCCAGGGCCTGTTAACTCCAATAGTTGATAACAACCAGTTCATAAAAACCAGGTAACTTGATGTACCCGATAAACTACATAGAACCTGTTTTTCGCCCACCCAGCGAGTGGAAATCCTTAATCTTGCAAGTCACCAATGGTTGCTCCTGGAACAAGTGTACATTTTGCGAGATGTATACCGCAGAGCAAAAGCGCTTCCGGCCCAAACCCAAAGAAGAGATTGAGGCGGAATTGCAGCAATTGGCCGAAGGCGGGTACCCGGTTCATCGGGTTTTTCTGGCTGACGGTGACGCCGTTACTCTGTCAATGCGTCGCTTGACAGACATACTGCAATTGATCAAAAAGTACTTTCCGAATGTACAACGCATCAGTTCCTATTGCTTGCCACGCAATTTGCGCAAAAAAAGCATTGAGGATCTGACTCAACTACGCGAACTCGGTTTGTCATTAATGTACGTTGGCTGTGAAAGTGGTGATGACGAACTGTTAATACTGGTGGAAAAAGGCGAAGATTATGACTCATCCTTGCAGGCGCTGACCAAGATAAAACACGCTGGCATGAAAAGTTCGGTCATGATTCTGAATGGACTGGGCGGACCGGATTTATCGAAACAACATGCCCTTAATTCCGCACGATTAATGAACGCAGCTCAGCCGGAGTATCTCTCTACTCTGGTGGTGGAATTTCCCACCGGCGATGAGCGTTTCAGAAAAAATTTCAACGACCACAATATCGCCTGGCGCAAGCTATCCAAACTTGAGCTGTTTCAGGAGATGGAAATGCTGCTGCAAAACCTGGAGCTGAAAAACACCATTTTCCGCAGCGACCATGCGTCTAATTACCTGGTGATGAAGGGAGTTCTTGGCAAGGATAAGGAACGCTTGCTCAATCAGGTACATTGTGCCATTCACCAACCTGGAATTATTCCGCTCAGGGAGGAGTGGCAGCGCGGATTGTAGAACTGTCCATTGTACCTGGGGCAATTAAATGCCTGCTGAAAATGTATTGACCAGCTATACCGCAAGGATATAACTGGTCATATAACAAGCGAATTTTACTTCAATCAGAACTGGTATGAAATGTTCATCCCGATGGTGCGAGGACGCAGCCGGAAGGCTTCGGGCCCACCTTTCTGCCAACCATCAGAAACCCAGGTAAAGTCATCGGAATTGGTCAGATTTCTGATATATACGCTGAATGCCATATTACCTACATTCACACCACCCTTCAGGTTAATCTGACTGTAACCTCCAGTTTGGGGAAGAATCGGATTCTGGTTGAGATACACATTATATTTTCCTACGTAGGAATAATCTCCACGTATAAAAGCATCGTAGCCGGAAACTACAAATCCGTACTCCAGACCCGCACTATAGCTTAAATCTGCAGAGTTAGGTAAATCATCCCCTTTTTGACCCAACCCGGCTTGGTCCTTGGCCAGTTTGGTTTCATTCCAGGACGTACCCAAATCCAGCGACCAATTGTCAGATAACAAGAGATGCGCTTCCAGTTCCACACCTTCGGATGTTGACTCACCGGCGTTAACAGTGGTGCCAGCACCTATACCAGGGTTATTTACTTCAACTACTCGAACATCTACCGGCAATCCTTGCCAATTAATATGGTAAGCTGCAGCGTTGAAGTTTATGCGCCCGTCTGCAAAAGTCCCTTTGAAACCCAGTTCAAAGTTTTCGAGCGTATCAGGATCAGTCTGAGTACGAATTGGGATATTGGTACCATCCATTTTAGTATAAAACCCGGTTCCTTCAGGATCATAAACACTAAGGTTTAAAACTGGCAGGGCTTTACCAGGTCGAAAACCTTCTGCCCACTGGAAATACAAGAGAGTGTCATCACTTGGCTTCCAGCTCAAATTGGCTTTGTAGGTTTCACCCTTATTGTCTCCAGCGACATCTCCCCAAACAAACTCTTCTGCACTTGAGTACCAAAACCCTGCAAGGGTTTGATAATTTGATTGATCATACTCATAGTGACGAATACCAAAGGTCGCTGTCAGTGTTTCAATAATATCCCATGACACTTCTCCAAAAACAGCCTTTTGCTGAAGCGTATCATCCCAATGGGGTGCAACCATATACATTTCTGGCCAGTCATGTGTAACGGCAGGTACGCCATACCCGTTATCTATTGCCGTCGTAATAAAGTTTGGTATTTGGTCTGGGTCCCCGCCAAAAGCTTCACCAAATGAAAGTTTATTGTCGATATCCTCGTAATAAAGCCCAGCTAAAATCTGAAATGGGCCTTCGAACTCCGATGCAAAGCGCACTTCCTGAAAAAATCTGTCCGTACTTCTTTCATCAAAAGTAAAAAACACACCCAATGTGGGGAGATCTTTTGTAGAATCACCGTGATTCCAGGCTTCCCTGTCAAGCCACGCGGATACACTGTGCAAACTGCCCCAACCCAGATCGTAATCCAAAGTAAGAGCATAGGTGTTTAGCTCGCTATAAAAACCTTCCGGGCCAATAGCAGGGCCATTACCATTAACAACAAAGTCTGAACCGTCCAACAGATTGCTTTTCAGTGATGGTCCCACCCGCGTCTGCTGGAACTTGCCCGGCAGGTTAATGTCTACATCCGGCCAACCATTTCCTTCCACTTGCTGCCATGTGTAGCTCAGGTTGACAGAAAACTCTTCTGTTGGTTGCCAGAGGGCTGAAAAACGAGCACCAGTGGTTTTGATTGCTCCCCTATTATCTTGATCACGTACGTCTGCCCCCCATGCCTCGGCGGTTTCTCCCAGTGTATCTCTGGTATTCACCGAAATTGCTGAACCCCACGGGCCGGAATAACTGGCTGCGATATTATCTACGTAACCGCTATCATCAAAGCGGTATGCCACGCCACGAACAGCCAGCTTGTCCTCAATCAATGGCAAGTTAAATACACCCTGCAACACGTTATTACCGCCACCGCGTTCACCTGTTTGTGAATACTCCGCGAACACTTTCCCACTGGTTTCATTCAAATTCGGTTCAGCCGGGATAATACGTACCGCACCTCCCATTGAACCTGAACCAAACAATGTACCTTGCGGTCCGAGCAGTACCTCTACTCGATCGATATCCACCATTTTCAAATCAAATGTACCGGAGCCCCAGGTTGCACCCAAACCACCGGAGACAGGCGTTTCACCAAAATAAACACCAACAGCTTCATCACCATGATTCACCGAAATCCCACGCATCACAATGGTATTACCAGTGCCACCTCGCTCCTGCATGGTAACCCCTGGAACGGTGCTCATATAGTCGTCCATTTTGGTTAAGCCACGCTTGTCAATGATGTCACTGTTCAAAACTGAAATGGATAAAGCGGTATCCTGCAAACTGGTCTCACGCTTGGTTGCAGTAACAATAACCTCGTCCATTACCTGTTGCCGTTTTTCACGGATCTTTTCTTTCTGCTGATTCTTACCAGAATCACTTGCCTGCTTAATCACCACCGAATCGTCAGAAACAAATTCATATACCAAACCTGTATCCGCCAACATACGACTCAAGGCGCTTGCAAGCGTAAATTCTCCCTGAACTGCTGTCGTCATTGCCTTGCTATCAGATCCTTTCGGAAAAATAATCTGCACGCTGGCATTTTTTCCCAGCTCTGTTAATGCGTAACCGACTTGCTGGCTTTTAATATCAAGCTGCAATTTATCAGCGTCAGCACTTACGGGACTATTAATTCCCATAGCGATCGCCGAGGCCAGACCAAGCACCAAGCTGCACTTTTTAAATTTGCCATTTAACATGACTGCATTGGTTATACCCACTTTTTAATCCTCTTGGAAAATAGTTATCACTTGTCGTCTCGACACCTGACTTACCAAATAAATCCATCAGATGTAAAAACAAAACGAATAAAACAACTATGTTCCTCGCCCAACGTTAAATTAAATCTTTATTCCGCACCCGAGCTGTCAACGCTTACCTGTTTTTACCTATATGCGCACGATTGCTTGAATGGATAACAATCCGGTCTACATGCCGCACAACACGAATTGGCATCGTATTTTCCAAGATTGAAATTGCTTCATTTATACGATCCAGGCGCACTGTTGCAAACAGCTCCAGATTCATTACCGACGCATCTTCGATCAGGATTTTTTTGGCAGAATACCTGTTTAACTCACGCACCACATCGGACAAGTGAGCCGCATTAAATTGCAACACACCTGAGCGCCATGTAGCCATGTCACCAATATCTTTTGGTCGATATGCCGTAGCGGTGTTTTGCAGCACGTCCAGTTGTACAACCGTACCTGCCTGCACACGCCGCGACAGCAGCTGCTCCAGGTATATACCCTCATCTCCAGGGGGTGACAAAACAGGAGCAGAAACGTTTATCTGGTCTTGAGTGCGATGCATCAGAACCTCGCCCTCGGAGACGGCAAGCGTAATGCGATCAGGCTCACGAAAGATATCGAACTGTGTACCTAACACAGTCACTATACGTTCACCCAAATCAACACTGAAAGGCCTGTCTGCTTCAGGTGCCACATCAAAATATACTTCACCACGCAGCAGTGTCAGCTTACGCCATCGCGATGAAAATTCCGTAATCAGTTCAGAACTGGTGTTTAACATTACCTTGCTACCATCTGGAAGCTGGATACTCTTCTGCTCACCCGTCTGCGTCACATAGCGCGCACTAGTAATGCTGGAATCCGTTGGCGGATAAAATTCACCATAAAATAATGCTACGGTCACCAGTAAACCAGCCGCTGCGGCATATACTGGCCATAGACGTCTGGCTCTGGTGTTGCCAAACAAATCACGCGCTGGTGCTGCAGATTGCGTGGCTACCGGCAGCGCGGTTTTTGTTAAGCCTCGTCGAGCATCGTTACTGGAACGCGCCAAAGACGACAACTCTTCATCACCGGAAAATACGCCAAGGTCGGAGAACAGTTGCGCTGTGGCCACGAAACCGTCATGGTGGATGGTCGAGCGTTCACAACGATTGCGAATACCGTGCTCTTCATTTGTAGACAAAGGCTCTTCGGAGAACAGGCGCACCACATCCTGGCTGGCCCGATTGAATGCCAACATCTGTTTGAATTTACCAATCATGGTTTGTCCTCTTCCGTGCAGCCGATGGCCGCCTTGCGTATTTGAGTCAGCGCACTTGTAAGGTAGCGCTCCACTTGTTTGAAACTGACCCCCATACGACTGGCCGCCTCCCTGTAACTCAGGCCATCGACACGGATAAAAATAAATGCATCACGCCAAACGGGTTTAAGTTGCTTGATCACCGCTTTCAAGCGGGCAATGTCTTCACTTGCCAAAGCACAAGATTCGGGTGTACTGAGATCAACCTCCCGCCGAAACTGCTGGTCTTCTGTATCAACCGTTTTGCGGCTTTGTGATTCGCGATAGCGTCGTTCCAGCACCTTGCGCCGCTCGATGTCTACAATCAGATTGTTGGCCACGGTAAAGATGTAGGAGCGATTGCCAGCAGCTCCAGAGGGCAGGCGTTCCAACAGGTTGTCCAGTCGAGCCAGGCGTGCAAATACCTCCTGGGCGATGTCGTCCGCCTCGTGCTCACTGCCGGTGCGCACCCGTAAAAAAGCACGCAGTGCAGCCCCGTGCTCTTTAAACAGGCGTTCGAGAGCACGCTCCCGAATCTCGCGATCTCGAAGTGGCAAATCTGTCACGTTGTTGGTTGCTCGGGCAGTCAATACCACACCATTATTCGCAGTATCTGTATAGACAAAACGAACTAATGAGCCAGTTTCCTCACTTTGCGGGAAAAAAAGAGAATAGACCAAATAGTACCGTGACCCGTCACACCAAAATAGTCACTTTAGAAATTCACATAAGTAGAAGACAAATGTAAGGATTATAGATCGTGACAACCCCCTGCCGGCACGCTTGCGGGGAAACGATACAGGATGCTTGTTTGTATTTGCGTTACACCTGAAATAAAAAAGTTATGCCCCGCTGCTTCCTAAAGAAAGCACCTCTCCCGAAGAATTTATATTGGTTGTCCTGTCATTTGTCGCAGTCGGAAAACCTTGCTCATTCGTCAAATTTTCGGCAAACACCCCCAGAACCACATTTTCAGAAACATCCCAGGAGAAATTGGCATTGAAGACATCAAGAACATCAGATTCCCCCCTGATATATATAAGAGCCGTCCGGTGCCCGACTTATGAATACTGAATCTCCTTTGCGATTGTAATCCAGGGACAAAACACCAGAACGACCAGCCAGATTGAACTGATAATTCATGCCAAACCCATATTGATATTCTGAAACGAACGGTAGTCGTTTTTTTTTGTCTCTTCAAAATAACGGAGTCCTACTCCGACTTCAAAACGGAAGGAGCAAAGTTACCCGTTATCCAAACCGGGCAAAGCGATGGCGCAAATAATGACTTCCGACTTCCGACTCACCTAGTCTTTTTCCACGCTGTAAATCAAATCGATGGAAGATGCCTCACCGGCACGGGTTTCCAGACTGAGGTTTTTGTTCAATCGGTATTCAAGGATCAGGGCTCCAATTCGGCTAAACACGCCATAGCTGTATTTAAGCGATAATCGGCTGCCAATATTCTGACCGGCCGTAATTGCAGTGCCCTCTGTACTGTCACCTTCCACCGTCAGTTCATCAATACCTAACGCCGAAGAGATTTGTTGGGCAATCGGCAAAACCTGTTTCAGGCCAAGCGCAATAGCCGCATTTTGCAACATTTGTCCATCCCCTTCCCCGCTTTGCGCCAGGGGCCGCCCCAGCAACAAATACGCCAGTGCTTCGGCCTCGGGCATGGACGGTTCTGAAAAAACTGTGGTTTCCGGATTTTTGGCCAACCCGCGAATCAACAGGCCAACCGTCACGTCACCCACCTTGCGAACGGCACGTACATCCAGCGCGGGATTGTCGAGCGGTCCCGCATACACCATGGTGCCACGCTCTACGGTCAGCTTCTGGCCGTAAGCTGCAAATTCTCCACCCACCAAATCAAGCACGCCATTGGCTTGTGTTGTACCATCTGGCCGCAACACCAGTGCCAGTTTACCCGTCAGGTGTGTATCCAGGCCAAAGCCTCGCAAATGAACGGCATCACCAAGCTGCAAATCAAGCACGGCATCGACGGCAAATGCCGACTGCTTTGTCCCATCACTGTCCGCCCGATGAACCACCGCATCGGGCGAGGTGTTCACTGCACTTTCCGGCAACTGTTTTAAAACAATTTCGGTCTGTGGTATTGCCAGGCTACCGCGCAGTCGCAGCGACTCCGGTTGCCCGGTAAATTCAATGTTGGGCGATACCAGAATATCCATATCGGGCAATTTAACCGCCTGAAAATCCTGGCCATCAATTACTCCGGTTGCTGTCCACCGCGACAAATCCGTGAAGCTGCCCGAGCCGTTGATCGCAACCTGGCCCTTGCCCGAATTTGCAGAACCGCGCAACTCAAAATTGCTGGCAATCAGGGAGCTGGCAATCGCATTCTCCTGCCCTTTTACCGCCAGAGTCAGGTTAATGGATTGTAAGTCTGTGCCCACTCGTGGCAGTTGCAAATGACCGCCCTGCCACTGCAAACGGCCCTGCACTTGCGGTTGCCTTAGCAGCCCATCCACTTGCGCCTGTATTGCAAAGGCGCCGCCGATGTCGCCAATCGCGGCATGCAGTCCCGCCAAAAACCCAATGTCCTCGATGCGAGTGGTCATTGAACCCGAAAGGGAAGCGGTGTCAGATAACAGTTTTTCCAGCGTCAACTGTAAACGAGTTTCACCGGTATGCTCACCCGCCATCACACCATCGACAGAAAGGCGTTCGGTAGTGCCATTTGCTTGTATTTTTAACGTGTTAAATCGAGTTTCGACCACTTCATCTTCGGTGTTTTCGCCGCGATAGCGCAAAACAGACTGCGGCTGGGAATAATTGAAATGGATAGTCGCGGCGGGTGTCTTGCCACCGACGTTACCGCGCACCTCAAAGTCGGCTTCAGCGCCACCCGTGAGCGTCACACCATTGGGTAAAATCCCCTGCAAGGACTGCAAATCAAAACCGCCAAGTTCGCCACGGACATGGTAACTGTCGGCCAAAACATCGGCAGCCAGACACAGCTGGCTGTCACCTTGTTGCCAGCAACTTGATTGCAGTTGCAGTTGTTGCGCACCTACCGAGAGTGCCACTGGCCTGTTCTGCTGCCAGGCCGCAAAGTTGGGCGGGGCGATTTCGCTGTCTGTTAACTGACCCTGCCACAATGTACCGGACCAGGCTCCCTTCAACCCCAGCTTGAGACGTCCCATATCGTGTTCGATCCGGGCAGCCATTGTGTGCGCAGAGGGCACACCACTGACTTTTATGCTTGTCTGATGAATCACTTGTTCGCCGAACTTCAGCTCTGTGGCCTCAAGCACAATGTTTGACTTCTTTCTGCCCTGCAGGTCTATCTCGCCGACCACCGTTACACTGTCGGCTCCACTGCCGGCAAAACCCGGATTTTTCGCTTTCAGATCGATACTGGCTTGCGGTTCCCGACGCGTCCCCCCAAGCGCCAGATCCCCGTAAATCTCACCCTGCAGGCCTGGCAGGATGTTGTCCAGTGACGGAGCATTGATCTTGAGGTCGAGCCGCAAATTGTCATCAAGCCGCCCGCTGGCAGCGAAATGATTGGATCCCATCACCACTTGCAACCGATTCATTGTCAAAACTTGCTGCGACAGAGCCAGTTCGCCACTGACACGCAGGGCCTTGTCATTTATTGCGCCATCAAGGCTGGATACCGACAGCCATATATCTGGCAGTTCACCGCTTGATTGCGCCTTCACCTCAGCATCCAGAGACAGTCGACCCAGGGTAAGTCGGCCCAGAGTCACGCTCGACAAGACTTCGGGGATATATGCCTGGGGCAACAACTGCTGCATTGGCAGATCCCGACCCTGAAGCCGAAAGTCAGCCATTTGCTCTGGCAACCATTGCAACTTGCCCTGTGCGTCAAGCGTTCCGTCAAGAGCACGCAATTGCAGGTTTTGCACCTGAAATTGCTGGTGGTCTCCCTCGCCACTCAAGGAGAGATCCACAACCGGCAACTGTTCGGACTCAAAAGCCGTATCCAGTTTGAGCTGATAGCGATTGAATGTCCCTTTTACCCGCAACTCGCCACCCGTACTGCTTACCACACCAAGTGGCTCGATAGCGGGGAAACCTGCCGGGAGCCAGTCGATGCGATCCCAACTGACGGCAATATCAAGCGCCGGGGTATCAGCCAGCAGGTCAACGGCACCCTCAATGCCCAACTCAATCGGCGCAACGAGCCGGTGCCGAACCTTCAAATCGTGCAAGTTGCCTTTAAAATTCCCCGAACCGCTGAACGGCTCAAATTCAGGCAAGCGCAACTCCCAGTCGATTTTCAGATCAGTCCCGAACGGTTCTGACATGGCGAAAGCGCCGCTCAGGGAGGCGCTGGCGACCTCACTGTCCAGCTCTGCCCTGTCAATCCTGAGACGACTGCCAACGAAGCTGGCGGCCAATTCCAGACGGTGTACAAGCTGCTGTGTGTCACCCTGAACAAGCTTGAATTGCTGCACTCGAAAACTGTCCACCTCCAGGGCAACGGGTGTGAATATTTCCGGCATGACAAACGGTTGTTCGTTTTGCTCCCGCGCCGAAGCAGGCAATATCACTTCGACATTGGACAGGTGCAGTTTCTCAAGCGATAACAGCCCGCGCGCCAGCAGCAGGCGGGGCCGCCAGTCCATTGTCAATGAGTCGGCATGCAGGGTTAGATCGGATGAAAGGTAACCGACATCTTCGAGCGTGAGGCCCGACAACAATGTGCCCCTGCTGTCAGCAACCGTTAATTCACCGGGCGCCGATGAAGCGGCTATTGAAATCAGCCATCGAGTGCCGGGAACCGTAGCGATCAGTAGAAAAAGGGCCACAATCGCTAGCAGAATTGCCGATACCGGAATCCATAGCAGGTATTTTAAAGGGCGCCGCATTACAGATCGGCTCCCAGTGAAATGTGCAATCGAACTACCTGCTCATCGTCATCCAACGGGTGCGCCAGGTCTATTCGAAACGGCCCGATGGGCGAGTACCAGCGCACCCCCAGGCCGACGCTGCGATTGATGTCGAAGTCCTTTGTGTTGAAAGCATTGCCTGCATCGACAAAGCTGGCTATTGACCAATTTTCCGCGATGGGGAAGTCATACTCGACGCTGGCAACCAGTTTGTGGCTACCACCGATAACCTGTCCAAGATTGTTGACCGGCCCAAGGGACTCAAAATCGTAACCGCGAACACTGTTGTCTCCACCGGCAAAAAAGCGTACCGACGGTGGCAAATCTTGCAAGTCGTCCTTGATGGTTACGCCAAATTCGGTTCTGGTGATCAAACGCGCATTGGCGGGCATTGGCAAAATCAATTTGCCGCGGGTGTATGCTTGCAAAAATGCCGTGTCTGAACCGAGTTGCTCCGTTGTGCCCTTCACTTCCAGGCTCAGGCGATAGCCCCTGCGCGGTCGTGATACATTGCCTTCCGAGGTTTTGGCCCAACTGATACCGGGAATCAGCAAACGCGAACTGCTGCTTTCAAGGCCGATATCAAACGTTTCCCATACGGCCTCAACAAAGCGGGTTTCCAGCCACGAGCCGCGGCGCATGCGAGTACTGCGTACACCGACCTTGGCCGCGGTGCTGTTAAAACTGTCTGTGTCTTCTGTTTCAGCGCCACCATAGATATCCAGCCACTCCTTGCGCGGATCACGTCGTGGTACACGATAGGCCAACCCGGCAGATGACTTGACTTTGGAGGCTGCGATGTCGGCTTGCAGGCGGTGGCCATGCTCATTGAACCGCCGATCTTTATAACCGAGTCGTATATTGGGCCCCGTGTCGGTGGAAAAACCGAGCCCTGCAGAATAACTTTTGCGAGCCCGGGGGGTCAGTTTAATCGCAATCGGCACTTGTAAGCCCTGAGCATCCTCTGGCATTGGCACAATCTGTACAGAACTGAAGTAGTCGCTATCAATCAGGCTCTTATACAAATCAGTAATATCATTACTGTTCCACGCGTCACCAACAGAAAAACGGATAAACCGCTGCAGCAGGAACTCTGAAAATACCTGCTGCTCAAACTTCGCCTGACCGAACTGGAAACGCGGCCCGGAAGCGTAATGAATATGAATGTCAGCGGCCAGGTTGTCGGGGTAGATATCCAGGCGACTGGACTCAAAAGCACCGTCGAAGTAACCTCGCGACGTCGCTTTATCCGCTACCTGCTGCTTAAAGGAATCGTATTCACTGTGACGTAATCTGGTGCCGATTTTTTTGTTCAGTTGCTCGGCAAGGGGTTTAAACTCCGGGTCCTGTTGCGCCTCGCCAGTAAGGCGTAACTCGACCTCGCGTAAGCGAACCGGCTCACCGGGCGCAATGTGAAACTGTGCGGACCAGCAACTTTGCTCAAATTTCAGCGTGGACTCGATAACAACCTGATAAAACCCGATAGCCGCCATTGCTGAACGAATATTATCGGGCGCAGCGCGATACCGCTGACGCACGATGTGAGGCTCGGCGTCGCAAGGCTGATCGTCCAGCACCATATGAGCGAGGATGTTTGCACGTGTCTCGTTACCAACACCTTCTATTTCAATCCCGCTCGAAACACACAGTGAAAAAAAGCAAAGTAAAACTCCAACGGAGGCCTTTGATAGCAAAGCTGACCATTTTCGCGAGGCACCCATGATTACTTCTCCCGAGGCTTTTCGCGTAATCATTCCAATTGACCATCCGAATGATAACATTATTCGATAATTGGGCTTTATCCCTCGTCCGCAACACCCCACCGCCCATGCCACCCGGGAACATCGACGCGGAGACGCGCACTACGTATAGACCACCAATACTGAAAAAGTCACAATTTGCAGGTTAAAGTCAAAGGCATTTGCATCCATACAGCCGGCAGAGGCCTGTTAATAGGCTAGTTTTATATGGTCAGGGTCAACTGACCCTGATGGGCGTTGTATTTGTGAAGACGACAACAGGGTTTCCCCGGAGGAAAACCATGGCAACTTTTATCAGCTTGTTAAACTTTACAGATCAGGGCATACGCAATGTGAAAGAATCACCAAACAGGGCAAAGGCGTTTCACGCCAAAGCTGAAAGTTTCGGTGTTCACCTCAAAGAGGTTTATTGGACGGTAGGTCAATATGACCTGATTGCGGTTATGGATGCACCTGATGATGAATCTGTCACATCTGCGCTGCTGGCCCTTGGCCTGCAAGGCAATGTACGCTCTCAAAGCCTGAGAGCATTTAATTCAGAGGAAATACGCAGTTTAATCGACAAGGTTCACCAATAATCCGGCAAAGGGGCTACGCCCGACAAACTGGCGTAGCCCGCTAAACCGGGGTGCCACCACCCCAAAGCCGCTCCACAGAAGACAAATCAATAGCTCCTTCTCTGATAACCAGGCCATGTTCTCGATCTTTTGCCATCCAGACCGGCCCGTCAAGATCCACAAAAGCGGCGTCTCCCGCCAACAACAAGGCTGGAGCCATTGCCAGTGACGTGGAGACCATGCAACCCACCATAATGCCAAACCCCATTTCCTGTGCACGGGTTTTCAAGGCCAGGGCTTCGGTGAGGCCACCGGTTTTATCCAGCTTGATATTGATCACCTGGTATTTTCCCAGCAGGCCGTCCAGATCCATACGTGTATGACAAGATTCATCCGCACAAATGGGAACAATATTCTGGAACGTAGCCAAACCGTGGTCTTCGGCAGCTGGCAAAGGTTGTTCGAGCATGGCGATTTCCTGATCGGCCAAAAAGCCATCAATGTCACGGAGCAGTTCAAGATCCCAACTCTCGTTAGGGTCAATGACAATACGTGCGCCCGGTGCATGATTGCGAACCGCCATTACTTTTTGACGAACATCCTCGCGGTCCAGTTTGATTTTCAGCAAAGGATAATTGCTATATGCAGCTGCTTTTTCTGCCATCTCGTCCGCACTGCCAATACCAATGGTAATTGCGGTTTCGACAAATGCCGGTTTCGGTCGTTTCAGCAATTGCCAGCTACTGACACCAAGCTCCTTGCAACGTAAATCCCATAACGCACAATCGACAGCATTGCGGGCGGCACCAGCCGGCAACGCAGATTGCAATTCATCGTTGCCGGCTCCGCGTTCAAGAATGACCCTGATTTGCTCTATTTGCGCCAAAACCGATTCGACACTTTCACCATAACGAGGGTAAGGATAGCCTTCGCCCCTGCCTTCAAGACCTTGTTCGTTAGCCGCCAATGACGCCAGAACAACTTTCGCTTCCGTTCTCACACCACGGGAAATACGGAAAGGTTCTTTTAAAGGCCATGTTTCTCCACAGGCGGTTAATGCGATACTTTTCATTTACTTACCTTTGAGAGATTGAATCCAGAGCCTGAATAAAATCCACTACAGGCCCGGTGCTATGTCGCACTGGATCGAAACATGGCACGCCATGGCGTTCAGCTAATTGTTGACAGAGGGTTTCTGCCTCATCAGCGGGTAAAGCAGAACTGTTCAAAGCTATGCCACCCAATTTGATATCCGGGTTGGTTCTCGCCCCCAACTCCAGATTAAGCTCGATACAGGCCCCTATATCCGGTAGTTCATATTCCGGCACCCCCCTCATAGACTGCCGTCCAACCTCGTGGCACATAATGATGACATCTGCCTGGGCGCCATGCAGCAGCCCCAAACTTACACCGGCAAAAGAAGGGTGAAACAGCGAACCCTGCCCTTCAATAATATCCCAATGATCGGGACTGTTATCGGGGGTCAACTCCTCTATGGAACCGGATATAAAATCCGACACCACAGCGTCTACCGGTACACCTTCCCCACTGATCAAGATACCGGTTTGCCCGGTGGCGCGGAAATCAGAATTCAGGCCCTGATTCTGGATCCCCTTGTGCAAGGCCAGCGATGCATACATTTTACCTACGGCACAATCCGTCCCAACGGTCAGTAGTCGTTTGCCACTTCTTTTCTTACCGGAACCCACATGGAAAGTCCGGTTTGGATAGCGCACATCGACAATATTGCGACCCAGCTCGGCGGCGAGTTTTTTGACTTCCGGAATATCAACCAGCTTTTGGTGCAGACCACTGGCGACATCCAGCCCGCATTCCAAAGCCTGGCATATTGCCGGCACCCAGCATTCCCGGATCACACCGCCACTGTTAGCCAACCCGAGAATCAGGGTCTTGACACCACGTTCCCGAGCTTGTTGCGGCGTGAGCGGTTCTAACCCGAGGCTGACAGTACAACCAGGCAAGGCAAACTCACCCATGCACAACTCGGGGCGCCACTGGGCTACCCCTCGCGATGTTTTGACCGATAGCGGGTCTTCTACGTCACCAAGGAACAATAGATACGGTGGTAATATCTTCACTTTGGGTTCTCCATATCAAACAACACCGCACTACCTTTTTGCACGCATATTCAGGGCACTCGCAGCTACCCGCTCATGTGGTGTTCGCGGCTCATTAACTTCACAAGCGGATCGTATTTAATGACAGTTAAAAACAGGGTACAAACGAGTTATTTTCGTTTAACATGAGAAAAACTCATGGCAAAGAACAAGCCCGTTATGAAACGCTCATTACCTCCACTAAATGCGCTCAAGGCATTTGAGGCCGCGGCCAGAAACCTCAGTTTTACCGAGGCTGCAGCTGAGCTAAATGTTACGCAAAGCGCTATCAGCAAACAGATTCAGTTGCTGGAAGAGTATCTGGCGGCGTCCTTGTTCGACCGCATGCCAAGAAACGTAACGCTTTCACCTGTTGGCGAAAAGTTCTTTGCCGGTATCAATGAAGCATTCAACATTATTGAAACTGCAACTGGTCTTGCCAGGACAGATGCGGATGACGACAACACCCTGGTCATTTGTGCCATGCCTTCGCTGGCCACATACTGGTTAATTCCCCGTATCGAGGAATTTAACAATCTGTATCCACACCTGAAAATAGAAGTTGTTTCGGGTCGCAACCCTATCGAAGCACTAAGGTCACAAGATGCCAATATCGCGCTGACCAGAATTGAGGGAAAATTACGGGGTATTGAAAAGCAATTATTGATAAAAGAAGAACTGCTCCTGGTTTGCCATCCCGGCTTGTTAAATCAGGGCACGCCTGTTTCAAAGATCGAAGATATCCACCAGTACACGTTGCTCGAACACACTGACAGGCCAGTGCGATCTGACACCTGGTTTGCTAATGCCGGACTAAATAATATTGCATTTGCCAATATATTGGGATTCGAGCACTTGTTTATGATCGTGCAAGCGGTAAAACAAAAACTGGGGGTAACTTTTCTGCCACGATTTATGATCGAGAACGAACTGAAAAATGGCGAACTGGTCAATATTCTGGATGCAAGCTATGTAACCGATTATCGATATTACGCTCTTTCACCCACGCGCTATAACTGGTTGCCCAAGATGCGCGCCTTTAGCAACTGGATCAAAGATACTATGTAAAATTCCGGAAAAATTGGCGATTGTCAATGGCCAACCGGAATGAGGAGCTCTTTAATAACCTGTCCTCTCATTTGATGGAGTCACCTGAAATATATTCCGTTTTAACATTCGGCTGGGGGTAAAGCTCTGCCAAAGATCTGGATGTACCACCGCTCTCAATAACCCTGACGTGACTTCTTCGCAAATCTCTGGGCTGGGTAACGCCGCAAGAGTGGGCAATCATACCGACGCTGTAGTTCATTTTTCGCGCGAAGCTGGCTACGCGTTCGGCTTTATCTTCCGGGACCAACCCCCGTTGCAAATCAGGGTTGTGAGTCGTTACACCCGTAGGACACGTATTTTTGTTACACTGCAACGCTTGGATACACCCCAACGCAAACATAAAGCCGCGTGCAGAAGTCACAAAATCGGCCCCGGCACTTATTGCCCACGCAACTTTCCCCGGGGTAACCAGCTTGCCCGATGCAATTATTTTTATTCTGTCCCGCAAACCGTATTCGTATAACATATCAACTATCATCGGCAAGCTCTCACGTAAAACCATGCCGACATAATCCATCAAGGGTTGGGGTGCTGCCCCACTACCACCATCGGCGCTATCAATAGTGATGAAATCGGGTGCACATTGTATACCGCGCTTATGGATAGCCTTGAAAAGATCGTGAAAAAACTCGGCTTGCCCTACCACCATTTTAAAACCTGTCGGCCTGCCGGTAAGGTTGCGAATATGATTAATCATGTCGAGCAAATCATCCACCGACTTTATGTCTTCGTGCCCATTGGGGCTAATCGAATCCTGCCCAATATTAATCCCGCGAATTTCTGCTACTTCTTCAGTAACCTTGTCGCCCGGCAAAATTCCTCCTTTGCCCGGCTTGGCGCCCTGGCTCATCTTGATTTCAAACATTTTTATTTCGGGACGCTCGGCAAGTTTTTTCAGTTTTTCATCACTTAACTTGCCATCCGAATCTCTGACACCGTATTTGGCGGTTCCGATTTGAAATACAATGTCGCAGCCAGCCTCCAGATGATAAGAAGATAGCCCCCCTTCACCGGTGTTCAGCCAAACACCTGCTTTTTTGGCACCTTTGGACAGAGCCCGAACAGCAGGTTTGGATATAGCGCCAAAACTCATACCGGAAATATTGATAATCGAACGGCTGCTGTATGGGGCAGCACAATAGCCCTCTCCTATCGTCACAACGGTTGGTTCAACAGCATCCTGCTCCAGAGTTGGAAAAGAGCTATGCAAGAAAAACACCTCTCCGGCAACATCCAACGGTCGGGTTGAACCAAAAGCTATCGTTGTATCCACCTTTTTTGCTGCCCGATATACCCAGGATCGTTCAGCCCGGTTAAACGGCAATTCTTCGCGATCCATCGCGAACAAATATTGGCGGAAAAATTCACCCAAATGCTCAAAAAAATATCGAAATCGACCAAATATCGGGTAATTACGCCGTATCGTATGGGTAGTTTGGGTCTTGTCTATAACATAGAGTGCTAACGCCATCAGTACCCCCAAGCCCAATACGAAAAGTAACGTCAAGGCACTCCACTGAATCACTGAACTTGCCAGGGTCTGCAGATCATTCATATCTCAAATTCCCGTTTGCCGTATGCGGTTACAACATTTCCAGGCGCAAAGGCCCGGTTCAGCTGTTGTTTAAAACGCTTGCCGTTATCTGTCAAGGTTTATCGGGAGTACCGGAGAATTATTTATCAATTGGCCCGGCTTTTATGCAGAGGTGAATGTGGAAGTAACAATACCCTATTTACGAACAGAAGAAGTTTGCGCCAGCCATTGATTAACTGCTTTTCTCTGTTCAGCATAAAGTGAGCGGCCCTCAGTTAGTTTCAGGAATGTGCGGAAGCTGTATCCCGCATCCCGGATTTCCCCCAACGCCTGTTGGGAATACCCCTGATTCAGAAAGATTTCCGGCACGTTCGGGTGCTGTCTGGCTGCATTGCGAAGAATCTGCAATGCACCTGCATGGTCACCTTTTTCCTGGCTTACGATGGACCGCTGCACGGCGATCAAGGCATGGTCAGGTAGCAGTGCTTGTGCCGATTCGAATGCCTTTTCAGCCAGATCCAACTGACCGAGACCCAGATGGGCACTGCCCTTTACAAGCCAGAAATCAGCACGATGCTCGGGTACCGGTGAAAGTGTTTCCATTACTGAAAAAACCTGTTGATACTGCCCGTCAGACAAGGCAAGCCTGGCTGTTTCCAATATGTCTTCGATCTTTTCAGGCCGGGTTACATCACTCGAAGAAGCAGACTCCGTTACCTGCTTCCGCTCACCGGAAGCAACCTGCTCAATCCCGTTTTTTTCAGCCGGAGCGTTCGCGCCAGACGGTATGTTGAGCACATCAGCGGACGGAACGTCGCTGGGGTCCTGCCCCGGGGTTTCTTCAGTAGAGGTCCGATTAGAAATCCCGGCCGCATCAGCCGGTGACGGCGACTTGTCCTCCACAAAGTGCCCTTCGCGGATTTCTGAATCTGTCTCGGGAAGACCAGACACTGATGCCACGATGGATGGGTTTACCTGTTCCACAGTTTCAGTCGTCTGATGATCTGCTTTCGGTTCAACGGACACCTTTTCTGCTGGCGTGACAAGCGGCAGTTGATGCTCCGCTTTCACAGCTTCCACTCCCGGTCTGTCTGCCATTACTGGCGGTAATTCACGGGAAGTATTAAAAGGGATACTTCCAGGCCAAACCACCATCAGGACTGTTCCGGCAAGAACCAGAATAGCGGCGACCAGCAAAGTCTTGACAGGAAAGCTCCTGGACCCACCAAATTGAAGAGGCGTGACGGCTGTATTCGAACCCCTATCCAAACCTTGATTCGAACCGTTCACATCCAGGTATTCCGCCTGGACAGGGCCTTCTTTTTCAAGGCGCTCAAGGGTACTGTATATGATGCTCATGACTTTCAGTTCCGATCAATCAGTCCCGATCAATTACGATCATATCCGTTCAATTGCAGTTACCTCACGAGCAGCACGCCGCATCATGCCGGCACTTACGCAAGTACGGTAAGAGGAGAACGCTGCCAGCAGCGCGCGATCACATATCTGGTTGAGTCGGCGCGGCACGCCAAGGCTATAACGGTGGGCTATAAAACAGGCGGGAGTGGTGATTTCAAAACCACCCGAAATACGCGCCACCTGCAGGCGGTAACGGATATAGTCGACACTCTCACGCCGGGTAAATGGCCGCAAGCGATACCAGACACTGATACGCTGACGCAAGGCACGCATGCCAGACAACTCCAGTGTCTGCTCCAGTTCATTTTGCCCTACCAGCAACAGCGACAGCAGCTTGCGTTTATTTGTTTCCAGGTTCGACAACAAGCGCAACCCTTCCAGTAAATGAGGTTGCAAGCGATGCGCCTCGTCAACGATCAAGGCCACCCGCTTGTTTTGACGCGCAAAAGCCGCCAACACCTTGAAAAGCAAATCGTGCAACTGGGCGCCGCTGGCCCACTTGACCGGCAGCTTACCGGTCAGGTCGTAAAGGATAGAGCCCAGGAACTCGGCGTAGTTTTGCTGTGGATTAAACACATAAGCCGTTCGAATATTGTCCGGCAAGTGTTGCATCAAATAGCGGCATAAAAGGGTTTTGCCCAACCCGACATTGCCTGTTAACAGCGTAAAATTTCCCGACGCCAGACCAAAACGCAAGTGACCAATGGCTTCCAGATATTGGTGTTGGGGCACCAGGAAGTCGGTGTCCGGAGTGATGTCAAAAGGTCCGGTGGATAGCCCCAGCCTGCCGTAACATGCCCCGGTATCCAGTACTCCTTCAACTGGCATCGACTGGATTTTTTGCTCACAGATAGCGTTCATTGGATGATGTGCGGAGTCAGGAATATTACCAGTTCCTTGCGTACATCCCGGTCGTAAGTCGCACTGAACAGTTTGCCCAATACCGGCACTTTTCCAATGATGGGTACCGAGCGCTCGGTATTGCTGACCGTTTCCTGAATCAGGCCTCCCACCACAATGGTCTCACCGTCATGCATGCGGACTAACGTGGAACTTTGCTTGATATCCAGTCTTGGCGCATTGCTCAATCCGTCGGGGGAAGTTTCCACGCCGGATATACGGGTCAGTACCGGTGTCACATCCATTGTTATTTCGCCGGACTCGGAAATCTGGGGCGTCACTGTCAGCACCAGGCCTTCATTGATAGTTGACGGGGTGTTGGTGACGGTTTGCAGCGGCAAACCACCCGCCACGGCGGTAATTGTGGTGGTGGTGGTAAAGAAAGTTCGTTCTGTGCCGACTCGAACGATAGCTGACTGGTTGTTAAGTGTACGTATGCGCGGCTGGGACACCACCTGAACCTGTCCCTGCTCTTTCAGGGCAGTCAAGGCACCTTCAATATTATCGAGAACGTGGCCAAAAGAACGTATATAGGTGCCCGAAAGGGTCGGTGGTAATGCGTTGGCACCGTCGGCGGGATTGGTAACGGACACGTCACTACTGAGTTGCAAGGAACCGAAGTCGAGTTCGCTCCAGTCTATACCCAGGGACTGGTCGTCATTCAGGAACACCTCCACCACTTTTGCCTCAATATATACCTGGCGCTTGATACCCTCACTTACCCGCGCGAGAAATGTGTCCACATTCTTCATGCGAGCGCGGGTAGTGGTGACCTGAATGGTCCCCGACAACCGGTCGATAATCAGGCGTCCTTCCGATTCCCGCACACGTTGGGTCAGGGTGGTTGTGATATTGGTCTCGCGGTCGGTCTGGACCGTCGTTTCCATGGGACGTTCGGCACCAGTATAGTCGTCGTCACTGCGCTCCAGAATGGCGTTAAGTTGCTCTTCCAGTTCGTTCCAGAAGTTAATGGTATCGTTCTGGGCGATACTTGAACTGCTATTGCCAGTACTTCCGCCACCGCCTCCGCCGCCGCCACTACCGCCGGAGAGTGAAGTGCTGGAGGAGCTGTTGCCGGTACCGGAGCGCACCAGTCGCAGGTAATCGATTGTATAGTTTCGGGTCTCCAGACGGCTGACGCGCAATAGCCCATCCTGCCATGTCCAGGCCAACCCCAGCGGCTCCAGTATTGCCTCAACCACTTTATCCAGAGGCAATTCCTTCAGGTCGGCAGTAACCAGGCCCTCCACATCTTGATCCACAACAATATTTAACCCGTAAGCAGTGGCCAGCTGAGACAGGGCCAAACGTACCGGCTGTCCTGTCGCTCTGAAATTGTAAAGTTTTGTATCCGCTACCGTGGCCGGCAGAACAAACCTGGGCATACGGCTTTTTACGTCCAGCTCTGGTTTGGCTGGTGCAGGTTTGTAATCCAGGTCCCCGGACGGAATCTGCAGAGGCTGCTTGGTATTGGTGCTGCACCCGGCAACAACGAGAGTCGCCAGAGCAAGAGACAGAGTGTTATGTAAAATGGCCATAGCAATTTCCTGAAGCTGGTTTTTTAACGATCAAGCGTCACCGGCAATTCCCGGGGCAGATCGGATTTATTGTGCTGGTTGCCAGCATCTTTTCTGGTGGTACTTTGCCCCGGACGCCCGGGAGGTTGCAGTTCATGTAGCGGGCGCATGGGCAGGTGACGGGTCTTGACTCCATTTTCCAGGTCTACGCCATCGGCGCTGATACGCCGAACCAGGTAACCCTCGACATGGTCACCTTCCTTGACGATTTTGTTGTTGATGGTAGCCACGTGAACACCGGTGCCAGTCATCACACTTTGCAGAATAAGGCCGGGGGCTGGTGCCGGGGGCCGTGGCGGCACCCAGGGCAGAAAAGACCTGACCCGAATATCCGGTTTCTCAACAGGCCGGGAACGTGTCTCCAGTTGCACAGACGGATCTTCGATCTGCGCCACAGGCGGGACATGGTAACGACGCAGGTCACTGTCCGACCAATGGGAGGCAGCAAACCAGGCAGCAATCACTGCAACGGGCAAGAATGCAAATGGTTGATAGGGATGCATAATATTCCTCAACGTTTTGCAGTGGTAGCAGACAAAGCGTCAGCTACCTTGTCGGAAAATAACAGAACCTTGCGGCCATCCAGTTCCAGCTCCAGGCGAGGCAGCAGGCCGAGTTTTTTATTGGCATCTTGCCAGGACAGCCGGAAATGCTGCAGGAAAAAATGGCCATCTCGCTGGTACAGAGTGTCCAGCAATGAACCCAGCTGCTTAATCTCGCGGGGAGAGAATTCGCTGACCACAGAAAAGGGTTCCTGACGATCCATCTTTTTGTCCGTCATATTGGCAAGCAGGCTGGCGTACAGTTCGGCGCGCTGTTTTGTGGTCTCCGCCCGGGACTGGGCGGCTTCGATATGACTCAGCGCGGCGCGGGCCTCTTCCAGTCGATGGGAGGCAAACGTCTGGTAATACACACCAGCCGCCAGAACAATCGCGCCGACTGCAAGAATCCGGACAGTAGTTTTAGTAAAAGAGGCCATAAATCAACTCACCTGGATGTGCAATTAGAGGTATTACAGACAATGTCTGTGCGACCATCAGTGTTTATGTCGAGGCTCCCGACCGTCCCGCTGAAAACCGCTGCCGCGCAACTTGTATTGCTGTAGACACCGATTGCAGTCCCATCCGTCTGGCACCCCAAACTCGCGGTTGTGCCGCGGTCGACGGTATAACAGGCCCCGTTAATACTGATGCCCATAGCGTTATTCACTCCGTTGATCACCTGAACCAGCTTTTCCCCGGACAGGCACCAGGAAAATCCACTGCCACTACCGCCGCCGACGGGGCAACCCATCGCCTCGGCCAGCTCGAACGGCGTAACGGCGAGAACCAGATCTTCGTAGTAACCATCATCCTGGGTGCGGGAATGAATACGTACCGGATTTTCAAACGTGCGGTTGTCTGCCACTGCCGTTGGGCATACGCCATCGTTGGTCGCACTGGCATGAGTATTTTCCAGGTTAAGGCAGCGATCACTGCCCCGCCCTGCCAGAACAAATGCCATGGGATGTGTAGAAGTACACGCTGTACTGCCAGTGTTGGCATTTACGCTGTCACACAAGGTTGGTTCCGGTGGAGTTGCGGGCGGTATCGGCGGATTGATGATGTTGGCCAATGCGGTGCAAAGAGAGTTTCCGCTAGCGGCAATTTCCGCAAGTGTCAGCGTATCGTTCACGTCGTAAGCGAATGTCATGCGCCGGCTGTCGGTATTTCTCACGCCCAACAAATCCAGCGTCTGCGTCGGGTCACATCCAGTGGAAACCTGAACACCAGAAGAATCGACACAGGGTATTCCTTCATTTACCCGGATATACCCCATCAAAGCATTTTTGGCCGTCTCCATCGTGGTCATATCCTGCCTGCGCATGGCGTCATCATGACCCGACTGGGCAAGTGGCAAAAGCACTGCTGCGAGGATGCCCAAAACAATCAATACGAGGGAAATCTCGACAATAGTGAAGCCAGAATTAAACCGGCGAGCGCCTGTCACTATATTCCCCGTCACTACATTCCCCCCACATTGCTGAGCATGCTGTAAAGCGGCCCCATCAGCGCTACCACGAAGAAGGCAAAACAGCTGCCCAGTAAAACCAGCAACATCGGCTCCAGAAATTTGGGCAGCAACTCCACCAATGACTGCACACGATGGAAATGCACTTCGGCCAGCTTCTGCAACTGCTCCTCCAGGTTACCGGTCTGCTCACCGATCGTTACCATGCGTTGATCCAGCAGCGGAAAAACCTCGCACGCCTTGAACGATGCCCCCAAAGGCTTGCCAGCCTGCAGGTCCACCAACAGGCTGCTGACGCGCTCTGCAAAATACTTGTTACTCACTGTTTTCTGCATGGTCTTCAGGGCAGAAGTAATAACCACGCCAGCACCGTACATCAGGGACAGGTACTGAAAATAGAAGGCCATCTGACCACCGCGCACGATGCGGCCAAAGAAAGGCATTCGCCAAAGGAGGTGATCGCTTTTGAGCCGAAAACGCTCGTTACGACGGGCGATAAACCAGAGTATTGGCAGAGCGATAACGGTAGCTAATACCATTGGCCAATAAGCTGAAAAAAAGTTGCTCATGGCGATAAGCATAAGAGTCGCTGGCTCCAGCTCTACCTGCATGGCTTCAAACAACTCAACAATCTTGGGCACTACCACCGTCATCCAGAACACTCCGGCACCGCCCACTGCAAGCAGAGTAAATGCGGGATAGATCAGAGCCCGCTTGGCGGCACTGCGAATCGCTTCTACCCGTTCTATGTGTTGGGCCGCATCCCACAGCATGCGGGCAAGCTCGCCGCCCTCCTCACCGATGCGCGACATATTGATGACAACATCCGGGAAGCGCCCGGTCATCCTCATGGCCTCGGACAGCGAGTACCCGCCCTTCAGGTGCCTGCGAATATCGATGATGGCCGTTCGCATGGCGGAATTGGAAGTGGACTCCGCTGTATCGGCAAGCGCGCCCTGCAATTCAACACCGCCGGAAACGTAGTAGGAAAGCGTGGTGCAGAACTCGGCGATTTCCAGAGGTTTGGGTTTTCTGCGCAGGAATTCGAGCGTTTTACCGACGCCATCGGACAGGACGTGGTAGTCCATCAATTGCTCACCGTGCAGTGTGAGTTCGTTATCCAACTCTGAAAGACCGGGATACTGGCCTAATCGTCGCGTGCTTTGACCATCACCAGCGAGGGCTGAATACAAGAGATACATTAACCGAGTACCCTTTCAAATTCAGCGATATCGGTAATACCGTCGGCAACGAGGTCCATGCCGGCATCATTCAGGGTTCTCATGCCACGAACCTTCGCTGCCCGATCGAATTCGCTGATGGTTGCGCCCTCGCCGATCATTGTGGCCAGTAGCCGATCCATTTCCAGAACTTCGGCAATAACCGTGCGGCCGATATAACCGGTGTTGCGGCACAGCGAGCAGCCCACATGTTCGAAACTCTCCCCGGGTTCAATGTCGTACCAGGGGGTCTCCCTGGTACTCGTCTGTTTGCAGTGAGGGCACAAGCGACGCAGCAGACGCTGGGAAACCACACCGCGAATGGTCGAGGCGATAATGTAATCTTCCACGCCCAAATCCCGCAGGCGCACCACTGCCCCCACGGCATCATTGGTGTGAACCGTTGAAAACACCAGGTGGCCTGTGAGAGCCGCGCGCATCGACAGGCCCGCAGTCTCTTCATCCCGAATCTCGCCGATCAGCAGAACATCGGGATCCTGGCGCAGAAAGCTGCGAATACTGCTGGCAAACGTGATGCCCGCCTTTTCATTTACCTGCACCTGTTGCACCAGAGGCATGGTGTATTCGACAGGATCCTCAATGGTGAGGATATTTTTTTGCATGGCATTAATGGTGCGCATTACCGCGTAGAGTGTTGTCGTCTTGCCGGAACCGGTGGGGCCCGATACCAGAACAATACCGTGGGGCGACTGCGCCATCGAGCCAATGCTGTTTATCTGGTCCGGGGTCAGGCCAAGGTCTTTTAGGGACAGGAATTCCTGGGAGCCGGACAATATTCGAATGACCATGTTCTCGCCGGTAACCGAGGGAATGGTGGATATCCTGAGATCGTAGCGTTCCTGCAAATAGCTGAACGCCATGTGCCCATCATTGGGGCGATTGGACTCAGCAATATCCATACCGGCCGCGACCTTGAATACCGACACCAGCCGACCGTGGGCAGACGCTGGCAGGGAATAGCAAAGCTGCATTACCCCATCCAGTCGAAAAGAGATCAGTGTTGCCAGCTCGGTGGGATTGATATGCACATCTGTCGCATTGTATTCGATGGCTGACTGAATCAGCATCTCCATCAGCCGTTCGGCAACGAACTCACGACCGGCAGCGGCCGCTTGCCCGATCCTCTCGATTTCCTGCTCAATGTAGTTCTCAACAAGCTGGTATTGCCGCTGCACTTCCCGGCGCAAACGCGCTTCTGGCGCCACCACCAGGCGAAGCGGATAAGAGGTGTATCGAGTCAGACGATCC
>JBNKFQ010000005.1:0-5846 GCA_050289385.1 Porticoccaceae bacterium | reverse complement strand
GACCAACTGGATCTGGAACCCGGCTCTTTTGATGTCATCGTATCCAATTGCGTGGTCAATCTGTCGCCGGATAAAGCGGCAGTACTCCAGGGTGTGCATCGCTTGCTTAAGCCCGGTGGTGAGTTCTATTTCTCCGATGTTTATTCAGATCGCCGCGTGCCCGATGCTGTACGAAATGATTCTGTATTGTACGGCGAGTGTCTGGGCGGCGCCCTGTACTGGTATGATTTTCTGCGGCTGGCTAACAACGCCGGCTTCGACGACCCCCGGCTGGTAGAGGACAGACCTCTGGAAGTGACCGATGACGCACTGGCCTTCCAAACCGGCAATCTGCGGTTTTTCTCGGCGACTTACCGGCTGTTCAAACTGGATGGTCTGGAAAGCGCCTGTGAAGACTATGGCCAGGCCGTGATTTACAAAGGCACCATCCCGAACAGTCCTCACTGCTTTACGCTCGACAAGCATCATGCCATCGACGCGGGTCGGGTGTTCACGGTGTGCGGTAATACCTGGCGGATGCTGCACGATACCCGGTTTGTTGACCATTTCACCTTTATTGGCGATTTCAATCAACACTTCGGCCTGTTCGAAGGCTGCGGCTCCGTCATGCCATTCGATGCAGCGACGGGTTCGACTGAGGCAAGCGCATGCTGTTAACAAACGCCATGACTGACAGGAATCAGCAGCCGACAACCCAATCACGCCTGAGAGTGCTGGTGCTGTGTACCGGTAATTCCGCCCGCTCCATCATGGCTGAAGCCATTTTCAATAGCGTGGGCGCTCCTTTGTTTCAAGCATTCAGCGCAGGTAGCCGCCTCACAGGCAAAGTGAATCCACTGGCGCTGGAACAGATTGGTCGGCTAACTATGGTCGGAAAAAGAGTGGTCGAAAAAAGAGTGGTCGAAGAAAGCGTGGCCGAAGACAGTGTCATTCGCAGCAAGAGCTGGGATGAATTCACAAAACCCGGTGCACCGGAATTTGACCTGGTGTTGACTGTTTGCGATAACGCCGCTGCGGAAACTTGTCCGACCTTTGCTGGCGACTACACCCATATTCATTGGGGATTGCCCGACCCTGCGGGTGTGTCACCGAATAATGACATCGAACGTGCAGCTTTCAATCAGTGCTTTAACGTCCTCTACTCAAGGGTGGAAGCCCTGGTGTCCACCTTATCACTCAGCAGTTCACGGGAATCCATCTATAAGGCGATGAGGAAGCTGGCATGTTGCGACCATTAATTCGTTATCTGCTTTCGTTCGCTGTCCTGGTTGGTGTGCCCTTTGTTCAGGCAGCGGACAACCAACTCACATTGACGGGGTCGAGTACGGTGGCACCACTGGCGCTGGAAATTGCCAAACGCTACGAGAAACAGCATCCGGACGTGCGCATAGACGTGCAAACCGGGGGCTCCACCCGCGGCGTTCACGATGCGATGATGGGTCTGGCTGATATCGGAATGGCATCCCGTGATTTGAAACCGTCGGAAAAAGGGCTGAGGGTTTACACCATAGCGATGGACGGGGTCTGCGTTATTTTAAATAAAGCCAACCCTGTAACGACATTGAGCAATGTGCAGATTACCGCTATCTACACCGGGAAAATTCGCAACTGGAAAACGGTGGGTGGAAAAGACAGCCCCATCACCGTGGTCAATAAAGCCGAAGGCCGTTCCACGCTGGAACTCTTCTTACATCATTTCGCCCTCAAAAACAGCCAGATTAAACCCGATGTCATTATTGGCGACAATGAGCAGGGTATCAAAACCGTTGCTGGTAACCCCGGTGCGATTGGTTATGTGTCCATTGGCACTGCGGAGTACGATGAGCAACAAGGTGTGGCTATAAAACGATTACCCATGGAGGGAGTCATTGCTTCCGTTGCCCAAGTGCGAGCAAAGCGATTTCCACTGGCACGTCCACTCAACTTGCTTACCAAAGGTCAACCTTCTGAGTTAGCCGGAAAATTCCTCGACTTTGCGCAATCGGAGGCGGTCGATGATCTTATCGAAGCACAGTATTTCGTCCCCTTACATTAATACGGGTAACGCCGACCGGCGACTCCGTCGCCTGTTGGCAACAGCCGCCATCATTACTGCGTTCATCCTGTTATTGATCGTGGCATTTTTGCTCAAAGAAACCTGGCCGGTGTTCCAGGACGAAGGCTGGAAATTGCTGTTGGCCGAACACTGGTATCCACTGGAAGGTGAGTTCGGCATGCTCTCTATGTTGTGGGCATCACTGGCCGTGACGTTTGGGGCGGTGATGCTGGCAACACCGCTGGGGTTGGCGGGCGCTTTATTCGAGCAATTTTATGCACCGCCGTGGCTGGCCAGGAGCCATCGCCTGGTGATTGCGTTATTGGCGGGCATTCCTTCGGTGGTCTTCGGTTTGTGGGGGCTCACCGTGCTGGTCCCTTTATTGATACAAATCCGGCCTCCGGGCACCAGTTTACTGGCAGCCACACTGGTGTTGGCCTTAATGATATTACCCACAGTGACCCTGACCAGCAGCGCTGTGATGGCGGCCATACCCCGCGATTTGATCGCTGGCGCAGCAGCGTTGGGGATGAGCCGCAAAGGCCTGATTCTGGGTGTCGCTATTCCCGCCGCTCGTCAGGGCATTGCCGGAGGCGTACTGTTGGCAACCGCCAGGGCGCTGGGCGAAACCATGGCGGTGCTGATGGTGGCCGGTAATGTGGTGCAAAACCCCACTGATCTATTCAAACCGGTACGGGTGCTGACCGCCAATATCGCGCTCGAAATGGGTTATGCCACGGGCCTGCATCGTGCCGGGTTGTTCGCCGCCGGCTTGGTGCTGACCCTGCTGGTGCTGTTGTTGGTCTGGTGGTCGGCTCGCGTCACGGAGGCTCGCCATGCCTGATCGCTTGTTTACCCTGATCATTTGGGGCGCGGTTTTATTGGTCGTCAGTGTTTTATTGTGGATGCTGGGCGATGTTGCCTTGAAAGGCTTTAGCCATTTGTCCTGGGCATTTCTCATTGAAGAGCCCAGCAATGCTGGTCGTGCCGGTGGCATTGCTCCGATGCTGCTCTCTACCGGGTTAATCCTTTCGGTCGCCTTGCTGGTTGCACTGCCGCTGGGGCTGGGTGTGGCCGTTTGGCTTTCGGAATTTTCCCGCCAGGATCAGCGCACCGCTCAATTCACCCGCTTATCACTGGATGTGCTCGCCGGCGTGCCCTCGATTGTCTATGGCCTGTTTGGCAACGCCTTTTTCAGTATTTATTTAGGGTTGGGGTTTTCCATCTTGTCGGGAGGATTCACCCTGGCCTGCATGATTTTGCCGATATTGATTCGTACCTGTGAGCGGGGCTTATCCGCTATCAATGATGACTGGCGCAAGGGTGCGCTGGCACTGGGCATGAGCCGCAGCGCAGCTATCTGGCATATTTTGCTGCCGGCATCAGCACCTGCTGTGGTGGCAGGCCTGATGTTGGGTTTGGGCAGGGCTACGGCAGAAACGGCGGCATTAATTTTCACCAGTGGGTATGTCGATCGCATACCAACGTCGTTGCTGGATTCCGGGCGCGCTTTGGCCGTGCATATTTACGATTTGTCCATGAACGTCACCGGTGGCGACCACGCCGCCTATGCCTCCGCGCTAACCCTGATGGTATTCATCGTATTGGTTAACTGGTTGGCTCAATGTTTGACAGATCGCTGGTTCAGCAACAGGATTCGAATGTCATGAACAGCTTGAATTCACCTTACACCGTCGGTGAAATGAAGGCAGGTCAGCCCTGCTGCGTACCGCAACCGCTACTTCAGATTCGCGAATTGGCGGTGGCCTATGGGCAGCAGACCGTACTGGATGGCGTCTCTCTGGACATTTATAAAGGCCGCATCACGGCGTTGATCGGGCCATCAGGCTGCGGCAAAACGAGTCTCCTGTCGTCCATCAATAAGTTGTCGCAATTGATCCCTGCGGCTCATGTCAGTGGGCATATCCTGCTTGATCACCAGGATTTAATTCATGATCCCGTGGATGCCATGGCGTTGCGCAGGCGCATTGGTATGATCTTTCAACGACCCAATCCGTTCCCGTTATCGATCCGCCGAAATCTGGAATTGCCACTCAAAGAACACGGGGTTCGCAACCGTCAATTGAGAGAACAGAAGATCGAAGCCGCATTACGAGATGTGGGGTTATGGCGAGAAGTGTGCGACCGACTGGACCGTTCTGCACTATCGTTATCGGGAGGGCAACAGCAACGTTTGTGTATCGCCCGCGCACTGGTGTTGGAACCGGAAATCCTGCTGATGGATGAGCCCTGCAGCGCCCTCGATCCCATTTCATCCGGCGTGGTGGAAGAACTGATTTTGCGTCTGCGTGGCCGCTATACGGTGGTGGTCGTGACCCACAATCTGGCTCAGGCCCGACGCGTAGCTAATTATGCGGGCTTTTTCTGGATGACCGAGCGGGTTGGCAAATTAATTGAATTTGGTCAATGCCGACATTTGTTTGAGGCCCCGAACCACGAATTGACCAGAGCTTATATATCAGGCGCAAAAGGATAATGGACACCGACTGGCATCATGAGCACAACAAGTGTCAGCAAGAAAAATGCGTGAATGATGATGAAAGGGTATTTCATGACGTTTCAACATCATTCACGCATTTTTCGATAATCATTGCGGGTTTGTACTGGCTACTCCACGTGTTGCCACGCACATGATTGAAACATCTCGTCCAGCGGTGTGTTAGCCATGTGGTTGAAGTAGTTGCTGATGACCTTTTGTGCCAGTATGGTCAATACTTCAAGGATATGGCGCTGGTCAAAACCGGCGGTATAAAACTCGGAAAGGTCGTGTTCCGGGACATGACCGCGATGTTTCATGATCGACAGCGTAAAGTTGCGCAAGGCATTCATCCTGGGATCTGAAAGCGTGCGCAGCTCGCGTAGCTCCGCAAGTGTTTTTTCGTCTATCTTTGCCATATTGGCCAGCAAAGAGTGCGCAGCAACACAGTAAGTGCAATCATTTTCAGTACTGACAGTTATGTATACAACCTGTTGCTCGATTGGCGAAAGGTAGCCATGCTCCTTGAGTGTTTCGCTGCAGTTTAGATAGATTTTCAATGTGGCCGGGCTGGCAGCAAGGCCACGATAAAGGTTGGGAATACTGCCAAAAGCCTTTTCAGCTGCTTCCAGCTCTGGTTTGATGGCTGTCGGTGCGCTTTCGATTGTGTGTAGTTCAAAGTTCATGTTGGATCTCCTGGTGATTTATTTAGACGGTGTGTTTCAACCCGGAAACTGCAGTTGGATCACGCAAGTCTGCACAACTTCTTGATGCACCTGACAAATTTAAAAAAGTTCTCATCACCAATAAGGTGACCACGAATTTTTTACATCTGCCATGCACATCAATAACTTGCACAGCTTTTGCGCGATCAACTGCAGTTTCCAGGTTCAACAGACGTTATTCATTGGTATGTGGCAATCGTGTACTGACTGATTTTTTAGGTATGGCGATGACTCTGAAGCCGGTCACGGTATAGCGTGTAGTTGGCAGAAGCCGCCTGCGAGAGGAAGGTGAGAACCGTACGTCGAGCGCTGATTGGTCGGTTCGCAAATAATTGATTTTGAAGCGTGATAAATGAATATTTCATTGTTGACTCCTGTGTAATCGTGATACGTGTAGTGTCGGGATTCACTGGCATTAAAGATTGAGTGTCAAAAAACGGGTTCTGGCGCGTGAAACGCACAAGCACATCGAATGGTCTCGATCCTCGGCGCTCAGGCAGAGATCGCGGTGTTGCGGTTCACCGTTGAGAACACGGGTCATGCAAAGTGTACATTCGCCACGCTTACAGGCATGAGGAATCGTGATGCC
>JBNKFQ010000004.1:0-4277 GCA_050289385.1 Porticoccaceae bacterium | reverse complement strand
TATTACGTTGGCCGATTCCAATGCAATTCTGGTCTATCTCGCGCGTAAGTATGCACCGGATTATCTGCCCAATGACATCGTGACAGAAGCCGAGATACAACAGTTTTTAAGCCTCGCTGCCGGTGAGCTGGCGTTTGGCCCCGCAGCCGCGCGCCTGGTAACCGTATTCGGCGCCCCCCTGGATGCCGATGCCGCCATTAGGCGCGCGCATAACCTGTTTGGCAAAATGAATCAGCTCCTGGGTGACCGAAAATACTTGGTAGCTGAGCAACCGACCATTGCAGATATCGCCTTGTATAGTTACACCTCTCTCGCCCCCGAGGGCAACATCGACCTCGGTGCCTATCCCGCAATCAAACAATGGTTGAAGCGTATCGAAGCATTGCCGGGTTTCATTGCCATGCAGTGCACCGCAGTGGGCTTTGCTGCCTAGCAGAGCCTCAATCCACAATATCGGTTCGCAACCGGCCCCTGAAGTAGACGGCGAACGCATGCTTCAAGGGCCTCGCACGAACCTGACAGTGATGAACATACATTTGCGTCAGCGAATGATTGCGAGCAACCCATGGCCGATACCCCCAACACCGAATTCCCGGTATTTCACCAAGGCGAGCAGATGTTACAGGCTCGGGCGGGTAAACTGGACAAAATGGCGGCGATCGGCGCGCGGGTGATTCGCTCCTATCTATCCGATCAGCACCGCGAATTCTATGCTCAGTTGCCTTTTTTAGTCGCGGGTGCTGTGGCTGCCGATGGCTGGCCCTGGGCTTCGATTATCAGTGGTGCACCCGGTTTTGTGCATGCACCCAATTCGACTACTTTGCAAATTCAACGTTCTGCTGTCCAACGTCTGCAACAACGCCGGGACCCACTGGGCGACGCCCTCTCCGGTGTTGGAAACCCGGTAGGGCTGCTGGGCATCGAGCTACCAACACGGAGACGTAATCGTGTTAACGGGCACATTATTGCCGGTGGTAATAGCGCCGCAACATTACGTGTGGATCAGGCTTTCGGTAATTGCCCCAAATATATCCATGTGCGCAGTGTCACCCACTTTTTGGAACGTGCCGAGTGTCAGAGTACATCTGAGCAGCACAAGGCAATGGGTCTGACACAGCTCGATACCAATGCCGCAATGTTGATTGCACACGCCGATACTTTTTTCGTTGCCAGCTATATACCGCAAACGGACTCGAATTTCACTTGTGCCAGCGAAGGGGTCGATGTCTCCCACCGCGGTGGCAAACCGGGATTTGTCAAAGTTGAAAATCATACGCTGACCATACCCGAATTCGCAGGAAACTTTCACTTTAATACGCTCGGCAATTTTCTGATCAACCCCAAAGCAGGGCTATTGTTTCTGGATTTCAAAACCGGTGAGCTTTTACTGTTAACCGGTACCGTGGAATTATTACAGCAACACAACCCACTAATCCGTGATTTTAAAGGTGCCCAATACGGCTGGTGTTTCTCGTTTAAAAAAGGTTTGAGAATTAAAAATGCCCTGGGATTAAAAACGGGGGTTCCTGAATATTCGTTGGCCACAGCGCCCACAGGGAGCTGGCACAGCATTAAAACAAAACTTTGATGCCATAGGTTATTAAAATTAGAGCGCCACAATTATTTTTACAGACTGCACATTTTCCCTGAATTCCTCATTTATTTCACTACAACCAATAGGAGCATCACTATGTCACGTCCGCCACTGCCGCCCTTTACTGAGGCAACCGCCAAACAAAAAATTCGCCTCGCCGAAAATGGCTGGAACAGTCGTAACGCAGAAGCGGTTGCGCAAGCCTATTCGCTCGATACCAAATGGCGCAACAGAAGCACCTTTGTTAACAACCGACAGGAAGCCCAGGCGTTTCTAGAAATGAAATGGGCTAAAGAACATCAATACCGTCTTATTAAGGAACTCTGGGCATTCAGTGAAAATCGTATTGCTGTGCGCTATGCCTATGAGTGGCACGATGATGACGGCAACTGGTTTCGCTCTTACGGTAACGAAAACTGGGAATTCGGAGAAGATGGGTTAATGCAAAAACGCTTTGCATCCATTAACGACTTAGCCATTGAAGAAGCCGATCGTAAATTTCACTGGCCCCTGGGTGCCCGCCCGGATGATCACCCGGGCTTAACTGAACTGGGCCTATAAAATAAAAAGGCGATGGCTTTGCCATTGCCTTTTTTCAGAACCGTTTCGAATTAACTTAATCTGTTAAAAAATGGCCGCTCCAAGGCAAAAAAACCCGCACCATATATCGTAATCTGTGCCAGCAATACCCCCCAAAGTACATGCAGGTACAGCGCAGCGATCGCAATTTCCTGCAGGCTGATAACAGCAACTATGTTTAACGCAAATAATCCCAACGCACCGATACGAGTCAGAACGCCAAACACCAGTAACGCTGGCAGAACCAATTCGGCGGCGGTTGCCAAGTAGGCGGCGAACTGAAACGGCAGGAATGGTACAGTATATTCATACTCAAAAAGGAATAATGTCGTATCCCAACTGGCTATTTTGGTAAGGCCTGCCTTAAAAAATACCTGGGCGAGATAAAGCCGTGCCACTAACACCGCAAGAGAGTGACCACGGGCCACTATCCCGGCTGCTCTTTCATGATAATAAACCGCTTTCTGTAATGTGTTGATCATAAATTTTCCTTACTCTGAATTTAACAATGGTTGATTGCTTGTGTCAGCCCAGTAATCAGGCCGTGTTGAATGGCCCCGGCCAGCCAGGGTGCGAAATCGAAATCTGGAAAGTGGGTTAAAAGCGCATCGACGCTCCATCCGGTTTGTATACCACGCAACCAGTAAACTTCTTCTTGCTGAATTGCACGTACTTTAGGCCGGGGCTGGCTCTGCAATAACCAATAACCTGTTGCGGGAATCTCAGAGACGAGTTTGTTAAATAGATTGCTATTAAAATTTATTTCGCCTGCTTGCTGTTGGTGTGATTGCCACAGGGCCTGGCAATGAAAATCACTTTGCATTACCGTAATCGATGGCGACAAACGCAAATAAATACTCGCAAGATCTTCATGAAGAAGTTTAAGCGATAGCTTATTGAGATCGGGCACGGCCACACGGGCGCGGCGATGTAGTTGCCATTCCAATGTTGCAATATCACAGAGGTAGGGATGCTCGCGTGCCAGCGGTGTCGTCGCTATATAATCGGCCAGGGCAGCACCCCAGACTGCCCAGTCTCCCATCACCGGCGGACTGTACTGCAGCAACTTTACAGCCAGTGCCTGTATGGTTTGTTCACCCAGCATTGCACTTGTTACCGGGTAGGAAATTGTTAACGCGCGTGCCGCGCTAAAAATTAAATTGCTGCGATAAATATCCATACCTGAAGGGCGATGACTTGATCGCGGTGCATTAAATATTTCGGCCACAAGGGCATTTTGTCGCGCGGCCAGTAACTGCACGGATGCATTGGAGGCTTCCGGTGTTACATTTACCCGATCGAAGTGACTGTTGGCGTCGCTACACATACGACACCGCCCCGGACTTTTTTGTCTCGATAATAGTTGCCGCTTTGTTGGCTTCTGCAACCAGCACATTCCATTCGGGTAACTGGTTGTCCCACTCGACTAGAGTGGCTACCGGGCCAAACTGATCAAGAGCATAATTAAACAGCTGCCAACACTCCACAGATATCGGCTGACTGTGATCATCTACAATAAGGTTGTCTTTTTTAGCGGGGGTAAAACCTGCAAGGTGAATTTCCCGTACAGCGCCTTTGGGTATCTGGCTCAACCAGTTTGCTGCATATTCCAGTGCCTCGCCCTGGTAGAAGTTATGTGCGTTTACCAGAATGTTGTTTAAATCGATAAGCAGTCCGCATTGCGTGCGGGTAACCAGTTCACTCAGAAACTCAGGTTCAGACAATGTGGCGTTGTGTTGCGGTAAATAGGCTGAAATATTCTCTACCAGCAGGGACCTGCCAAGGTGCTGCTGTACTGCATCAACATTGTCAGCCAGCACTTGTAGGCTTTGAGCGTTGAACTCGATAGGCAACAAATCTCCGGCATGCACACCCTGATTTTTGTACTCTGCCCAACTGAAGCTTGCGTGATCCGAGATCAGTGCCGGGCGCAATCGCTCCGTCAGTGCCGCCAGGGATTGCAGGTAGCTGTGCCGAATCCCCGTGGCGGAACCAAGTCCGAGCGACGTGGCATGCAGGCTTATGGTGTAACGCTCGGACAGTTCATCAAGTAGCTGCAATAATGGCCCTCCATCGGCAAAAAAATTTTCCGCGTGTATTTCAA
>JBNKFQ010000003.1:0-43272 GCA_050289385.1 Porticoccaceae bacterium | reverse complement strand
GAATACCGGTCCATTTTCGCCTTATCGGAAGACGATTTACAAAAGCGCCTTCTTGGTTGTGGCGATGGTCCGGCGTGCTTCAACGCAGAACTTACTCAAAGAGGCGGAAAAGTAGTGTCTGTTGATCCTGTCTATCAATTCTCAGGCGACCAGATCCAGTCTCGTATCGATGAAGTTTATTCTCAGATAATGATCCAGATGGAAAAAAATGCAGACAACTTTATCTGGGAAAGTATCAAAGACGTTGCGGAGTTGGGTAAGGTGCGCATGGCGGCGATGCAGCAATTTTTGTCTGACTACGATTCAGGGTTGGAAACAGGTAGATACGTATGCGCTTCGCTTCCATCTCTCCCGTTTGATGATCAACAGTTCGAGCTGGCGCTATGCTCTCACTTTCTGTTCTTGTATAGCGAACATTTCGATTTAGAGCAGCACATACAGGGTATGAAAGAACTCTGCCGGGTTGCAGCAGAGGTCCGGGTTTACCCCTTGCTTTCTCTGGACGGCGAGCGGTCAAAGCATCTGCCAGCGGTCATTGAATCACTTGATGGTGACGGGATTCGGACATCGCTCCAGGCTGTTGATTACCAGTTTCAAAGAGGGGCCACCGAGATGTTGGTGGCATATGCCGCGTAACAATCGCAGGTAGAGGGAACGCTTTACTCGTACCTCGTTTCGCGTGCCCTGCTGCAAGCGTTAGAAGCATAAAGTATGATAAGAATTCTATTGTTCATTTTTGTAGTTTCAGCTGATGTGGCTAGTGCAGCTAGCATTAGCGAAACATACTGGTCCACTTACCCATGTGGTGGTTATATATATCATTTTAATACGGAAGATGGCACATATAAGATATATACGAAACTTGAAGTTAAAGATGATAAAGGTAAATATGATTCTTACCAGCTGACTGAAGGTACGATTCAACCTGAGAGTGATCAGCTTTACTCTTTATATAGTAAAGACCCGAATGGAAAGACCACCATAGATTTTTCAAACACAGAGATGGCTGTGATGAAGTCAGAGGGATTTGGTAGTGCAAATCTTATTCAATGTGACCCAATCAAAGCTAAGAAATTAATAGAGGCAGCAGAGATGCACTTCCAAAAGTGTCCAAAAGATGTCATCAATTGTAAAAGCCTTTAGCAAATACAACCAGCAGAACGCCGCAAACGACGCGGCACCACTGCCGTAAGCATTAATGGACCATGAAGATCAAGCATATTTTTATCCTGCTAGCCTATGTTGTAGGCATCTGTTCGGTTTACTTGATTGGTGATCCGGATTACATTGAGTATTCCGATAAAATACAGGGAGTATCTTTTCTGCTATGTGCTATTTTTCTGGCTTTCTATTTGGCTTTGTCATCATGGTCCAAAGAGGCCTTCATTTTTATCCCCGCATTCGCAATGTCGGCCTGGGGTGGCTTGCAATTAGCAGTGATGGTCGTATGGATCAGTATTGGTGGTTTTGCGCCGTAAAAGTGGTCAAGTTCAATCCGGCCCTGCGGGCCTGCGCGGTACGCCTCCTTCGTCTGCGCTCCTTGCCACGACGCTAACTGCCGCCATGGAACGAAGAAAATTCCTGGTCATAGCCACCCTGTCAATGTGCTTTTTGGGGATTTTCCTGGTGTCTATAGTTTTTATTGGCTCGCTAGTTCCAAGCGAAAAAGCGATAGCGGCATTGCCGAGATTCGATATTTCGGAGCTGGAAGCCGGAAAACTATCTTTGTTGAGTGGCCCAACACTTGGAGAATACAGCCGTGGCTACGAAATGAGGTTACTATCGTATAAAAGTAGTAGTGGAAAAATCAAAGTTTGGGAGGTGCCTGTAAAGGATGGCCGGATTGGAATGCCTGATTTACGTTGGTATCTTCCGGAATATGCCTGCGCAAATTTCAAAATAGTTCGTGATGCTGACAAAGCCATTATTGCTTGCCAAGATCAAGAAACATCCGAGTGGTGGGCTAAGCAATGGATGTGGACACTTGATGGCAATAACATTGAGGGTATGGTCGACAACCTTCAGCCCGCAAGAGGAAAAATAGAAGGCAAGTATTTTGTGTATGATAGATAAAAGGACAAGATAAAAGTGAGCATATAATGGACAGACAGGGTTTGAAAAAATCTTCCAAAGGTGAAAATGTTTATCTGTAGAGGGTCATGAAAAAATATCGCCAGGAAAGAAAAAAATTTGTTGAATATATCAAGGAACGTCTGACTGACAAATCCTTTGTTCAAAAATCACGAACCAGGTTTTGGAAAAGACTTGCTATTTATTCTATTTCAGGGCTTTCACTGATTTTTCTTGCCCTGTTATCCTACCCTTATACAGCAGAAATAAACCGGGAATTGGCGTTGGCAGTTTCAATTTTAATATTTTTTTTGGCTGTTCCCATTCTCTCCAAATCTAGACTCTGCGGAGCTTGCAATGGCAAAGTCAATACGAGTCCGGCCTTCTGCCTTGATTGTGGTCTTACATATTGGATGCATAAGTCAGGCCGTAAAGCATACAAAGAAAGGTTAAGAAGAATTGAATCCGGTGTGGCCGAGCGTATGGCCAAGCACAAGGAAAGACATAAAGCTCAGTATGAGTTCCTGGAAAAGGCAGAAAATATATTGAAAATTGAAAATTTAGAAGAGCAGGATAAACAGATTATTGAGCTTGAGAAAAATTCTGTAAACAAGAAAAGACCACGTCACCCCGTGGGTTAGGTGCGGTAAAGTACGTTACTGTTTGTAGCGTTAACTGTATTCATGAGCGGACTTAAAATGACTCTGGCCAAGGCCAGGTCTCAATTCAAGGCAAAACTGCTTCGTCCGGAAATCCCGGGCAACAACTTGTCTTGGGCATTTGTAGTGCTGCCAAAAGATGTGAGTGAAACGCTTCCACGCAGAGGACGGACCACAATAGAAGGTACAATCAACGGCCAACCCTTTCAGGAAACGCTGGAGCCGGATGGTCAATTGAGCCATTGGCTGCAATTAAGTGGTGAGCTACTTAATGCCGCAGGCGCCGAAATTGGCGAAATGGTCAGTCTGGATATCGCGCCAGTGGAGCAAGAACCTGAACCCGAGGTTCCGCCAGACTTTCAGGAAGCGCTGACGGCTTTTTCAAAAGCTGACAGGGTTTGGAACAACACGACCACATTTGCGCGTATCGACTGGATACACTGGATAACATCGGCCAAACTGGCCAGTACGCGTGCAAAACACATTCGCGATGCTTGTGATATGCTTGCCGCCGGAAAGAAGCGGGTTTGCTGTTTTGATCCGTCCGGTTACTACAGCAAGGCCTTTCGCGCGCCCAAAGCGGCAGATTAACTTGAGGAGTCGGCCATGAATGTAAAAAATATCTGGAAAGCTTCTGTTTTGATATTATCAATTCTCTGCTGTTCGATCGCTTGCGCCGAAACAGTTTGGATAGATGTCAGAACTGCGGAAGAACATTCGGCGGATAACATACCCGGCGATATTAACATTCCATATCAGGATATCGTCTCTGAAGTTGAGAAACTGTATTCCGATAAAAGTACAGATATAAGATTGTACTGCAGAAGTGGCAGGAGAGCGGGTATGGCCATGTCAAAACTTGAGGCAGCGGGTTATACACACGTATCAAATGCGGGCGGTATTGATGACGCCAGAAAAGAACGGAACATTAACCTGCAAAAGTAGCATGCAGATAAAAAACACAAGACTTTCGGATATTGCAGATTCGATTCGCAATGAGATAGTCATGAAGGTCTACGTAACAAGTGTATTTGTAAATGAGCAGGGAAAAAGCACTCGACGCTTATACCTCAAAATTGAGTTTTCAGAAGTAGCATGATATTCCTCTCGGTGAACTCAGAGATTCCTGAATCAGGAGCTAAACATGAAAACTATGACGTGCAAACAACTGGGTGGAGCTTGTGATAAAGAGTTTCACGCCAATTCATTTGAACAAATAGCGGAACTGAGCAAGCAGCATGGTATGGAAATGTTTCAACAAAACGACGAAGCTCATCTTAAGGCAATGCATAAAATGCAACAGTTAATGCAAAACCCGGAAGCAATGTCGGAATGGTTTGAAAGCAAAAGACAAGAATTTGAAGCATTGCCAGAGGACTAGGGTGATAATGACGGGGTGGGGTGTTTGCCAGGCTTATTGCCATCCTGATGCGACATTTTCAGCACAGGCGGCTGCTCTGGCTGATATAACCAGCCTTGAAGGTTATACCGAATGGATGAAGAACCTGCTGACGCCCATACCCGATGGGCATTATGAATTGCGGTTCTTTGCTGAAGATGAACAACGCAGGTGTGTAGCGGCTTACGCTGTGTTTCACGGCACCCAGACTGGGCCTGGCGGCCCGGGTGAGCCCACGGGTAAATCTGTGGCAGCCGACTACGTTTATGCTATGCAGTTCGAAGGCAATCTCATTCGGCATATGACCAAGATCTGGAATGATACTATCAGCCTTCAGCAATTAGGGTGGGCGTAAGTTAACGGCCTGTCCACGCCGAATAAGTCCAGGGGGCAAACGGGGCGTCATAGCTGGTGTGCGGTATTTTATACTTCCGTCGTCCGCACCCGCTTGGCCCCTTTTACGATCGGTGCCTTCTTCGTTGCGGCACGTTTTTCCATTCGGCTGTCAATGGTGTTTTTCAGGGCAATCAGAAACCCGGTTACCAGAAACGCACCGGGCGGCAAAATAGCGACAAGAAACGCATAATCGTCGGGGAAGATATGAAGCGTCCAGTTTTGTGCTATCGGGCCGAATAGCAGGTGCATATCGGCAAACAGGGTACCGTTACCAAAAATTTCCCGTACGGCGCCGATGGTAAACAACACCAGGGCAAACCCGGAACCCATCATCAAGCCATCCAGTGCAGCAGGCAGCACAGAATTTTTACTGGCAAAGGCTTCGGCACGACCCAGAATCGCGCAGTTGGTAACAATCAGCGGAATAAAAATACCGAGCACCAGATAGAGTTCGTAGGTGTAAGCCTTCATCAGCAATTCGGTACAGGTAGTAAAGGTGGCAATCACCATCACAAACGCAGGCAAGCGCACGGCATCAGATACCTGGCTGCGAATCAGCGACACCACGATATTGGAACCGGTAAGCACCAGCAGCGTGGCAAAACCCAGGCCGAGCGCATTAACCACCGAACCGGTAACCGCCAACAAGGGGCACAAGCCCAGCAATTGCACCAGCGCCGGGTTATTTTTCCACAGGCCGTTGACAACAACATTGCGGTAACTGTCCATCATGGTTCTGTCCGTCACGGTTGCCTCTCTTTATGTTGCTTTTCTGCCGCTTTGAGCAATCGTTGCTGGTCTTCTGCAAAATACTGCAGCGCACGAAAGACCTGGTTTACTACAGCGCGAGGTGTGATGGTGGCCCCGGTAAACTGATCGAAGGCGCCCCCGTCTTTTTTCACCTTCCATTGGTCAGGTGTGGGGTTGCTTAGTGATTTATGATTAAACGTCAGTATCCAGTCGCTTTTTTTCAGATCTACCTTGTCGCCCAGCCCCGGTGTTTCCTGGTGTTCGATAGCGCGCACCCCGGCTATTGTGCCATCGACATTGATGCCAACAATCAAGTGAATGGCGCCGCTGTAACCGTCGGGCGCAACGGTGGGAACAATAATGGCCGATGGCGTGCCCTGAGCGTCACGTGCGATATGAATATTGCCACCCTGTTTGAGCCCCAGGGTTGGCCAGTAGTGTTCGGGGATGGGTACTACGTCGAGCAGCAGGTCGTTACTGTGGCGATCCAGTGGAATAATTTCCAGCAGGGCTTTTTGCTGTGCTGCGCGCTGGGCGTCGGCAATCTGTTCTCTGGTGCTAATATGCGTGGTCGCTAACAGCGTGGCCGTCACCAGGGCAAACAGGCCAAGGGCGATACTGTTTTTGCGAATAGAGTCCCGTTCTTCAAACATGGTTGTATTGGTTCCTGTATGGAACAGAGCGGGTGTTTGTTGTGTTCGATGTTGGACGTTCGACGTTCGACGAAAAGCCAAAACAGATCGCCGCACGTGAATTTACAGATTTTCGTCCAACATCGAACGTCCAACATCGAACGCCCATTCTGCCCGCAAGCTGTAAAGCCTGATATACCACTTAAATGCTACTCCTGTTTTTCTGTAGCCCGGCGCGAACGCTCGTGACCGTAGGTACGCGGCAGAGTGTAATAGTCGATAAACGGTGCGGCAAAATTGGCCAGCAACACCGCAAAGGCAACAGCGTCCGGGTAACTGCCCCATCCGCGAATAACAAATACCAGCAAGCCGATTAATGCGCCATAAATCAATCGCCCCTTATTACTGGTGGCAGAGGTTACCGGGTCGGTAATGATAAAAAATGCTCCCAGCATGGTGCCACCGCTCAACAGGTGGAACACGGGCGAGCCTTTGCTGGCTGAGCTGCCGCCATCCTGAAACATCAGCGCCAGCAATATCAGCGTTGCCAGCATGGTTACCGGTGCGTGCCAGGTAAAGATTTTTCTGGACAATAAAAAAGCGCCGCCGGCCAAAAAGGCCAGGTTCACTATTTCCCATCCGGTTCCGGCCCAGCGCCCTTTATTAAATAACGGCTCCTGCTGGTAAAACTGTTCTACTAACAAGCCTGTATTGTGCTTGAACGCATCAAGGGGGGTGGCACCGGTAATTGCGTCGTAGAGTGGGGCGCCATTGATTGTTGGATTACCACCAAAAACTATCGCCAGACTGTCGAATAAACCTGGCAGGGAAACACCTTCCGGTAGTACCGCATGTGGTGAAGGCCACTGCACCATGGCGACCGGAAAGGAGATCAGCAACACCACATACCCAACCATAGCAGGGTTGAACGGGTTGTAGCCCAAGCCGCCATATAAATGCTTGGCGATAATAATGGCGAATGCGACTCCAGTAACAACCAGCCACCAGGGGGCCAGCGGCGGTAACGACAGGGCCAGCAAAAAGGCAGTAACCAGTGCACTGCAATCGCGCAGATAGACCGCCACAGGCCGTTTGCGAAGCCCCAGCACGGCTGCTTCTGCGGCCAGAGCTGTGGCGCTTGCGATAACCATATTTATCAGGGTGCCCCAGCCAAAAAAGTAAGTCATTGCCAACAGGCCCGGCAGGGTGGCAAGCAACACCAGCTTCATAACGCCAGCGGTATTCAGGCTCGCAGAAGTGTGGGGTGAGGTCACGTTAAGCAATGCCATGGTTTATTCAGCCGGGGGTTGTGTGGGTTGCGTCTCTCTGGCATCAGAGCGTTCGGAGTCAGCAAGTTTCTGTTGTGCTTCCACCAGTTTGATGCGTGCGGTTTCTGCCTGTGCTTTTATCATATCCTGTTTTTCCGGTGTCAGATTGTCGCTGTCAGACAACCGTTGTTGCAGGTGTTGCAGCCGGTTTTCGGCGGCGACAACAGTGCGTTTCAATTTGGCCAGTTGTTGTTCGGGCGACGCTTTTTTTGCCGCAGCTCTGGCCATGGCCGCTTGCACAATATCGCTGGCGTCCTTTTTGCCGGTGCGTTTATTTTCAGTATCTGCGTTTTCATCCGAATCGTCTTGCTGTTGCGCGAGTTTGGCGCGAGCTTGCTCGGCGGCCAACCTGCGTGCTTCGCGTTTTGCCGCTTTTTCTGCTTCGAGTTGTGCAAGACGCTGTTTGCGGTATTCAAAACGTTCACGGGAACGATCGGCTTTTATTTTTTCGACCGCAGCCTGACGAATTTCGCCTTTGGCGGCACGGTAATACTGCACCAGGGGAATATTGCTGGGGCAGACATACGAGCAAGCGCCGCATTCGATGCAATCGAACAGATTGTGAGCGCGCAGCCGTTCGTGGTCCTGTGCCTGTGCGTACCAGAATAGCTGTTGCGGCAACAGGCTGGCAGGGCATACCTCGGCACATGCACCGCAACGGATGCAGGGTTGTGCCGGTGGGGCCAGCGGCATCTCCTGAGGCGTGGGAGCCAGGATACAGTTGGTCGTTTTGATTACCGGTACATCGATAGAGGGCAGGGTAAAGCCCATCATTGGTCCGCCCATAATTACTCGCTCGCAGTTGTTGGCATCGAAGCCACAGCATTCCAGCAAGTGGGCGATTGGGGTGCCAATCAACACCTCGAAGTTGCCTTTGGTCGTGCAGGCATTACCAGTCACTGTGGTTATGCGGGAAATCAGGGGTTCACCATGTATCACGGCACGATAAACGGCATGCACGGTACCGATGTTTTGGCAGATTATGCCAATGTCGGCGGGCAACTTGCCGTTTGGAACTTCTTGTCCGGTGAGTATCTGAATAAGTTGTTTTTCACCGCCGGACGGGTATTTGGTGGGAAATTCCACCAGCTCAATATTTGCCCCGGTGTCACTACTGTCCAGCTGCTCCTGAATGGTATCAAAGGCTAATGATTTGTTGTCTTCGATGCCGATCAGAATTTCAGCGGGATTGTCGAGCAAATACGAGAGAATTTTAATGCCCTCGATAATTTCTGCCGGGCGGCTGCGCATCAGCATATCGTCGGCGGTGATATAGGGTTCGCATTCCGTGGCGTTGATAATCAGGGTGTTGACCGGTTTGCCTGGTGACAGTTTCACCGCAGTGGGAAAACCGGCGCCCCCCAGCCCGGAAATACCCGTCTCGCGCAGGCGTTGCAACAGCTGTTCAGGTTGTATGTCGCGATAATTGGGCCAGCCACTGCGCTCCACCCATTGTTCCTTGCCATCAGGTTCAATAACAATGCATGGCGCCGTCATGCCCGAAGGGTGTGCGATTGGCAAATGTTGAATGTCGCTTACTGTGCCAGATGTGGGAGCGTGCACACACACGCCAACGTAGCTGGTTGCCTCCGCGATTTTCTGGCCTTTAAGAACTTTATCGCCAGCGGCCACAACCGGGTTGGCAAAAGTGCCATTATTCTGGTGCAGGGACAGCACAAAACGGTCGGGTAGCGGAACCGTGCCGATATCCAGTTGCAGAGACTGAACTTTGTTGTCCGGCGGGTGAATTCCGCCAGGAATATCCCATATCTTGCGCATCAGGTCTGCCCCCCGATTGATGAGTGGGGGCGCCTGTCAGTGGCGATGAGTGCTGCGGATGCCAGACCCTGGGCGGTTGAGGGCGGCAATTGCCACTGCCAGTCGGCGATAGTTTTTTCTACCGGAACCATGTCGATGCAGTCCACCGGGCACGGTTCGACACAAAGATCACACCCGGTGCATTCGGAAATAATAACGGTGTGCATCTGTTTGGCTGCGCCGAGTATGGCATCCACCGGGCAAGCCTGAATGCACTTGGTGCAACCAATGCACTCGTCTTCGCGAATATAGGCGACGGTGGTGACTTCGCTGGTTTCGCCGTGTTCGGCATCGAGCGGTATGGATTCCATGCCCAGCAAATCGGCAATGGCGTCAATGGTGGCTTGTCCTCCGGGCGGGCAGTGATTGATTGCTTCACCTTTGGCAATGGCCTCGGCGTAGGGCCGACAGCCTGGATGGCCGCATTGTCCGCATTGGGTTTGTGGTAGCAGGTCATCTATCTGTGCCACTACCGGGTCGCCCTGCACTTTAAAGCGCACAGCAGCGAATCCGAGAATACCACCAAACAAAATCGCCAGGCCGACCAGCACGTAAAGTGCCGCCAGCAGCGGGTCTTGCGCGATGATGTCGTAGAGGCGGTCCATTTATAGCTGCTCTGGGTAAGGAGCCGGGAGTTGGAAGTTGGATGTTGGAAGTTGGAAGTAACTGATTCGGGCCATCGCCGCGCTCGGCCCAAGTGGTGCAGCCTTTACACCGAGCATAGCGATGGTGTGTTTGCTTTCACTTCCAACTTCCAACATCCAACTTCCAACTTTCTCCCAACTTCCAACTTTACTCACACCAACCCCCCAAACCCCATAAACACCAGCGACATCAGCCCTGCAGTAATCATGGCAATGGCAGCGCCCTTGAACGGCGTTGGCACATCGGCTACTGCCAGTCGTTCGCGCATGGCGGTAAACAGTATCAACACAAGGGAAAAGCCCAGTGCCGCGCCAAGTCCGTAGAGCGTGGACTGAAAGAAGTTATGGGCCTTGCTGGTGTTTTGCAGGGCCACGCCCAATACGGCGCAGTTGGTGGTGATCAAAGGCAGGAATACACCCAGTACCCGGTATAACAGGGGGCTGGTTTTTTCGATAAACATTTTGGTGAACTGTACCACAGCAGCAATCACCATAATGAACGCTATGGTTTTCAGGTATTCCAGGCCCAGCGGTTTTAACAAAATGGTATTGACCAAATAGCTCGCCATCGACGCCAGAGTAAGCACAAACGTGGTCGCCGCAGACATGCCAATGGCGCTTTCCAGCTTGTTGGAAACCCCCATAAAGGGGCACAAGCCCAGAAATTGCACCAGAACAAAATTGTTCACCAATATGGCGCTGATCAGAATGAGCGCGAGTTCCTGCATCGTGTTGTCGCTGGTCCAGTGTGTGAGGCGGGGCAAGCCGCCCCGGTAAGCCGTATATTATCGGCTATAGCCAGGGGTTGCGTCCAATGATGTGGTATAAAACCCTGATAAAATCGGGGTTATTGCCGTTTGACTGGCAGTGACGTTTGCGCAAGACTGGACGCTGGCATACGTCGATTGTGGTCTTATGAGCAAGTTGCATCATTACCTCTCACTGATTGTTTTTGTCGCCGCTGTGATGGTGGGCGTACAAGCCCCCAATTTTGTTGACCAGTACGTTAAACGCATAGACGCCCATTATCTGGAAGTAGAGGCAAATTTCAGTCATTACCAGGATATTGCCGATCTTTACCACAGGGGATCGATAGAATCCCTGATCGCCAGGCACGAGAGCAGTAAGGATTCCACTTTTCGCGCCGAGGCAGACGCTATTCGCAACAATTACACTCGGCTTCAGCGATTTAATACCGAAAGAAAAGCACTGGACGGCAGCATTTGGCACCAGATGTTTTTCATGTTGCGATCCGGAGACAGAAAAATCATCAGGGAAACCTGGGTTAACTATTCGGCAAGCGTGCCATTAAATCTGTAAGCCGGCATTTGTGGAATTGCTGTGGGGTGTATTTTGTCGGCGCTGTTTGAGTTGCTGCTGTCGTTTTTGGGCGTGTCGTTCAGACGGGTTCGCAGCTCCGGAGCTTGAATTGATAAATGTTGAAATCGGGGACATCAAACCGTTTTTCAGCAATATTTACCTTTCGATAAATATAAAGAGCCTGTGTTTGGTCTACCGTGGCAAGGCCCCCGATCTTGCCCAAATGTCAATTGTGGCAGATAATTTTTGATGGTTATGGTGATGACCACTCCAGATTTGGTTTTTGCTCGTTTCTTTCAGTTAAAATTTTCCACTGTCCGTTAACTTTTTTGAGCACATTACTGAACTCGGCAACACCTGTTTTTGTTTTTCCATCTACAATTCTGGTAATCCGATACAGGCCGCGTTGATAGGCATTTTCTTCATTGTCAACGCGCTTTTCGAACTGCAATTCCACCCAAACTTCTTCGGCATTGGCAAAAAAAAATTGCAGGCCTTTTAAAAGACCCTCGCGATCAATAGTGTGGCTGGAAGTTTCAGAGATTGAAGTATATACCGCTTCAGGGTGATAAAAATCAATTATCGCCCGAGGGTCTTTATCGCTGATAGCCTGTTTCATCGGCGCCCACAACTGTTGGTCAATTTTAACTGATGCCGGATCGCCGGCATAAAGATTGTTCATGGCAACAGCAGACCAGGTGAGAAACAGAAAACTGTGAAAATTAATACATTTCATTGTTGATTGTGCCCTGATCAAATGATTTGGTTGTGCCGGAGATTAAGTTTTCCAGATGCAGTCGTCAATAAATTCGGTGCGTGAAATTTTGAATTGTCTGTGTAGCCAAAAAAATGGAGGTTTTGGTTAAAAAAAATTCGTGAATGGATAAATGGTTGTCGATCCTGGTGTGTTAACGTCTGCCTTGTCTTCCGATTGCCGGGAAAACACCGGTTTGTCCCCTGTTAACCACTTACTGACCATATCTATGCAAACTCTTATGAAAATGATCTTGCCTGTCTTTCACTGTGTCCTGTTTCTGCTGTTTTTCTCCCAGAGTCAAGCTGCCGAACGAACATTGCTTACTGCTGATTATTTCAAGCTGGCCAATATGTCTGATGTGCAAATATCTCCTAACGGAGAACAGATTGTATTTGGTTTGAATACAGTCAATGTGATGGAGGACCGCCATCAGTCGGCGCTCTGGATAATGGACGCGGACGGAGAGCGACGCCGCCCTTTTCTGGAAAAGGCGTCCGGGTTGATATGGTCTCCTGACAGTGGGCGTACAGCTTATTTAAAAACTGTGGGTGACAGCAGTGAGATTTTTATCAGAGATATGCAGTCAGGGAAAGAAAGGCAGTTGACCGGGCAGGGAATAAAACCTCACAAGCTTAGCTGGTCGCCAGACGGTCGCTGGATCGCTTTTCTCGGCAGTGTTCCCGCTGTTCAAAACTGGAAAATAAATCTTGATGAACGTCCCGAACAGGCGAACTGGGTAGGGGATGCTGTGGTGATTGACAGGCTGCATTACCGCCTGGATGCGAAAATGGCGGGAACTGTGCCCTACGGGTTAACTGACCGGGACTATCTGCATATCTTTGTTGTATCCGTTGATGGCGGTGAAGTTCGCCAGTTAACGCAGGGTGAATGGAATGCCGAATTGCGCTGGTCGGGAAATACTCGATATTTTTCCGGTCCACCGCAATGGACACCAGACAGCCGGGCGCTGGTTTTTAGCGGAGATGCGCACGCAGGTTCTGCAGACGAATATGCCCATGCCAATCTTTATCGCGTGTCCGTTGATGACCGGCGACTGGTTGCCTTGACCAAAGGCAAGGGATTTTGGGGGTTTGGTTTTCAAACTGGCCTGAAAGTGTCGCCGGATGGCAATTCAGTCGCCTATATCGGCATGGCAGCGCCAGAATCGGCCAATGTTGCTCCGATGGAATTGAAAGTACTCGATATAAAATCCGGTAAAAGCCGTACTTTAATTGCCGATTTGGCAGATTTGGGGGGGCTGACATTTTTGCATTGGCAAAAAAATGGCAAGGGGGTTTTCTTTGCCAATGCTCGACACGGGAGTAACAATATTTATCGAGTGTCTCTGGCAGGAGAGGTGTCTGAGGTCACGTCCGGCCCGCAAAGCATCGTGGTGAACTCTGTCAGTAACAATCAAGTCGCCGCAGGTACATACACATCAACGTATAAAGCGCCTGAAATTATTCGCATACCGCTGGGTGGTGGGGATCCGCAAGTGATCACCGATATTAATTCCCGATGGTTGCAGGAAATTCGTCTGGGCAAAGTGGAAACGGTCTGGTATTCCTCGAAAGACGGTACGAAAGTCCAGGGGTGGTTGATGTACCCGCCCGGCTTTGATCCACAGAAAAAATACCCGTTAATGCTCGCTATACACGGTGGTCCCGAATATATGTTTACGGGGGATTTTAATTTCCCTTTTCAGGATATGGCTGCACAAGGCTATGTGGTGCTGTTTGTTAATCCGAGGGGAAGTACAGGTTATGGTGGTGACTTTGTTCGAGCGATTTATAACGCTTACCCGGGCAGGGCAGATTATGAGGATTTGATGAGCGGCGTTGATGCGGCCATCGGGAAAGGCTTTGTGGATGAAAGCAGAATGTATGTTCAGGGGTGCAGTGGCGGTGGAATATTGACGGCCTGGGTGGTCACGCAAACAGATCGTTTTGCCGCTGCATCGGCGAATTGCGCTGTGGTGAACAGGATAAGTGGAGCGGGGTCGGCCGATATGCCCGGAGCTTTTTATAACCAGTTTAAAAAGCCCTTTTGGGAAGATCCTTTTGCCTGGTTGGCGACGTCTTCTATTATGCATGTCGACAAGGTAGCGACGCCAACCCTGGTGATGGTTGGGGAGCACGATGTTCGTACGCCGGTGGCGCAATCTGAAGAGTTTTATACGGCATTGAAAATGCTCGGGGTCCCCACCAGACTGGTGTTGATTCAGGAGGAGGGTCATGGCTTTACGCCGACTACGCACCCGTCCAATATGCTGCGTACCCAGCGTTATATGCGATTGTGGTTCAGTCAGTGGACAAAAATGTCAGAGTGATCTGGAGGTCGTGCTGTTTTGGCGGAAAACGGCAAAAGCGGGTTTTAGATTTTTGAGGGGGCCACGCCGTATCGCGAGCGATACATTCTGGAAAAGGATTGTATCTGGTGATAACCCACCATTTCCGATACCTCGGAAACCGAGTGTTCCCCGGTTCGCAGCAGGCGACGCGCTTCGCGCAAGCGCAAATCCAGCCCGTACTGGTGAGTGCTGGCGCCAAACAGGTGTTTGAATCCGGCAGTCAATTTCTTTTCGTTGCAGTGGGCAACTTCACACAACTGCTGCAACGACGGCGGTTCGGCAATTCGCTGCTCGATGAGTTGCCGTACGTCATTGAGCCTGGCAATTTCGTCAGAACGCAATTTTATTCCCGGTTTGCCAGCAAGTCCGTTTTTGGTGTCGCAATCACCGGCCAGGTAACAGAGCAATTCTGTCAGCTTCGCTCTCAGGTAGATTTGTCGCATGTGCAATGACGTTTGTGTGTATTCAAAAACATCTTCCATTGCATACCGGATTGAAGGGTTCATGGCAATGCAGGAACTTTTGTAGTGTTCGATATCAGGCTGCAGCAACAATTCCATTCCGGAAGGCAGTGTGGCGCTACTTAAACCCAGCTCTCTGGTAAGTACAGACGGTGAAAATGCCAACATGATGTAAGACATTTTCCTGGCATGGTCAGAACGGTAGATAATCGGGGCCGCATCATAACGGGTAAGCAGACAGTTTTGTGAACGCAGTGTTCGAGTATCGCCCTGCTCATGACTGAATTTGCCGCCGGCGCTCAGGGCAAAGTGAATGGAAGCATACCCTTCTCCAAAAGCGAGACCGGTCGATGCGGGAGCATTTATGTGTGAGTCAATGATGGCTGCCAGACCTTTCCTTATGATAAAAACTTCCCTTTGTCCGGAGCCCGCCAATGCTTGATAGCGGGCATAAACCAGGTCATCCTGTTGAAAATACTGCGTTCTTGTCATTGGCTCGGGGCGTTCAAGCCGTTCGCCAGTCAAGTCGTTATTACTTGACCCGGGGCCAAACAGTTGTTCGATTCGCATTTCCGGTATCGCACTCATATGGATACTCCGATAATACTTTAAGCTGACACAGATACATCTGTTTATCGAATAAACCAGACCTTGTCTATTTTCTGCTTTTCCATATCTACGTGATAAATTGCCACAGCTTGAATATGCCGGTCATTGACGGTAACGAATTCATGGTCAATAACATACTCCCCCTGGACAATTCGTCCAGTGATTTTGGCATGCAGATTGGGCGTATTGTCGAACATTTTTTGGTAGCGCTGTTTTAACAGATCAATGCCACGGGAAACTCCTGCGTCCGGAAAATTGGATATTTCTATATCATCGGTGTAGGTGGCGGCAAAAGCTTCCAGATCTCTTGCGTTATAGGCATCCAGTTGAGCCTGTACAATGTCTGTCGGGCTGGCGCCTTCGGCGAGGGCGGTAAAAATCGGGCAAGATAACAGCATGGCCAGCAGAACACTAAAAAGGTTTTTCACGGCTATCTCCTTGAATTGTAGAAGGAAAGGAAGCGTTGCGGCGTGTAAAACGCATGATAGTGAACAGGTTGGGCCCGAATTACAAGCTGCGCTCGATACCCCGACAGGGAAAACCGGTCAGATTTTGCGGGCCCATTGTTCGAGCCCGGTCAAACGCTAACCGGGTAACCCGTGAATAACGCCTGTCAGGTGACGCGCTGCCCCGGCTGGGCTCCAGAGTCCGGTGAAAGAATATATATACCCTTTTTGTCGCCAGACGCCAGCACCATACCTTCCGATACGCCAAATTTCATTTTGCGCGGTGCGAGGTTGGCAACCATTACGGTCAGTCGCCCGTTCAGGTCTTCGGGGTTATAACCGGATTTGATGCCGGCAAAAACATTGCGGGTTTTTGTGTCGCCAATATCCAGAGTGAGCCGCAATAATTTGTCTGCGCCTTCAACGTGTTCGGCCTTGACGATTTTGGCGACACGCAGGTCAACCTTGATAAAATCGTCAAAAGTGATTTCATCGGCCAGTGGTTCATTTTGCAGAGCGCCACTGATCTGTGACGGGTCGCTTGTTTCGGCTTCTTCCTTACTGGCTGCGACCAACGTGTCCACCTGTGTTTTTTCGATGCGTTGCATCAGGGGTTTGAATTTTTCTATCTGGTGCCCCAGCAGTGGTTGCAACTGTTCTCGCCAGGACAAATTGTCATTGAGAAACAGCTCTGCCTGCCTGGCCATTGCCGGCAACACCGGTTTCAGGTAGATCATCAATACCCTGAACAGGTTGATGCCCAGTGAGCAGATGCCAGTAACTTCGTCGGCCCTGTTTTCATCTTTTGCCAGCTTCCAGGGTTCTTTGGCGGCAATGTATTCATTGGCAGCGTCTGCCAGTGTCATAATTTCGCGCATGGCTTTGCCAAATTCGCGATTTTCGTACAGGCTGGCGATGGTTGTATGGGCATTTTCAAAGCGCTGCCACAATTCCGGTTCCACGATATTGTCAGCCAGTACACCGCTGTTCAGCTTTTTCACAAAACCCGCACAGCGACTGGCAATATTGATGACCTTGCCCACCAGATCGGAATTGATCCGTTGTACAAAATCGTCCAGGTTCAGGTCCAGGTCATCGACACTGTTGGTCAGCTTGGCGGCGTAGTAATATCGCAGCGGCTCTGCGGGCAAATGGTCCAGCCAGGTTCGCGCGTTGATAAATGTGCCGCGGGACTTTGACATTTTTTTGCCATTGACGGTAACAAAGCCGTGGGCGTTTACCCGGGTTGGGGTGCGGAATCCGGCGCTGCTGAGCATGGCGGGCCAAAACAGGGCGTGGAAGTTAATGATGTCTTTACCGATAAAATGGTGCAGTTCGGCTTTGGAGTCTTTACCCCAGAATTCGTCAAAGGCTATACCTTCCCGTTCACACAGGGCCCTGAAGCTGGCCATGTAACCGATGGGCGCGTCCAGCCACACGTAAAAATATTTGCCCGGGGCATCGGGAATTTCAAACCCGAAATAGGGGGCATCGCGGCTGATATCCCACTCTTGCAAGCCAGAGTCGAGCCATTCATTGAGTTTGTTGGCGACTTCATCCTGCAAGTGGCCAGCACGGGTCCATTCCCGCAGGAAGGCTTCAAACTCCGGCAGTTTAAAGAAGTAGTGTGTGGACTCCTTTTCGATCGGGGTGGCGCCGGATATGGCTGATACCGGATCGATCAGGTCCGTCGGGTTATAGGTGGCGCCACAGACTTCGCAGTTATCGCCGTACTGGTCGTTGGCCTTGCACTTGGGGCAAGTGCCTTTAATGTAGCGATCTGCCAGAAACAGCCCCTTTTCCGGGTCAAATGCCTGTTTGATGTCGCGTTTGGCAATGTGGCCATTGTCGCGCAAACGGGTGTAGATCAGGTTGGACAACTCCCGGTTTTCCGTGGAGTGTGTGGTGTGGTAGTTGTCGAACCGGATCAGAAAATCAGCCAGGTCCTGCTCGTGCTCAACCTGAATATTGGCAATATGTTGTTCGGCGCTGATGCCCAATTGTTCGGCCTTGAGCATAATCGCATTGCCGTGGGCATCGTCGGCGCAAACGTAGTAACATTCGTGGCCGCGCAAGCGCTGGAAACGAACCCAGATATCTGTTTGGATAGCCTCGAGTATATAGCCGAGGTGAAGAGAGCCATTGGCATAGGGCAGGGCGCTGGTGACAAGGATCTTGCGGTGTTCTGACATTTCAACGACTTCTCATCTTGAGTGTAAAGGCTCGGGTGATTGATTCAGAAGCGCGCAACTATAACGTTTTTGGACACTTTTTTCATGGTAGATAGTATTGGTGACAGAAAAACAGTTTTTATGGCGAGCGGGGGGTAAATGTCAGATTTTCCAGAAGGTTTGAAACGCGTCAGGCACATCATTGCCGTGGCCTCTGGCAAGGGTGGCGTGGGCAAGTCCACGACGGCCGTCAATCTGGCGCTGGCACTGGCATCGCAGGGCTGCAAGACAGGCTTGCTCGACGCCGATATCTACGGTCCCAGTCAGCCCCTGATGCTGGGGGTCAAAGACGGCACTCGCCCTGAGGCAACCGGCCAGAACAGCCTGGAGCCGGTGCCGGCCCGCGGCCTGAAAACCATGTCACTGGGTTATCTGTTGGCCGAGAGCGCGCCGGCAGTGTGGCGCGGCCCCATGGCGTCTGGCGCCTTGCAGCAGATGCTTGCGCAGACCCGGTGGGGTGAGCTGGATTGTCTGGTGGTGGACATGCCGCCCGGTACCGGGGATATTCAGCTCACTCTGGCGCAGAAAGTGCCGGTAGCCGGGGCAATTATTGTAACCACGCCACAGGACATCGCCTTGCAGGATGCCCGCAAGGGCATTGAAATGTTCCGCAAGGTAAACATCCCGGTATTGGGTATTGTGGAAAATATGGCTTTGCACGTGTGCAGCGAATGTGGGCATCGCGAACATATTTTTGGCAGCGATGGCGGTGAGCGTATTGCAAGAGACTACAACACCGAACTTCTGGGTTCCTTGCCGCTGGACAAGGCGATTCGAGAGCAGACCGATGGTGGCCATCCGACGGTGTTGGCGGAACCTGATGGCAACGTCAGTGCAATCTACGGCGAAATAGCCAGAAAGGTGTTGCGGGCTCTGGAACAAACCGGTCAGGCAGCCCCCGAAATTGAAGTTGATGATTGATCGATTGCAGTTACTGAAAACAGGAAAAAACAGATGAGTATCAAGTCAGACAAGTGGATTACCCGAATGGCGGCAGAGCAGGGGATGATTGAGCCGTTTCAGTCTAGCCAGGTGCGCGAACCGGTGCCCGGCAATGGTCGAGTGATTTCCTACGGTGTATCCAGTTACGGCTACGATGTGCGTTGCTCAGACGAGTTTAAAATTTTTACCAACGTGCATTCGGCAACTGTCGATCCGAAAAACTTCGACCCCGACAGTTTTGTCGATATTAAAGGCGACTGTTGCATTATCCCTCCCAACTCGTTCGCACTGGCGCGCACGGTGGAGTATTTTCGTATTCCGCGCAATGTGCTGACCATTTGCCTGGGCAAGTCCACTTACGCACGTTGTGGCATTATTGTTAACGTCACGCCGCTGGAACCGGAATGGGAAGGGCACGTGACTCTGGAATTTTCCAACACCACCAATTTGCCGGCAAAAATCTATGCCAACGAAGGTGTGGCGCAGATGTTATTTTTTGAGTCTGACGAAGTGTGCGAAACGTCGTACAAGGATCGCGGCGGCAAGTATCAGGGACAGAAAGGAGTGACGTTGCCGAAGGCGTGATTGAGTTGGAAGTTGGATGTTGGAAGTAAAAAAAGTATGCACCATCGCTACGCTCGGTGCGAGTACATATAAACAGGCCGAGCGCAGCGATGGTCTGAATCGGTTACTTCCAACTTCCAACTTCCAACTTTTTACTACTTCTCCCCCACCCAAAATCCCGACAGACCCAATGCCCTTTGCAAGCGCCGAACATCTCCTGTTGCGGCACTTTTTGACGGGTAGCCGTAAGCCCGTACACGGTACAAGGTTCGACCCTGAGAGGGGTAGGATTCCATACGGCCATCCACACCGAGGCTCTTGACCTTGTCGCGCAAATTGCCGGCGTTCTTTTTGTCCGACAATACGGCAATATTGATAAACCACGGGTTTGTAGCAGCAGGCGGTTTGGCTGCAGCCTGTTTTTTGGCTGCTTTTTCTGCCTGGCTGGCAGCGATTTGTACATTGTTTTCCAACGCATCCAGGCGAGCACTCAGTTCGGTTTGTTCGGCGGCAAGCTCCAGTTTCTTTTCCAGTGCATCAATACGTGCGTTCAGATTGGCAAGTTGGTCACTGCTGTCGCCGCCATCGGCTACTCGACCCATTTGCTCTTCAAGCTGGTCGAGATTGGCCAAGAGCGCTGTCAGTTTGATATCGGTTTCCGATTGCCAGGTCAGATTCCATACCGCAACAATAATCAGTATGACCAGAATTCCCCAATTCAGCAGTGCCCTCATTCCGGGATTAAAAATGCCATCAGCGCTGAAATGGCTTTCGGCGGCAAAGTTGTCGCGGGCCGGTTTCTCGTCCTGTATGGGCTGGTTCGGGTCAAAAGCTTCCCGGCCAAAAGAGTCGTTGTCGGTGTCGGTTTCAATGGGTTGTCGCGGTTCTCTTGTTGCGTTGAATGTTTGCTGCATCTGCAGTTGTGGCGGTTCAACATCCAGAGAGGCTTGAATCTGTGTCTCTGGTTCTGGTTCTGGTTCTGGTTCTGGCTCTGCCTCGTAACCTGCTTCCTCATCAGTTTCGAAGGTCAGTTCTGTCTCGTCCACTTCCCCTTGCTCGGGCAGGGGCGGCAGTTCATTGGTGTCTTCGTATTCATACTCTGATTCCGGACTTTGATCCACAAGCTTGTCCTGATCATTCGAACGCTCCCCGATTTCATATTCGTCGTCTTCGAATGACTGTGGATTGCCTACAACAGGCTCCTGGCGGTTACCGTTTTCGTCTGCGCCAATGTGCTCCGTGGTATCTTGTCCGAACAGGCTGTTGCGCAGGGATATGGCCTCTTCTGCCAGTTTTTCCACGCTATCGGGCTTGTCTCCGGATGGCTTTTTCTGCTGGTCTTCGTCGAATATGCTCATGTTCTGCCCCTTCTGGCTATGTGCTCCCCGGTCTGTTCGCAACGCATTCTGTTCACAATACATGGTAGTGTTTATTGCGTCGATATTAGCATGTGTGTTGGCTGTTGCTATAGTAACTGTCCGTCATGTACCGTGACAGCTTTTATAACGGGCCCTGGAAGTTATGACGCAAACAGAAAATGACAAATCAATCGATGAATTAAATCGCAACGCCATACGCGAGGCAGTGGAGTCCGTTGGTATGGTGTGTTTCCCGTCTATGGCGACGACACCGTTGCCGCGCACAAGCATTGCGGAGGTTCCGACGGAAGACGAACAGCTAAATGAATACCGTTCTGCAGGTGTATTGATGCGCCGTCTCGCCGACACGGTATTACAGTGGCGTGAGCAATTGCCCGACGAGCAACAGCCCGCCATTGTCGCAATCCTCAACGGTGGTGTGCAGGTGAATGTGGAGCGGTTGGCGCAAGAGAGTTTTCACGGCATCCGCATCGAAGGTACGGTAAACGGCAGTCCTTGCATGCTGCTGTCACATCAGTCCAGCGTGCAATTGCTCTGTTATGTCGAGCAGGTGGAAAAAGAGGAATTTCGGCGCCGTATCGGGTTTATTATTGATGGCGAAGAGGAAGAGGTCTGATGCGACCGGTTGTTATTTTAAAGGCGGTCGCACGCTAAAAAAGCGTGCGACCATTTTCAGGTAGCAAACTATTTTCTCACCAGCTCCGCGCGCAATTTACGCAGATAATCCTGTATTTTTCGAGTGTTGGCCGGACCACTGCGCACAAGTTGTTTTTGGCCTTCAGATAACCCCTCGATGGCATCGTCCTTGAATTTGAAATACACTGATTCCAGCTTGAGTTGCGGAGGTCGATCGTACACCGGAGTCTCCAGCAACTGATCGATGGCCGATAACAGTGTGCCGTCAAAAGTGCGGTCTTTGTATCCCTGTTCGGCGAATGCGCTTTCAATCAGCGGTTTTAGCAGATGAATGGTTTGCACAGCCTGTTCAGGTTCGATGCTGACCAGTGTTTCTACCAGTGTGTCATAACGGTCGTAGTTGGCTGGGTCAAGCCAGTAAATTTGCCCTTTTTTTATGGCGAGGAATTTTCCGGATGGCGGTTTAACGGGTAAAAACTTGTGCAGTACCTTGCCACGGGCAATGCCATCCGTTACCGCAGTGCCACGACGAACCAGGTTGTCGGATTTGAGCCAGCTTTTATAAAGCTTGTCGCTACTCAATTCCGAAAGTGTTTCGCGTACCATCTTGTCGCTGTCGTCCAGAGCAGGCAATTCCGGTCTGTCGGCAGTGGCTTCGGGTTTCGGCTTCGATTCGGGCTCCGGCTCCGGTTCGGTGGCTGCCACATTCGGTTGCGTTACAGCCGGTTCCGGTTCGACCACTGTCGTGACGGGCTCGACCGGGATTGTTTCCATCTCGGGCTCGGGCTCGGGGCGCATAAACCACCAGGCGCCAAGCGCAATGATAGCAATGGCGATAACGACAACCACCAGTTGCCCGGTGCGTCTGTTCGGCACAGGCGGTCGATGGTAATCGCGTTCGTTTGGTGAGATTTCCACTGTTTGTTGTCTCCTGCCTGTTCACTAACAACATAGTTTGAGTGGCGACATAATAAAAGAAGAGAATGCAGAAATAATGGATATTCACCGTTTCAACTGATTTTGACCTCAGTCGATTTAATCTTCACATTTTTAAGAAAAAGCTCATATTGGTCGCCATCGTCTTCAGTTTGCCTCAGTTTGACCAGAAGGTATTCCAGCTTGGGGGCTACCCACAGTTCGGTACGCCTTTTGTTGTTTTCGCGAATTTGTAGCAGCTTTATGGCGTCAATTTTACCCATGGGCGTATCAACGACTTCTTCACCGGTTATGACAAACCGGTAATCCTTGCTGCGACCGCGACGTACAATGTGATAGTTGAATTCTTTTTTACCAGCTTGCATGTCGATGGACAATTGCACCTGATAACCGAGCCAGTCGAGATCGTTGCCGACGAGTTCAATCTTTTTTTTCTCACCTTTGGACTGGTATGTGGCAATGTTGGTTTGCCAGTCAAAGCTTGTGCTTTCGGCTTTTTTTATGCCAAAGATACTGCGGCTTGTTTCGTAATAGTCCGGGCGAATGTAATCATTGGCCTGTATGGTAAATTCACTGAGTTCGTTAATGCGACCAATAAAATGACTGGCTTTGGTGGCGATGCGATAGCGTTGGCCACCAAGAGACGTCAATGTGCGCACAGCCTTCAGGTTAAGGCCATTGTATTTTGCTGTATAAGTGGCTGAGTAGGGCGTAAGAGCAGCAGGATTTGCCGAAGCCGCAGCAGCAAGCCAGGGGGCAATGCAAGCAATAACGAAAACCAGGCTACGTGACATTGATGCTCCTTGTTTGTTCAAACCAGTTTATTCGAACCTGGTTTTTAGACGTCCGATTATTACCGACGTTCAATCGGCGCGATAGTCAAACCCGGTTTGCGGCAGATGTTCCCCATCCAGATAAGCATAGCCATCGCGCATGCACAACCGGCCCTGACAGAGCCAGCTCGCGGCCAGCGGATAGATCCGGTGCTCCAGCACCAGCGTGCGTTTGGCCAGATCGTCGGCAGAGTCACCCGACACAATTGGCACCCGCGCCTGGATCACTGGTGGTCCCCCGTCGAGTTCTTCGGTAACGAAATGTACGGTGGCGCCGCTTTCGTGATCGCCGGCGTCAATGGCGCGCTGGTGCGTGTGCAGCCCTGGGTATTTGGGTAGCAGCGATGGGTGAATATTGAGCATTTTGCCTTTGTAGCGGCGAATAAAATCCGGGGTGAGAATACGCATAAAACCCGCTAGGATAACAATATTCGGCTGATATTTATCAATGCTTTTGGCGAGGGCGGTATCAAAGTCCAGCCGGTCACTGAAGGCTGTGTGGTCCACAATTTCGGTCGGTATATTGCTTGCTGCGGCGCGTTCCAGACCCTTTACGCCAGGCCTGTTGCTGACCACAACCGCAATTTGTGCTGGCAAGGTGCCGTTGGACACAGCGTCGATAAAGGCCTGTAAATTGCTGCCACTGCCAGAAATCAGTATGGCCAGGCGCGGCGTATTATCGCTCACTCAGGTTACTCCATACCTGCTCGGTGGGCATTCAACAATTCAACTTGTTCCTCACCGTCATCGGCATGGGCAATTTCGCCAATAATAAACGCGTCTTCACCAGCCGCGTGCAATATATCCAGGGCGTCGGCAGCGGTACTGGCAGGTACGCAGACCACCATGCCGATACCACAATTAAAGGTGCGATGCATTTCGCGCTCGGTAACATTGCCCTGTTGCTGTAACCAGTCAAACACGGCAGGCCGTTGCCATCGGGTGGTGTTGATAACGGCTTTGGCGCCATCGGGCAATACCCGTGGAATGTTTTCCAGCAAGCCGCCGCCGGTGATGTGGGACAGGGCATGCACTTCGCTATCGCGGATCAGACGCAGTAGTGATCTGACATAGATGCGTGTCGGCTCGATCAGGGCGTCGGCCAGTGGTGTACCGTCCAGGGTATGCGTCTGAATATCGACACCAGAGGTCTCGATAATTTTGTGAATCAGAGAGTAACCGTTGGAATGCGGTCCGCTGGAAGCCAGGCCGATCAAGGTATCACCTACATGCACGTTACTGCCGTCGATAATTTTTGATTTTTCGACAACGCCGGTGCAAAAACCGGCGAGGTCGTAGTCTTCCCCTTCGTACATGCCCGGCATTTCGGCGGTTTCGCCACCCACCAGAGAACAACCGGCGAGTTCACACCCTTTGCCGATTCCCTCTACCACCGCGGTGGCAGTATCTACATTGAGGTGACCGGTAGCGTAGTAATCCAGAAAGAACAGTGGCTCGGCACCGCACACCACCAGATCGTTGGCACACATCGCCACCAGATCGATACCAATGGTATCGTGTTGGCCAAGAATCATTGCCAATCGCAATTTGGTGCCGACGCCATCAGTACCGGATACCAGAACCGGTTCCTTGTAACCGGCAGGCAGTTCGCAGAGAGCGCCGAAGCCACCCAGACCCGCCATCACTTCCGGGCGACGGGTATGTCGAGCCACATGCTTGATACGTTCTACCAGCGCATTGCCAGCCTCTATATCTACACCGGCATCTTTGTAACTCAGGGGGGTGTTTTGCTGTTCAGTGGTCATAGTGCAGCCGCGATTAGTGAAGACGGAAAGGCGGGTATTTTACAGAAGAGCGTGTGCAGAAGACAGTAGCACAATGAGAGAGGGTGGGATGATCACTACGTAATGTTACAATGGCGCTTTGTACCGGGCAGAAAATAAACGAGAGTCAAAATCACTGATGATCAAGCGATTGTTGCTGACGTTAATTGCAGCGGTGGTACTGTCCCCGCTCAACGCTTCGGCGGTTCAGATTAATGATCTGTATCAGGCCTGGGTGCCGGTGGCTGATCAGGGGATATCTGAGCGCAGGCGTGCCATGCGTGAAGGGTTGGTTCAGGTTTTAAAGAAAGTCACTGGTCGTGCGGACGCCGGGACAAACCCGCAGGTAATGCAGGCAATGGAACGAGCCGAATCCTATATGTCCAGGTTTGGTTATCAGAGTGAACCGGCAAGGGACACCATTCCCGAGCAACTGAAACTGAAGGTTGCCTACTCGCCTTCAGTGATCGACCGCCTGGTGCGTCGCGCGGGATTACCCGTTTGGCCAGCCAACCGCCCGCAATTGCTGGTGTGGATGGTGAGTGACATGCCGGGCGAGGGACGCCAGCATGTCAGTCGAGAGCAGATGCCGGATGCCCACAGGTTTCTGGAGCGGGCAATGGCCGCTCGGGGAGGGCCTCTGCTGACCCCTTTGCTTGATCTCGAGGACCAACTCACCTTGTCCGCGCGTGATGCCTGGGCGTTCAATGAAGACCAGTTGGCAGCCGCTGCACGTCGTTACGATGCAGATCACTGGCTGGTGTTACGTTTCTATCAGACCCAGAGTGGCGATTTTCGCGGTTCCGTCCAGCTGGCATCAGGGGCCAGTAGTGGATTTGCGGGTAATCGTCTCAATACGTTACAGGCGTCGTCCCTGAAGGAGCTGATTGATAGCGGGGTGGATATTGCGCTGGACCAGTTGGCGGCGATCTATTCTTTTGTGCCGACGGTCAACGCCGAGCGTGTGAGTTTGCGCCTGGAAAACGTCGTTAACTACTCAAACTACAAGGCCGTGGTCACGCTGTTTGAAGGCCTTGAAATGGTTCGCAATGTAGAAGTGGCGGGCGCAGAGGGTTCCGTGCTGGATCTCAGCCTGGAAATTGATGGTACCCGGGATGCGCTGCTGGACACCTTGCGTCGCGATCGACATCTGTCCGAAGTCGTGGATTTCAGTTCAGATAACCCGGGTTTGCGCTTTCGCTGGCGCTAATATGACAAGCAAGACACCCCGTCAATTGATTTTAGGCGTCGCCCTGAACGACGATGCCACTCTCGACAACTTTTACCTGCCAGACGGCTCTGTGCTGCACCAGGTTGTTGCGTCCTTGCAAGATATGTTTGCAGCCACCGACGGATCTTTTCTGTATTTGCGTGGTGTCAGTGGCACCGGTGTAACGCACCTGTTGCAAGCGGCTTGTCATCAAGCTGCGGACACCGGGTTGTCGGCTCAGTACTTACCCCTCAATGACCTGCACGGCTATGTGCCAGCGGAGTTGCTTGATGGCATGGAGTATATGTCTCTGGTGAGCCTGGACAATTTGCAGGCAGTGGCCGGTAACGCCGACTGGGAGCGCGCACTGTTCGATTTTTTTAACCGGATTCGCGATCAGGGTAATCGCCTGTTGATCGGTGCTGCCGGTGCTGCTGGTGAAATCGGTATTCAGTTGCCGGATTTACTGTCGCGTTTGAATTGGGGAATCGCGTATCAACTGCCCGTGCTCGATGATGACGAAAAGGCTGCCCTGCTTTGTTTTCGGGCCGATCGGCGGGGTCTGGAGATGAGCGAAAATACCGCGCGTTACATATTGAACCGCGCGCCAAGGGATATGCACAGACTGGTTGATATTCTCGAAAATCTGGACAAGGCTTCTCTGGAAGAACAGCGTAAGATTACGATACCATTCATCAGGCAAGTGCTGGCATTGTCAGGTTAATAAACAGGAATTATGTCTTTCCAGAGTGTCGGCCTGGTCACATAAACAGATAATTCTGAATTCGACAACAGCGGTTTGATTTACAGTAAGGATTGTTGTTAACAGGGAGATTAGTCGATGAAGAAAGTTGCAATTGTATTGGGTATTGGTGCGGGTATTGTTGTCTGTTCGCCAGCGGTTAATGCAGATACGGTATTTGGCGTGTATGCCGGGGTTGGCAATTGGCAAGTTGGCAGTGCTGGTGATATCGGCGTAACCGACACCAGCCCTGGTGAACTGGGGTTTGGCGAGGACAATAATAATCTTTTCCATCTCGCTCTGGAACATCCGGTGCCATTGTTACCAAACGTCCTGGTCAAATACACGGACCTTTCCGCGAGCGGAAACGCTCAACTCGATGATCCGGTGGAATTCAGTAATGTTTCCTTTATGTCGGGAGAGACTCTGGCCACGGATCTGAATCTTGAACAGGTGGATGCCACTCTTTACTACGAAGTTCTGGACAATTGGTTGAATCTGGATCTTGGTGTCACTATCCGTTCATACCGTGGTGAGTTGACTGCAGTCAGTGCCGCACAAAGTGAATCTGTCGATCTGGACGCCGTGGTACCAATGGCCTATTTCATGGGTCAGTTTGATGTGCCGTTGACCGGGTTTTCATTCAGGGCAGACGCCAATGTGATTGGCTACAGCGGTGACAGCATCAGCGATGTGTCAGCTTCAGTGGCCTGGAATACAGATTTCCTGGCAGCGTTCGAGGTTGGTATGGAGCTCGGTTATCGTCGTGCGCGGCTGGATCTGGAGGATCTTGGTGATCTTGATACGGCGCTCACTTTTGACGGCCCCTTTGTCGCCATAAATGCGCATTTTTGATTTTATCGAACATTATTTACGTTATTATCGAATGACAAATAAAAAGCAAACACAAGGAGTGCACAGTGACAGAACATAACCCCTATCAAACACCGGAAGGTGACGTGGCAGTCGCACAACAAGGATTCGAAAAAGTCCGTTTTTTTTCCACCAGTCAACGTATCGGGCGAGTCAGGTATCTGGCGTATTCGGCAGTGTCCTCAATCATTTTGGGTGTATTGGTGACCTTATTGGCAGGGTCCGAGGTGTTAACACTGCTGGCGGCAGGTGAGGGCCAGGCAGGTTTTCCGGTATTTTCAGTTGTGGCTCTGGTTTTGTATTACCTGGCCACCATCGTAATCTCGATTATTCTCGGTGTGCGGCGTTTGCACGATCTGGATAAAAGCGGCTGGTTCTGGTTGCTGTTTCTGGTGCCCTTTGTAAATATCGGGATGTCAATTTATATCCTTTTCTTCCCCGGGTCGCCTGAATCAAACCGTTTTGGCGGCAAACCCGAACCCAATACGGCAGTTACCTGGATAGCCGGTTTGGTCTTCCCGATTATTGTCACCGTTGGCATTGTTGCCGCGATTGCGATACCGGCTTACCAGCAGTATGTTGAAAGAGCCCAGCAATACGAGCAACAACAATAGGAGACGATAGGGATATTGGCGGAAATTTGATGTTCAAACCCGAACCCGGAATATATGCGCCCGGTCACCGCCGAAATGTTGCTCACTTAAGGATAACTACAGAACTCGTCATTATACTGAGCAGGTGGGTTGTCATCCCCGCGCAGGCGGGGATCCACTTGAGAATTCTCTCGATATAATAGATTCCCGCCTTCGCGGGAATGACGAATGACCTTAAATAGACAGTATTGCTGTCACCGTCGGGTTTGTCTTTCAAGTTATTTGTTCGCGCCTCAGTTCACCACGCAATCGTAACATTGCAGGTAATACCCGTTGGGGTCGTTCATGCTTTGCAAAACGGAGTTCAATGGCGAGCCGGTTTTTCGTATTGCTTGCAACAAGCTCGAAGACATTAACTGGCCGGCTCCGAACCAGTCGGCAATCTGTACTGTGTCGTTGGAGAGTTCGCGCAAAACCTTTTCGCCAAAGCTCAGCGGTTTTTCCACATACTCCACTTTATAATCTTTTATGTTGGCAATTTTTGCCGCAGCCGCAATGGCATCTTGCAGACTACCGAGGTTGTCGACTAAACCCAGTTCAAGAGCACGGGCCCCGGTCCATACGCGACCTTGTGCGATTTTGTGCACAGCCTCTGGTGTGGTATCGCGGCCAGTGGCCACCAGCTTCAGGAATTTTTGGTAAATACCGTCAACCGCCGCCTGAATTACCCTGGCAGCCTTGTCATCCAGCGGCATGATTGGCAGTCCGAAACCGGCCATATCTGTAGAGCGTATGCCCTCTACATTTATGCCCAGTTCTGTCAGGCTGTTTTCAAATGTTGGCAACATGCCAAAGACACCGATGGAACCCGTCAGTGTGGTTGGCGATGCCCATATTTCATCGGCGTTGGCAGATATCCAGTACCCGCCTGAAGCGGCATAGGTGCCCATGGACACAACCACAGGGACGCCTTTTTTTCGAATTTCCAGAATTTCCTGGCGGATCACTTCCGATGCATTTGCACTGCCGCCCGGGCTGTCTACTCGAAATACCAGGGCGTCCACGGTGTCGTCTTTGCGCACTTGACGGAGTAATTTGGCCAGGCTGTCGCCGCCAATGGTTCCGGCAGATTGCTCGCCGTCCAGAATGCTGCCTTTGGCGACAACAACGGCAATCTTGTCGTGTTTGAATGCTCGCGACAACATGCCATTGGCCTGTGTTTCCAGCAAGTAGCGTTTGAATGACACGCGGTTGTAACCGCCATTACCGTCTGAACCGGCCAGCTCCACCAGAGCCTGGTGCATCTGGTTGCGGGTCTTCAATGCATCCACAAGTCCGGCTTGCAGCGCAAGTTGAGCCACATCGCCGTCAAGACGCACCAGCTCGGTGTCAACGCTGTCGATATAGCCGTTAATGGCTCCGTCGGGAAGATTGCGCAGGGTTTCAATGCGGTTGGTCCAGGACTTCCACAAGGCGTTGATCCATTCGCTGTTGTGTTCGCGCGAGGCATCGGACATGCCGGAACGGGTGAACGGTTCTACCGCATCTTTATAGGTACCCACCTTGAAGACGTGCATATTGACTTTGAGCTTGTCGAGCGCGTCCTTGAAGTAAGGGCGGAACGAGCCAAAGCCGGTGATTTCAACGGCACCAAAAGGGTTCAGATAAATCTTGTCGGCATGGCTGGCGAGGTAATAGCGGCTTTGATTAAAGTTGTCCGCAATGGCCACAACAGGTTTGTTGCTGTCTTTAAAGTGTTTGAGGGCAAGGCTCAATTCTTCCAGTTGCGGCAGGCTGGCTCCGCTCATGTGGTTAAGGTCAAGTACCAGTGCAGTGATGCGTTCGTCGCCAGCAGCCTGGTTTATGGTATCGGTCAGGTTGCGCAGCAGGGTTTCGTGCTGGGCATTTTTGTCCAATATTTGGGCGAGCGGAGGCACATGGGTGAGTTGTTCGACAATTGTACCCTGCGGTGCAATGTGCAAAGCGGCCTTGTCAGGTATTGGTTGCGGACGGGAAAAGATGGCGGCGAGAATTGCAAAAACCAGCACCAGTAACAAAATGCCGGTGAACAGTGTCAACACACTTTTGAGCACACTTTTCAGAACGTGGCCAATAAAGGCAAAAAAACGAAAAATAATCCCTGGCGACTCGTTACTCATATTCAGTCCCTCGTTGTATTCAGGTGCAGCTTGTGTTGTTGCCAACGGCTAAAAAACATTGCAGAAACAAACAGTATAGTTACCTCTATCATTTCCAGCACATCCAACACGGTATGTTCCGGATTAAACAGATTTACTGTGATCAAAGTAAAGTACATCAGGCAGACAAAACAGAGCATGGACAGACTGCGATAACGTTGTCGAATAATACCCGGCAAGAAAATCAGCAGGGGAACCAGGGTAAAGGCCAGGACTGGCCAGGGCATTGCCCGCTGCACACCGTTTATCGTCAGTGTCGAAATGAGTGCGATATACGACAGCCAGGTAAAGATTCGCGCTATTGCCAGTTTATCCATGGATTCCTAATTCAGTTTTTCCGCCAGGGTTACCAGGCGTTTGCCAAGGGCCTTGCATAGCTCAATTTCATGGTTCGACAGAGGTTGGTTACTGTCGGTACCCGCCAGATGGGAGGGGCCATATGGGGTGCCGCCAGTAGAGGTTTCGGCCAGTGCCCGCTCTGACCAGGGCAAACCCGCAATAACCATGCCGTGGTGCAGCAAAGGCACCATCATTGACAGCAGCGTAGCTTCCTGGCCGCCGTGAAGGCTTGATGTCGAGGTAAAAACCGCCGCTGGCTTGCCAATCAGGTCGCCGTTCAGCCACATTTCTCCGGTGCTGTCCAGAAAGTACTTGAGCGGTGCCGCCATGTTGCCAAAACGGGTGGGACTGCCCAGAATCAGGCCGGCACTGTTAAGCAAATCGTCACTGGTAGCGTACAGGTCGCCTTGTTCCGGGATGTCGGGTTCTGTGGCCTCACAGACAGCAGATACCGCTGGTACGGTGCGCAGACGAGCTTCCATGCCTCTGGCTTCGACACCGCGGGCAATCTGCTCGGCCATGGACCGGATATTGCCCGATCGGCTGTAGTAGAGGATAAGCATGTAACGGTCAGTCATCGGCTATTACCACCAGTTTTTGCGATTTCTTCGATCTACAAAATATCCAGAACGCTTTCTGGCGGTCGGCCCAGCGCGGCTTTGTTGCCGTTTTCCACAATCGGTCGCTGGATCAGTTTTGGAAATTTGATCATGGCTGCAATCAGTTGATCGTCAGTGAGGGACGGGTCTGACAAATTGTTTTCCTTGTAGGCGTCTTCACCACTGCGTAGCAATTCTCTGGCGCCAATCCCCAGCTTGTTCAACAAAGTTTTGAGCTTGGCAGCATCCGGGGTGTCTTCCAGGTAGAGAACAATGTTGGGATCAATGCCTTTGTCCGCCAGTAGTTGTAATGTCTGGCGGGACTTGGAACAGCGTGGATTGTGGTAGATTGTGGTCATTGCGCTAGAATGGGCCTTAGGTTGAAGTGAACAAGGCGACATTCTATAGCAGGTTGTTGAAAAATGTTATGGGCGCAGAAATGGTGTTTTTTACTGAAGTATTTGCCAGGGCCTGCCAGGTAATGGCGGTCATGAGACAGGGGCGTGGGTAATTGAAAGAGTTGTTAACGACGATCTGGCAGTTTCTCAAGTACCTGGCGGAGCGTTTTATCCAGGACGGTTGCCGCGAAAGCGCAGCGGCCCTGACTTATATTACCCTGTTTGCCCTGGTGCCTTTGCTGACGCTAATGTATGCGACATTTTCCATGGTGCCGGCGTTCCAGGATCTTGGTACTGATGTGCAAGATCTGATTTTCAAAAATTTTTTGCCGGAAAGCGGCACGGAAATTCAGCAATACCTGAAGCAGTTTTCCACCCAGGCCCGGAAACTCAGCGCGATTGGTGCCATTATTCTGATTGTCACGTCTTATATGATGCTCACTAATATCGAGCACACCTTTAACAAAATCTGGGGCACAGCCGGTGGGCGCAAGGGATTGTCCAGCTTTTTATTGTACTGGGCGGTACTGAGTCTTGGGCCACTGTTGGTAGGACTTGGTCTGTCCATGAATGCCTATCTGTTTTCCTATCAATGGTTGGTAGACGAACTGGACAAGCTCGGGGTGATGGCCGTGATACTGGCGGTGCTACCGCTGTTGTTTAACTGGCTGGCCGCTACCTTGCTATTTGTTGCAGTGCCCAATTGTCGGGTGCAGGTGCGTTACGCCGTGGTTGGCGGCCTGTTTACTACCGTATTTTTCGAGTTGCTCAAAATCGGTTTTGGTTTGCTGGTGGAAAAATCCAGTTACCAAACTGTATATGGCGCGTTTGCTTTGGTGCCTCTGTTTTTGTTATGGATTTATATGGTATGGACCTTGTTGCTGGCCGGGGCAGAATTGGTGCGCGCACTGGAGACTTTTAGAACGGCTGTGCACGGTTACAGTTACTCCAACCTGATGGGAGCGCTGGTGGTATTTGCCGAAGCCCATAAACGTCAGCAGCATGGGCAAACACTTTCGGATCAGCAGATGGCGGCGGTTGGCATGGAGCAAAAACACTGGCAGGAATTGCGCGACTTGTTCCTGAAAAAGCGCATTCTGGTGACCACAGCAAATGGTCGATATGTGTTGAACCGCGATTTACACAAAATGTCATTGTGGCGATTGGTGAAGATTTTTGGTGAAAACTACGCCGCACAGCCTGGTGAGAAGGCCGCCACGTCGCTGGGTTGTTACCCCTGGTTTGCCAGCTTGAACAGCACCCTTGGGGAGCTGAACGCGAACGCTGGCGAGGCGCTCTCGGTGACGGTGGGTGAATTGCTGGATAAGGAACAGGCAAATGAAGCTCCGGAGTCGGGGCGCCGGTGAGTCTTGCGGTTGCTACCAGTTCACTATTCTCAAATCATATGGTGTTATAACCAACCCGGTCGAGACAAGCGCCATATTCCTGCCTAAAATTCCCGGGCAAAGCAACAGTGTGAGTCAACCAACCAATGAAGGCTGCCAGAAAGTATTTTCAGTTTCCCGGTGAATTTGCCATGCGACGTGGTGGAGTTCTTCAGCGACCCACCATTGCCTATGAAACCTGGGGCAAGCTCAATGCCGGGCGTGACAATGTCGTGCTGATTTTTACCGGTTTGTCACCGTCCGCTCATGTCACGTCGTCACCACAAGACCCCTCACCAGGATGGTGGGAAGAGATGGTAGGGCCGTCACGCCCAATTGATACAAACCGTTATTTTGTTGTTTGCATCAATTCGCTGGGTGGCTGCTATGGCTCAACTGGCCCAGCCTCGGAAAACCCCGAAACCGGTGAACCGTACCGCTTGACCTTTCCTGTTCTGTCTCTGGAAGATATCGCTGCGGCAGCGCACGGTGTGATCAGCAGCCTCGAAATTGACAGTTTGGCCGCAGTGGTTGGTTCGTCCATGGGGGGCATGATCGCAGTGGCGTTTGCCATGCTCTACCCGGGTGTCAGCCGCGATATTGTCGCTATTTCTTCAGCAGCCCGTTCAACCCCTTTCACTATTGCCCTGCGTTCATTGCAGCGCGAGATGATTCGCAAGGACCCTGACTGGACTGGTGGTAATTACCCCCTGGGCAAGGGTCCCATTGCCGGTATGCGGCTGGCGCGCAAGGTGGGCATGATTACCTACCGTTCGGCCGCCGAATGGCAGCAACGCTTTGGTCGTGAACGTATCGCGGCAGAACGCGATACCGGCGACCCCTTCGGTATTGACTTTGAGGTAGAGAGTTACCTGGAGGCACACGCGCTCAAGTTCACCGGCCAGTTTGATCCCAATTGCTATTTGTATTTGTCACGGGCGATGGATCTGTTTGACGTGGCGGAATATGGCGGCTCGGTGGCTGCCGGGCTGGCCAGGGTCAAGGCGAATCGTGCGCTGATTGTAGGCGTTACCACAGATATTCTGTTTCCGGTGGAACAGCAACAGGAAATGGCCAACGGACTCAATGCATCGGTTGGGCAGGTGGAGTATGTCGAACTGAATTCCATTCAGGGGCACGACTCGTTTTTGGTGGATATGGATCGCTTTCGGCCCGTGATACAACGATTTTTTGAGTAAACTGTTCCGGCCTCCAAACGCCAGCCGATTGCGGGTGGCAACAGAGGTTTTCAAAATGCGGTAACCAGGGTAGGATTGCCCACCACTACCTCATTGCCACCGTTGATTCTCGATATCAGGTCCATAAAGGTAACTGTCTGTACCACACCAGACAGGCTGGATATACAACAAACAGTTTTTGTTGTGACAAAATGTTGTGGCATAACGCAACGATAAAAAGACAACAAACGCTGGCCAATTCCCGTTAATCTTTTTGAGGTTCTGCTTCCGTCGTATTCAGAGCTTCTTTAATGGCGCGGGTATCTGCACAACACTTTTCAGGAAGTTTGGAGGAATTTCATGACGGTTACATTTTCTACCCGGTCTCTGTTGGTGCCGCTTGTAGTGGCTTCTGCTGCAGCAACCGCCGAGTTGCCAGATACCTCGATTTTGTCCGCGGTGCAAAGCCATTTGCCATCGGTTCTTCATCCGCCACAGATGGCTTCGGCAGGCAGTACGGGAAATAATGGCTCACGCGGGCTGCATTTGAAACCGGAGCGTACGGTGGTATTTGAAACCGATGAAGCGACCTGGATGTCGCTGGATATTTCCCCCGACGGCCGTACCCTCGTGTTTGATTTACTGGGCGATATCTATACCTTGCCGGCGAGCGGTGGCAAGGCAAGTGCACTGATTACCGGCATGGCATTTCAGTCGCAGCCGGTGTATTCGCCCGATGGCTCAAAAATAGCTTATTTGTCCGATGAGGACGGTTCCGAAAATTTGTACATCGCAGACGCCGACGGCAGCAACGCCAAAAAAATCTCAAGCCTGACCGCTGACAGCTCAATGACCGACCCGACATGGTCACCGGACGGTGAGTATATTTATGTTGCCCAGGTTCCCTATGGCCTTGGCTCCAACGAGATCTGGGCTTACCACAAACTGGGGGGCAAGGGCCTTCAGTTGACCAATGCCGCGCCACAGGGTGCGGACACGCCCTGGGACAAGTCGCCCAATGCCCAGGGACCAGTGCTCTCTCCGGACGGACGTTATCTTTACTATTCCAGCAAGACCGGTGTTTTTGAATATAACATGACCGGTTTTCCCTGGAAAATTGTGCGTCGCGATTTACAGGAAGGCACTGTCGATACCATCGTTTCTGCCTACGGTGGTGCGGTGCGACCGGCAATTTCGCCCGATGGCAACTCGCTGGTATATGCCACCCGCCACGAAACCGAAACCGGATTGCGGATTCGCAATTTGACCACGGGTGAAGACCGCTGGCTGGCATATCCCGTGACCCGGGATGACCAGGAATCACGTGGTACGGCCGGTCTGCTGCCGGGCTACAGCTTCACTGCCGATGGCAAAGCGGTTATTGCTACCAGTGGCGGCAAGATCGAACGCATTGACATCGCTTCGGGTTCGCGTACATCAATTCCCTTCTCTGCCGATGTGAAGCTGGATGTTGGCCCCAACCTTGTAAATCAGGAAAAAGACCCGGAAGGCCCGGTCGTGGTGCGCATGATCCAGAAGCCCGCTCTGTCTCCCGATGGTCGCAGCGTGGCGTTTTCCGCGTTGGGAGAGCTCTATACGATGGCCCTGGAGGAGGGTGCAAAACCACAAAAAATCAGCCGAGCCGGTGAACATGTCTTTCACCCCGGTTGGTCACCTGACGGCCGTTACCTGACATATATCAGCTGGACCGCAGACAATGGTGGTCATGTCTGGAAGATAAAAGTGAGCGGCCGCTCTCGCCCGGAGCGAGTTTCCCGGTATCCGGCATACTACACCGAACCAGAATTTACTCCCGATGGTAGCGAGATTATTGTGCTGCGCGAATCCAGCCAGCAATTTAATTACGACGCGATAGATGCCGACAAGGATTTGATTGCATTGCCGGCTGGTGGCGGAGACGCACGGGTAATTATGTCTGGCACCGGCATGCATGGTATTCACTTCAGCGATGACCCGAACAGGGTTTATCTCTACTATCGAATGACGGCGTTTCCGATGGGCGGCAGCCCCGGGGATCACAAACTGGTGTCAGTCCGTCTGGATGGCAGTGACCGCCGCGACCACCTGCGTTTTACCGGAAAAGGTGTGAGCTACTTCCCCGATCCTGTGCCATCCATTGATATCCGTATCAGCCCCAATGGACGCTGGGCACTGGCCCGTTCCCAACAGCAACTGCATCTGCTGGCCATGCCTCAGGTTGGTAGGGAAATGCAAACAGTTAATCTGGCGACACCCACCGTACCGGTTAAAACCCTGTCTGATACTGGCGTCAATTATTTTGAGTGGTCCCGTGATGGTCAAACCATGTTGTGGTCGGTGGGTAGTACGCTATACACACAACGTTTCGCCGATGTGGACTGGCAAGCGGAGGACTCCGGGGCAAATAGTGCCAGAGCGTACAAAACTCATGTAGCACGCATTGAGGTGCCCCGTGACAACCCTCAGGGGGTAATGGTGTTGCGAGGTGCCACGGTGCTGACTATGGGTGAGCAGGGTGTTATCGAAAACGCCGATGTGGTGGTGAAAGATGGCAAATTCCTGGCGGTGGGGGCTCGCGGCAACGTACCGGTGCCAGCGGGTGCCAAAGTGGAAGATGTTTCCGGTAAATTCATCACCCCCGGATTTGTCGATACCCATGGTCACTGGCGTAATGCCAATCGCGCGGATGTTATTGAAGCACCATTCTGGCCGTTTCTTGCCAACGTCGCTTATGGCGTAACCAGCGGTCTGGATGTACAGACCATGACGCCGGATATTTTTAACTACCAGGATATGGTGGATACAGGGCGTATGATCGGGCAGCGCGCGTGGTCTACCGGGCACGGTGTGTTTGCCGAAACCGATATACAGTCGAAACAGGATGCGATTGATGTGCTCATCCGCTACCGCAAGCACTACCGCACTAAAAATATCAAAGCCTACAACACGGGTAACCGCAGCCAGCGGCAGTACCTGATCGAAGCGGCCAAAGAAGTCGGCATTATGCCTACGACTGAAGGTGGTCTTGATCTGAAACTGGATCTGACCCATATGCTCGACGGTTTTGCCGGTAACGAACACAATTTGCCAATCATCCCGCTTTACCGGGACGTTGTACAACTGGCGGCGCAAACCGGCATTGCCTATACGCCCACGCTTTTGGTGACTTATGGCGGGCCCTGGGGTGAAAACTGGTTTTACACCCATATGAATCCGCACGATGATCAAAAGGTAAACCGGTTTATTCCGCACGACATTATTGATGTATCCACCAAGCGTCGACCCTGGTTCCGCGACGAGGAGTACGCTTTCTCGCGCATTGCAGACAGCGCAATCAAGATTCAACGCGCCGGAGGCAAGGTGGGTATTGGCAGTCACGGTCAGTTTCAGGGGCTTGGTTACCACTGGGAAATGTGGGCGCTGGGTTCCGGTAATGCCAAACCAATGGAAGTGCTGCAAGCTGCAACCATTGATGGCGCTCATATGATTGGGCACGAGCAGGAGGTGGGTTCCATCGAGGCCGGTAAATTTGCGGACCTGGTTATTATGAACAAGGACCCGAGACGTGATTTGAAAAATACCCTGGATATTCACCGGGTAATGAAAAACGGTCGCCTCTACAATGACGATACTTTGGATGAACTGTGGCCACGGCAGAAAAAACTGCCTGAGTTATGGTTTCACCATCAGGCTCCCTGAAGAGAGACAAGTGATATGCTGTGAAAACTGTGGCCTGCAATTCGTGTGACCAAGCAGCGAACGGTATGAGTAACCAGCAATTGATAGAACGCTACCTGGACAGTGCCTGGATGGAAAAGGGCCTGAGCGATAACAGCCTTTCTGCTTATCGTCGGGACCTGATGACCTTTAACAAATGGCTGGAAGAAAAAAGCTCCAGCCTGATCGGGGTGTCTTCCGTCCACCTGCAGGAGTATCTGGCGCACCGGCAACGGGAGGGCAGGTCTGCCCGATCCAGTGCCCGGATGTTGTCTTGTTTGCGAGGATTTTACCGGTATCTGCTGCGAGAAAACTGCATAAAGGAAGATCCCACAACGCTGATAGAAAACCCCAAACTGGGTCGGCCCTTACCCAAAAGCCTGACCGAGCACGATGTCGAAAAATTACTGGCAGCGCCCGATGTTGGTACCGCCATTGGAATGCGTGATCGAACCATGCTGGAAGTTTTGTATGCTTCGGGGTTGCGCGTGTCGGAACTGGTGGGGTTGTTGTTGCCCCAGGTCAACCTGAGGCAGGGTGTGGTGCGAGTGTTTGGCAAAGGCAGCAAGGAGCGTCTGGTACCGCTGGGCGACGAAGCGCAGAGCTGGTTACAACGCTATATCCATGATGCTCGCGCCGAATTGCTCCGCGGTATACAGAGCGACGTAGTGTTCCCGAGCCGGCGCGGTCAATTGATGACTCGTCAAACGTTCTGGCACCGGCTCAGGCAATGTGCGATGGTGGCTGGTATTGACAAACCGCTGTCGCCCCACACTTTGCGTCACGCCTTTGCCACCCACTTGCTCAATCGCGGCGCTGATTTGCGCGTTGTGCAATTGTTACTGGGTCACAGCGACCTTTCGACCACCCAGATATACACTCATATTGCCAATGCCCGCATGAAGGAGTTACATACCAAACACCATCCGCGGGGGTAAACTGGTCCTGTTTACAGGTATGACCGTCAGATCGCCCCTACACAACTGCGGGAACCTGTGGTATGAAGCACACTCTAATCGATCAATCCCCGAACTGGAGAACGTAATGCCCTGCCTGTATCGTCTGTTTGTTGCCCTGTTTGTTATTGCCCTGTCATCGACCCTGTTTTCCAGTGCTGTAGTAGCCGATGTCGATGAAGCAACCCGCAACAAAATCGTTAACGGTCTGAAGCAATGGCGCTCTGATCTCGAATACACCAATTTTCGTGAAACACCAATGCCGGGAATGTATTACGTGCAGATTGTTGGCGGGCCATCTTTGTATGTGTCTGCCGATGGCAAGTTTCTTATGGAAGGTGACTTGTTCGAAGTCAAAGCCGGCCACCTGGTAAGCTGGAAGGAAAAAATGCTCGCCCCCATGCGTCGCGATTTGATCAGGCACGCCAAAGTTGACGATATGGTGATTTTCAAACCCGAGGGTGATGCAAAAGCGATTATGTACGTGTTCACCGACATTGATTGTGGCTTTTGCCGTCGCCTGCACGGAGAAGTACCTGCGTTAAACAAGATGGGCGTAGAGGTGCGCTATCTCGGCTTCCCGCGTGCCGGTCTGGGAACCGAATCATCCAGGAAGCTTGAAACGGTCTGGTGTTCAGATAATCCTCAGAAAACGCTTACCAGGATGAAAGCTGGCGAAGACGTCGAACCAAAGACCTGCGAAACCACTGCCATCAAGGAACATATGAAACTGGTGCACCAAATGGGAATCAATGCAACCCCGGCGATTGTTCTGGCAGACGGTACACTGGTATCCGGTTATCGTCGGGCGGGTGAGTTAAAAGAGATTTTGGGTATTTAGGGTCGCACGTCTGTAGTCGCACGTCGCATGCTTGGCGCATGGATGTTCGACGTTCGATGTTTGATGTTCGACGGAAAGTCAAAACAAGCCGCCACACTTGCATCCAGGGTTTTCATCGAACATCGAACATCGAACGTCGAACGTCGAACGTCGAACACCCAGCTTCCAACACCTCAACACTGCTCGGAAACGGTGCGAGTCGCCTGTTCTGATTGACATCGGGCGGCCCCGCCCGTTATGGTCACCCTCCTTTTTGATCGCCTAATCGGGAGGCCTTTTGAAATCGCTGAAAACAGGTATTTGTGGGCTGGGAACGGTTGGCTCAGGTACTTTTAACACCCTTCGACTTAATCTTGATGAAATAAATGCTCGCGCTGGTGTCAGCATCGAAATTACCCAGATAGGTGCGCGGCGAGATAATCCCGACTGCGACCTTACCGGTTTCAATATTACCCGCGATATTTTTGAAGTTGCAGACAACCCCGATATTGACGTACTGGTTGAGCTGATTGGCGGCACCACCGTAGCGCGTGAGCTTGTGTTACGGGCTATCGCCAATGGCAAGCACGTCGTTACCGCCAACAAGGCACTGATTGCCGAGCACGGCAACGAAATTTTCCATGCAGCAGAGCAACAGGGGGTAAGCGTTGCTTATGAGGCCGCCGTCGCAGCAGGTGTACCGGTTATCAAGGCGATGCGCGAGGGTTTGACTGCCAATCGCATCGAGTGGCTGGCTGGTATAATCAACGGCACCGGCAACTTTATTCTCACCGAAATGCGCGACAAGGGCAGAGCATTTGCCGACGTTCTTCTGGAAGCACAGGCGTTGGGTTACGCCGAGGCAGACCCCACGTTTGACGTAGAAGGTATCGACGCGGCCCATAAACTGACTATCCTTGCTTCCCTGGCCTTTGGCATGCCGCTGCAATATGAGCACGCCTATACCGAAGGTATCAGCAAAATAGAAACCAGTGATGTGCTCTTTGCCCGTCAGCTCGGTTACCAGATAAAGCACCTGGGAATTGCGCGACGCAATGGCGACAGCGTCGAATTGCGTGTGCACCCCACCCTGATTCCCGAACAGCAGCTCCTGGCCAATGTCGACGGCGTATTAAATGCCGTGTTAATAAAGGGTAATGCAGTAGGTCCAACCTTGTATTGTGGTGCCGGCGCCGGTGCTGCTGCCACTGCATCCGCCGTTATTGCTGATATTGTAGATATCGCACGTGCAATTCATGTTCCACCCCTGGGGCAGATGAGCGAAACCCTTAAGGAAATTACCGTATTGCCAATGGAAGATGTCACTACTGGCCACTATATGAGAATGTCGGTACTGGACAAGCCCGGTGCCTTGTCACATATCACCGGTATAATGGGTGACCTTGGCATTGATATTGAAGCCATTATTCAGAAAGAACCGGTTGCAGGCCAGAAAGTTGTGCCCGTAGTATTGCTTACCGACCGGGTTTCAGAAAAACTGGCGTTCCAGGCGATAGAGCGCATTGAAGCGTTGGACGAAACTGACGGCAAGGTTGCCCATATTCGGGTGGAAAATTTGCAGTGAAAGCAGTTGGAAGTTGGAAGTGAGAGGTTAGAAGTTGGAAGTGAGAAGAGGGAACCGGGAATTGGAAACATCGAATTTTAAATTGAGGTTACAGTGAAATATATCAGTACTCGCCGCAGTAAATCCGCTCAATCCTCTGTAGCCAGTTTTGAGGATGTGGTATTAACGGGCCTGGCTCCCGACGGCGGCCTGTTTGTACCGGAAGCGATCCCCAGTTTTGGTCACGAGCAGATCGCCTCATGGAAAGGCCTGCCCTATAACGAGCTGGCATTCCATGTGATACAGCCATTTGTCGATGGCGAAATTCCCGATACAGATTTAAAACGCATTATCAACGATGCCTATGCGAATTTCAGGCACACCGCCGTAGCGCCGCTTACCCAGCTGGAAAGCAATCTGTGGGTGATGGAGTTGTTTCACGGGCCAACCCTGGCGTTTAAAGACTTTGCCCTGCAATTTCTTGGCAACCTGTTTGACTACCTGCTGCAAAAACGCGGCGAAAAAGTAGTGGTGATGGGTGCCACGTCCGGCGATACCGGATCCGCTGCCATTGAAGGTTGTCGTCGCTGCGAAAACATCGACATTTTTATTCTGCACCCGCACAACCGGGTGTCGGAGGTACAGCGCCGTCAAATGACAACGGTGCTTGACAAAAACGTTCACAATATTGCCCTGGAAGGCAATTTTGATGACTGTCAAAACATGGTGAAAGCCAGTTTTGCCGACCAGTCATTTTTGCCGGAGGGGCGCCGCCTGGCCGCTGTTAATTCCATTAACTGGGCGCGCATTATGGCGCAGGTGGTTTATTATTTTCACGCCTCGCTGTCATTGGGCGGGCCGGAACGGGCGATTTCGTTTAGTGTGCCCACGGGTAATTTCGGTGATATTTTTGCCGGTTATATTGCGCAGAAAATGGGTCTGCCAATTGAACAACTGGTAATTGCCACCAACGCCAACGATATTTTGCATCGTTGCATCAGCAATAATGACTTTAGTAAAAAGCCGTTGATTCACAGCTTGTCGCCCAGTATGGATATTATGATTTCCAGCAATTTCGAGCGTCTGCTGTTTGACTTGTACCAGCGCGATGGTGAGGCCGTTGCGAACCTGTTAAAAGCGTTTAACGAGGGCGGTGTTGAACTCGAAACCGGTGCTCTTGAAACGGCACGTGAACTGTTTTCCAGCTTTCGTTGCGACGACGAGCTTATGGTCAAGGTTATCGCCGATGTGTACGAAAGCAGCGATTACCTTCTGGACCCCCATACAGCAACTGGCGTGGAAGCGGCACGACAAGTGCGCCGTAACAGCACAACGCCAATGATTTGTCTGGCGACTGCCCATCCCGCCAAATTTCCGGAAGCCGTGCGCAAGGCCGGGTACCCGCAAGATCCGGCGTTGCCGCATCATATGGCTGACCTGTTTGAGCGGCAGGAACGGTATGTGGTTAAGCCGAATGATGTTGGTGACGTGCAGAAGTATGTGGCTGAGCTTGTTAGATGTTAGATGTTCGATGTTGGATGTTGGACGAAAAAGACTCGGGCCATTGCTGCGCTCGGCGTTTAGAGGACACGCCAGGGTCTCAGGCAAACGGGGCGTAGCCCCGGCAAGTCGATAGACTTGCTCATCGAACATCGAACATCGAACATCGAACATCGAACATCGAACATCGAACATCGAACATCGAACATCGAACATCGAACATCGAACATCGAACATCGAACATCGAACATCGAAC
>JBNKFQ010000002.1:0-1706 GCA_050289385.1 Porticoccaceae bacterium | reverse complement strand
GTGCCGGCGCTCCACTCAGCCGCGTTTTCCAGTAATCGATCTGGTTTTCCAACACCGCACCTTGCAACCATTGGCGCTGCCAGTGAGCAAAATCAGCGTATTGAATCGGCAAGGGCGGCAGTGGCGAGGCTTGGCCTTGATGATACGCCTTATAGAGCGTTGCCAGTTCTTCGTTAAACACTCCGATAGACCAGCCATCGGCAATAATATGGTGCATATTCAACAGCAACACATGCTCGTCTTTAGATAGGCGTAACAACCTCTGAATCAACAAGGGACCAGTGGTAAGATTAAACACATACCGGGCATTATCCACCAAGTGAGCCGACAACGCCGTTTCCGAAATAGCGATAATGGGAAGTACCACAACCGGCGTCTCTGCAATCACCTGAACGGCCTGATCATCCACCGCTTGAAACTGCGTGCACAGGCTCTCGTGGCGTTGAACAATCGTCGTAAAGGCCTGCTCCAAGGCCACCACATCCAAGGACCCTGATAATCGCAACGCCCAGGGAATATTGTATTGAATATCCTCTCCCCCTTCGAACTGATTTAAAAACCACAATCGTTGTTGGGCAAAGGACAGAGACAACCCATCTCGGGAAGTTAATGGCGTTAACGGAAAGGCCTGCTCGTCACTCAAGGGGCTGTCGTGCACCAGGACTTCCACCCTGACAGCCAGGCTTTGTATGGTATTAGCGGTAAACAGATCCCGGATCTGAAGTTCGACATTAAACGTCTTTCTAACCTGGCTCACCACTCGTGTGGCCAATAGGGAATGTCCGCCCAGATCAAAAAAGTTATCGTGAATCCCCACTTTCTCCTGCGGCAATGCAAGAATATCCGCCCAGATCTCTACCAGCACTTTTTCCACCTCGGCGCGCGGCGCGACATACTCCTGTGTTTGTAACGCATCCTGATCGGGTAATGGCAAGGCCTTGCGGTCGACTTTACCATTGGGCGTTAATGGTAGTTCATCTAAAAATATAAAAAAGCTCGGAATCATATAACCGGGCAATTGATCTTGAAGCGCACTACGAAGTAATGCTTTATCATTATTAAATGATTCTTCATAAACCACATAAGCCACAAGCGATCTACTCCCGGAACTTTCACTGATAGTGCTAACCAAGACCACCGCTTCTCGAACTCCCAATTGCTGGGTTAGTACACTTTCAATTTCTCCCAATTCTATCCGAAAACCACGAACTTTTACTTGATTATCGGTACGCCCGATATATTCGATATCTCCATTTTTTAACCATCTGACCAGATCTCCCGTTTTATAGAACTTGGTCCCAGCAAAAAATGGGTTATCGATAAATTTTTCAGCTGTTAACTCGGGTCTATTTAAATAACCTCGTGCCAGCCCACTTCCCGCTATACACAGCTCTCCCATAACGCCAATAGGCACTGGATTCAATTGCTCATCGACGATATACAGTGCTGTATTGGCAACCGGTTTTCCGATAGGAGTATTGGTACTGGCAATTTTATGGTTGGAACAGGAAAACCAAGCGCTGTAGATAGACGACTCCGTTGGCCCGTAAATATTTTCAATCTGCGCTCGATAAAAAGTATCTACGCATTCGTTCACCAGTGATTTCGGAAAAGCCTCACCGGCAATCATAAGATACTTCAATGAATTGGTCTCAACAAAGATATTGTTCTGGCGGGCCTCTTCCACAAACACACTCAGCATGGAA
>JBNKFQ010000001.1:0-12065 GCA_050289385.1 Porticoccaceae bacterium | reverse complement strand
GTTTTTTCCAGTTCCAGGCGAATGTTTTCAAACAGTTTATTCACATGCTCTGCCGCAGACTTTTTGCCTTTCTGAACCCAGATATCAACGATATCGTTCAACATTTTCAAGCTGTCCGTCCATGCGCTGCACAGTTTGCCTTCGCGCAAATGGGTCAGGAACAAAACTTTTGACCAGCCCTGCTCAACAAACGACAGCACTATGCGGGGAAACTCACGTCCGGATAAAAGTTTTTCCAGTTGAATTTTTACCGCCGTATGGGAATTGTTGAGACGTTCGCGACCGTCCACTTCTTCCAGCAATCGAGACTCCACTGCATTAAAACGACGGCGATCCTTCTCAACAAAAGCAGTAAAATCTGTGAGTAACCGGGATAGCTCTTTATCGTCTACATTGACACTTTTCAGTTGCTCAACCAGCTCCTGGATTTTTTCGTAAACCGGGTCATTGGCGGGCGGCTCCTTGCTGCTGTAACCAATAGACACTTGCTCCAGTTCATTCAACAACTTGCGTACCGGGTGGTTCTCCCGATCAAAAAAGCAGGGATCCTTCAGGGCAATTTTCGCAATAGCCAGTTCCAGATCGCGCATTTCCGAGGCCAGTATCGGTGAAAATTTCCGGTCATTACGCGCATGCCTGAACATAGAGTTTACCAACGTAAACACACTTCGTTCCGGCAACCCAATTTCGGCTGGTCCACCCTGTGAAGAAAGGTGTTGTTTTATTGCCGTCGTGAGCCAATCGCTACTACCACTGTCATTGTTCAGTGACTGCAGCTGTATTGCCCCCAGAGCCTTTAACACATCATCCGGGGCAACGTAACTGACCCCGTCTTCGGGCAGATCAAACTGATCCTGAGACAGAATTGAGCACAATTGTGCCACCAGTTTTCCTTGTCCCCAGTGGCTGCCCGTATATCCTGGCTGGTAGTTCTTATCGTGATACTGTTGAAAGTCATTAATGTCGATATCAAATGAAAGCTCTGCTTCTGACGACTTTTTAACCGTTTTTTTGACAGGCGACTGGCGACGTGTCGCTGCACCCGCCTTTTTGGCGGGAACAATCCCCAGTTTCTCCAGAAACTGATTGCTCTCGTGCAGAAAATCTCCCAGTACTGACAGGGCATGGCGTTCAAACAGCTTGAGCAGCACCAGTTTGGCGCGAATACCTATGTCGAGTGCTTCCGTGGCATGGCGAAAAGCCTTGCACATGACACCGGGGCCAATCGGGTTGTTTGCTGCTGTGACATTGCCCGAATACTGTGTTACCAGGCGTGCAGACAGATTTTGCAAGGGCTTTTTGCAGTATTCATCAGCCCTTGAAACCATACCCTCAAAAGCGATCGACTCTTCGAGTTCATCATTGTCCAGCAGTTTCAGGTCGTTGCTGTCATCTTCCTGATGAACCGAATGTTTCGGCTTGTCGCCAGATTCAAACAGGCTGTCATCACAAAAGGAATCCCTGACAATACCCAGAAACTCAGCTTCAACAGACTTGCGCTTCATGCGAATCAGGCGCATCGCATTGAAGTAACCGTCCTGACTTTGATCGCCCGCTGTGTTGTCTGCAAAATCAAAAAAAGCATCGTCCACATGGTCAAAAACCGTATTCAGACGAGCCGCCATAAACTCCTCTGTGCGATCACGCAGCATCTGTACTGACGATGGCAACCTTCCCTGGTCCTTACCAGCAGTTTTGGGGTCGACAACATACAAATGATTATTCACTTTGCTCACCAACAGTGCTAACTGACAGATTTTGTTCCTGACAGAGCAGTTCAATTCCTCCAGAACCCGCGCTCTTCAAGCTTTTACCCTTGAACACAACATATATGCATCTGACAGAATTTGTTACCTGTAAATCAGGCCAATTGTCAGTTTTGCGATTCCTCTCACACCCGGCCCAAACCCAGGTCCACAAACCAGGAGAGTTACATCACCCTGTCCCAACTGCCCGGTGCCGACTGGTATAATCCCGGGCCATCATCAAGTACCAGACTTTTGTAATCGGCATTACTCAGGAGCCACTATGTCACTGGACAGCACTCTACTGGACAGAACTCTGCAACGGGACATCGAAATCAGCGTTCAACGCGCACTGGCCGAAGATATTGGCGAGGGTGATATCACAGCGCAGCTGGTGCCTGCCGACAAGGTGGCAAAGGCCGTGGTGGTGACACGTGAATCCGCTGTCCTGTGCGGCCAGGCCTGGGTTGCCGAGGTGTATCGCCAGCTCGACCCCGATGTGGCAATAGACTGGGTCGCGACAGACGGGCAGCAGGTCGAAGCCGGTCAAACCTTGTACACCTTGCAAGGCAAGGCACGCAGCCTGTTGACCGGCGAGCGAGTGGCGCTCAATTTTTTGCAAACACTGTCCGGTGTGGCAACCACTGCCCGTGAATTTGCCAACCTGGTTGGCAATAGTGGGGTAAAGGTGCTCGACACCCGTAAAACCATCCCGGGTTTGCGGCTTGCCCAGAAGTATGCGGTCAAGATCGGCGGCTGTGATAACCATCGTATGGGGCTGTACGACGCTTTCCTGATCAAAGAGAACCATATAGCTGCCTGTGGCGGTATTACTGCAGCAATCGACAAGGCTCGCCGTGTTGCGCCCGGCAAGCCGGTAGAGGTTGAAGTGGAAAACCTGGATGAATTGCGAGAGTCCGTCGCCGCTGGCGCCGATATCGTTATGCTTGACAATTTTAGTCAAGACATGACCGCAGAGGCGGTGCAGGTGGCAAAAGGGCAAGTCAAGCTGGAGATTTCAGGCAATATTACTCAGAAGGAACTGGCAGAAGCTGCTGCAGCAGGTGTTGATTTTGTATCCAGCGGTGCGCTGACCAAGCATTGCCGAGCGATTGATCTGTCGTTTCGGTTGATGAATTGAGTTGGAAGTTGGAAGTTGGACGTTGGACGTTGGACGTTGGACGTTGGAAAAATTGAACCTTGCAACTACCAGGCCGAGCGCAGCAATGGCACGAGTCTGTCACTTCCGACTTCCGACTCCTTTCCACCTCACCTTATAAATGTGTATCCTTGTCGCCCTCACTGACCACACCCCAGGGGTACTCCATGAAACCGCTGTTCCCAGTCGCCGCATTGATTACCGTTGTCACATTGTTGGCCAGCTGCGGAAAATCCGAAACCGATGCACCGGAATTAACGCCCTCTCAGGCCGCAACTGCATTATTTGACAAGCTGTATATGGAACAGGTCCGGCTCAGCCCTGTGCAACTGACACAGCTTGGCATTAAGGAACAGTATGGTTTGTGGGATGATCTGTCGAAAGATGCCGCCAATAAAAAGAACGGTTTGCTGATACAACAGCTGGAGCATCTGAACCAACTGGACGCCGCAACGCTGGATAATCAAACACAACTCAGCCTGCGCCTCTTTAAACAGCAACTCAGGGATGAGATTGCCGCATTCAAATGGCGGTTGCACAACTACCCGCTCAATCAGATGTACGGATGGCATACTACCGTGCCCGACGTTCTGATCAACCAGCACCAAATCAGCTCCGTAGAGGATGCAAAGGCGTATATCTCTCGTTTGGGTCGCATCCAGACCTTGTTTGACCAGGTTGTGCAACAGCTGCGGGCACGCGCTGCCATGCACATCATGCCGCCGCGTTTTGTATTGGAGCAGGTTGTTGACGCCAGCCGGAATATCATTACCGGCGCACCGTTTGACCAAGGGCCCGACAGCCCCTTGCTGGCAGACTTTGGCAAAAAGGTTAATGCCCTTGATATTAGTAGTACCGCCAAAGACAAGTTACTAAACGAGGCCACAACAACACTTGAAAATGTAACGTTTAACGCCTATTCGAAGTTGATTGCTTTTATGACTGCCCTGCAAAAGAGCGCAGACAATCGCGCCGGTGTGTGGAAGTTTCCCGATGGAGATAATTATTACGCGTATGCACTGCAGCATCATACCACCACCGACCTCAGTGCAAATGAGATCCACCAGTTGGGACTTGACCAGGTCAAGCGCATTCACAGCGAAATGAACGCGATTCGAAAAAAAGTGGGTTTTGAAGGAGATCTGCAAGCATTTTTTGAATTTTTCCGTACCGATCCCCGGTTTACCTATCCCGATACCGAGGTAGGCCGCGCTGAATATCTGGCAAAAAACAAAGCAGTTATTGCTCAAATAAAAACCCGTTTGCCAGAACTGTTTGGCATCCTGCCAAAAGCAGATCTGATTGTTAAAGCGGTAGAACCTTATCGGGAAAAAACCGCAGGTACCGCATTTTACGATCGCCCTGCCCTGGACGGTTCGCGCCCCGGCATCTACTACGCCAATCTGTATAGCATGGCAGATATGCCCGGCTATCAGATTGAGGCACTCGCCTACCACGAAGGCGCACCGGGACACCATATGCAAATCGCCATCGCCCAGGAACTGCAAGGGCTGCCCATGTTCCGCAAACTCGGTGGTCATACCGCCTATATCGAGGGCTGGGGACTTTACGCTGAACAGGTACCAAAGGAGCTGGGCCTGTACCAGGACCCCTGGTCCGACTTTGGCCGCCTGGCTCTGGAACTGTGGCGCGCCGGTCGCCTGGTAGCAGATACGGGCCTGCACAGCAAACGCTGGACGCGCGAACAAACCATCGCCTGGTTGCAGGAAAATACACCGGAGACAATCGGTAAAATCACCAAACAGGTAGAGCGTTATATTGTGTTGCCAGGCCAGGCGACATCTTACATGATCGGTAAACTAAAAATTCTGGAACTGCGTGAAAAAGCACGCCGCGAACTGGGCGATAAATTTGATATTCGCGCTTACCACGACCTCGTTTTGGGCAGCGGGTCACTGCCGCTGACAGTTTTGGAAGAGCAGGTCGAACACTGGATAACCCGAACAAACTCTGAGTAAGTGTTTGTTGTTCAAACAGCTTGCCGGGTCGTATCACGAACTGCATCAGCTGTGGGCAACTCATACCCCAGGCCGACTATCAATACGGTATGACGTGCAACCGCTTTCACCGTTTGCCTGGCAATTCTTTTTACTATAACCGCCTCTTGCAGCAGATGGTCGACCATCACCATACCCAAACTGCCAACAGCGCCTGCCTTGAGCACAGCCGATCGCAAATGATCGTAGTCACTTTCCAGAACCTTCAATTGGGGAGACAAAACTTCCGGATTGAAACCGGGCGCCTCAACCGTTGCCTGTTTCAGAATGGAAACGGTATCGCTCTTGAGTTTCGCCACGGCGTCAGAAAGTTGTTGATCCCCGATATCGATATCTTTTTGCAGAGACACTACCTCGTGAGCCAGACCGGAAATTGTCACGTATCGCTGTACCAGTAAAATAACTTCGGGAAACCGTTGTGCAATATTTTCCGGTAAATCCGTTCGGCTTAATTCGGCGACATAACCACCAATTGCTGTAGCAAGTTTCTCGACGTTTTTCTGATCGACAATAACTTTACCATCATGACTGTCTGCTGCATTTATTGCGGTCATCGCGACGGCAATGGCGTGCCGGTTTAAACGGTTCATTTCCTGTGCCAGCGCAACAGAAGCCAATGCCGGCACCTGCAAAGCCGTTTTATCAAGATATTTGGGCCGACCCGCTACCTCGTCTTCTGAAACAAACTGACGCGACAAAAATCTGATCAATCGACCAGCCAGTGGCCACATCAACAAAATGCCGAGAACATTGAATACAGTATGAAATACCGCCAGCGTTGTAGCGATGGTAGTGGACAGATCAAGTGCCGTCAGTAGCCAATGCGTGATGGATAACATCGGAACAATGATAATGATCGCAACAGCGGCGGTAATCAGGTTGAATAATACATGGCTTGCGGCAACACGTTTGGCCGTGGATGTAGCTCCCCAAACCGATAATATCGCCGTACTGGTAGTACCCAGGTTGGCACCAATCACAGTGGCCGCTGCCGCACTGAGGGGAATAACCCCACCTTGCGCTGCACTTAAAATAATGACAATGGCCGCACTTGACGACTGCATCAGTGTGGTCAGTGCCACACCAAGTAAAACGTACAGAAAAATGGAAGCAAAGCCGGCATCTGCCACACTGGGTAGTTGTATCCCCGCACCCACCGATTCAAAAGCTTCTTTCAGAATACCAATACCGAGAAAGAAAAGGCCAAAACCAAGCAATGCCTGACCAAACGCCGCACGCCTGCTTTTTTTACCAGTTAATCTGACCAGCATACCAATGCCAATTAACGGCAAGGCCAAGGCTTCTATATTGACTTTAAAACCAATCAGGGCCACCAGCCAACCGGTCACAGTTGTGCCCGCATTACTTCCAAAAATTACCCACACGGCTTGCGGCAGAGCCAGCAACCCCGCGTTTGCAAACCCGATAATCGCCACAGTCACCGCGCTAGACGATTGCACCAATGCGGTAATAGTAAAACCGGTTACCAGGCCTCGGCTGCGAGTATTGGTCCAGCGATGGAGTATTTGCCGCAAGGATTTACCGGCGGCAAGCTTCAAACCATCGGTCATCAACCACATGCCGACCAAGAACAATCCGAGACCACCAAGCAGAGTGCTTACGATTGACGCCAAGCTTATGTCCATTCACTTATCCCCAATATATGAAAAATATAGGGGCAAAAATAAACGCTGGCAAATGCTTTATAACTGGATCGAGCAGAGTAATGGAGGAACAGACTTTTCGGTGCACTGTCCAATCACCAACTGTGGCACTTTTACAAACAGGTGGTCGGCGGGAATACTTATGCAGTTGAAACAAAAAACCTGTGTTTTGGCTTTACTGATATGGATGCCGGTAATAGAGGTAATCGCACGAGAAGTAAACAGCTATGCCCTGATCGCAGATGACGCCACCCTGACTATCAGCAACAAACGCATTCGCCTGTACGGCGTACACATTCCCGCAACGCAGGAATCCTGCCAGACCGTGATACCCCGGTCAGATGCGCACCGGGAGCGGCTCTCGCCCTGGATTTCAAAATTCAGGGATTTGTGCGGTGCGACTTGTTAACTAAACATCGAGACAAGAGTTAGACGGGTCGCTGTTACTACAAAGATGAAGATTTGAGCGCCTATCTTGCCAGCCGGGGCTGGGCGTTGGTTCTTGAGGAATCACCGCAAGAATACAAGGCGCTTGAACGGATCGCCAGGCACCACCGGCTCGGTGTCTGGAATGTACCGAATGTTGATGCAGGAGGGCACGATTAAACCCACGATTTTATTTGATTACCGCACTCTGGTTTTCAATGGTTGATTTTCAATTTTCTTATGGTGTCGCCACGGCCCAAAAGTAAGCACCAGGGCTCCGTTTTCCAGGATTGATCGCAACTGCCTCCGCCGCTTTGTAACGCCCTTTGTCACCAATCGCATAATCATAAATATTGTGCCCTGTTGGTGGGCCATTCGGTTTGTCATTTACATATGTATATAAGGCAAATCCCTTGTATGCCCATTGCCGGGAACCATCTTCCCGCTCCAGAATCTCCCAAAAGCCCCGGGGCCGGGCATCGGCTGGCGCAATAAAGGGTCGCCAGCTCTGCAGACATTGCTGGTCGCATCCCTTTACTCCCAGCCTTTTGCCACGAACGTAAAGGCTGTATTTACCGTAAATAGCTTTTTCCCTGAAATTTCCATACGGGTTACGAGTATAAAGAGGCATACCCGATTTCATGGACAACACCTTGCCATGTACCATATCCCGGCGAACCGTTGCATCACGGGGCATGAAATAACGCATATACACAGCCGTCTGCCAATGCAGATCACTGTCCTGATCGATCCCATTAACGTCACCGGGTACACTGTCGCCAGCAAATTTGAACAGAGGTACGCCGCGATACGCCCACTGTGAACCGCCATCGTTGCATGGCGCCAGCGTAAAGTCCCCTACTGGACGAGATAGCGCCGCTGCACGCAACGGAAGCCAAGGGTTTTCGTACCCTTCACCACAAAGTTGTGCCGATTGATCGTCTGCACCATTGAACCAATACAACGTCATGCCAATGGCATCGGTAAACACTATGCCACCCGCCATGGGAACATTGCCCGGCTCAACAGAAGGTGGCCGTTTCTGATTGGCAGCGGGTGTAAACCGGGCTACATGCCAGCCCTCTGGAGGTAACAAGCCATTTGGATCGGTACGGGTTTCCTCAAAGGTATTTTTTGGCGCTTCCTGCGCCAGTACAGTATCTACCACATGGTGTAATCTCTCTTCCCTGGCAAAGCGGTACAGCGGCCTGCCCTGGTAAGCCCACTGCATGCTTCCATCATCGCGCGCTATTACAGTCCATTCACCCATTTCACTCGCCCCAGGCAATACGGTTACTGGCGGAAACATCTGCGCGCATTCCCCTTTGCAACTGGATTGCCCTGGCGTCACATCTTGATCAGAAACAAACAAGGTGCGACCCTGGCTGTCGCCAAGACGTGTCCATTGATAACCTGCCGATTCTAGATATCCCTCTCGAATCACTTCAATGAGTGTAATTCCCGCCGGAGTTGCATAAGTTATTGCCTGGGAGCGGTCACCTTCCGCAGCTGCTTGCCGATTAACCAACCACATCACAATAGCCATGCAGCACAACATTAATTCCCAACGTCCGTATCGGTTTTCCTTTACTGATCTCGTTTTTTTCGACGAATATTCACCTTTTCCTGTATTCAATTCTCTGGCTTTACTCACCCGAGCACCTCCGCAAAAGGTTCCTTTACTTCATTTGAACCTGTACCCCAACTGTCCACTGACAAGCCCAGAGCTTTTTGGCAGGTAAAACCCGCGCGGCTGCATGATTCGCTGCCACCGGGAATATGTAATCCGGTTTTCATGCCACCACCGGCGCGGCCAGCGGTAAAAACGGGCATTTCCTTAAGTGAGTGCCACTTGGCAAAGCCATGTTCCGTGCACCCCATCATCAGTGTGCGATCCAGAAGCGTGCCATCGCCCTCCTTAATACTGTCGAGCGTCAGCACCATGTCTCGAAAGGCTTGCATGTAACGTGAAGCAAACCAGTAACAGGTGGGCTGGTAGCCGAGTTCAGGATCATCCAGTTCCTGATGGGTATAGGTATGGTAGTCAGTCGGGTCGTCCGCTTTGACAACACTTGTGCTGAGCGTCACGTTAAATATACGAGTCTGTCCGCACGCCAGGGCGTGTACCAGTAACTTTGAAAAATGTTCATGAGTCCTGATGACATTTTCGATGTCGGGGCTGGATTTTTCGCCGACATCGGCTGAAGGTAGCTCGCATGCAGCAAGTGGCTCGGGTTTCTCCAGCTCTAGCGCCAATTTTTGCTCCAAATCCCTGAGCGAGGTAAAAAATTCATCCATACGTGCGCGGTCAGCAGCACCCAGTGTTCTCATTAATTGCTGCCTTTCTTCAGCCACCACGGACAGAGCACTTTTACGCACCATTACTTTGGGGTCGGGGGTGAATTCCGCCGCATTTGGATCCTGAAAACCATCCCCGAAAATACGTTGGTACAACACCAGGGGAGAAACCTCAGCGGGCTTGACACCGCCACTGCCGCGAGAGCTAAAGCTAAATGCCGAATCTCCATCGCAAGATACGCTGAGCGATGGAAAACGAGTACGCACCCTCAGTTTTTCCGCAACCAGGTCATCGATGCTGCGGGCAAAGGCTTCCTTAAAATCCGATACGTGGCCTGTCATCACGCACTGGATCGTGGAAAGGTGCGAAATATTGGCTTTTCCGTCGAGAAATGTTTGCAGATTGCTGAATATATTTATCTTGTCCTTAATGGGCTCCAGAATTTTTAACTGCGGACCCAGTTCATAATTTGCGCCTGTACCTATCGGCTCCCACTGTCCAGGGCTCAACCCAAGCCCCCAGTACCAGGTACCAAAACAAAGGGGCAAATTACTGCCATTGGCCAACGCTGTACCGTTATCGTTCAGGAATAAATCCAGCAAGGGTAAGCCCACCGAAACGGTGCCACCCTGCAACAACCCTCGCAATACCCGTCTGCGGCTGAACATTTTTTTTTGCATGGTTTTTACCTCTCGGTTCAATTTATCGCCAACGAAGACTGGGTCGGGGCAACCTTGGCCACAGTTGGTTTTTCTTCATTTTGTGCAGGGTTTTCTTGATAAAAGTGTTCGCTGGTTGCAATATGGCGTAATAAATCGATAAATTTGTAGCCATTTCCAGCAAAGCTTTTTCCCACCGTCTTCAACCATTTTCGATCCCCGGAAGCGACTTCCCGGCCCGTGCCATAGGAATACACTCGTTTGATTAAACAGGAAGTAATATTGGGGTTGTCGCGCAAAGCTTTGCCCAGGCCAGCAGCGTCCTGAAACGCCACGCTGTCTATTTCACCGCTGGTGTCAATTTGCGCGCCGTTTTCTCGCGTGCGAAAACTGCCGTCGCCATCGAACGATTCCAGCGCCAGACCAATCGGATCGGTAATTTTGTGGCATCCGGCACAAGTGGGCATAGTGGCATGGGCTGAAAGTCGTTGACGCGCAGTCTTGAAATTTGGATTGCTGGTATCTTCTACAATATTAAAATCCACGTTCGCCGGTGGCGGCGGCACCTCCTGGCACAACAGGTTTTCCCGCAAAGCCTTGCCACGCAGAGTCGGTGACGTGCGACCGGGATGAGCATGCAAGGCAACGAATCCGGGTTGCGCCAAAATTCCCGATCGTGGATCGCCCGATTCAAACTCATAGGCAACCCATTTGTCGGGATTTAAGTAAGGCTTGCTTTGAGCGAGCGGCATAGAAAACAGTGCCGCCAGCGAGGGCGTTAAAAAAGTTTTTGGTGTTGTAAACAAGTTTCGATAATCCTGATTTTGAACCAGCAAATGGTCAACCAGAATACGCAACGTTTGTTCGCGCGCATCAGCAGCTACCTGATGGGTAAATTGCGGATAAATTTGTCTATCCTTGTTTAACGAATCAAACTGGTCGAGCATCAGCATATCGGAAAAAAAAGCCCTGATCCCATCTTGCAAACGCGATGAATCAAGCATTCGCTTAACCTGACGTTCAATTCCCTTTTTAGTGTGTAATTCTCCTTTGGCAGCTGCATTCAGCAAAGATTTGTCTGGTGTAGTATTCCATAGTAAAAAACTTAAACGGGAAGCCTTCGACCAGGCAGTAAGACGGTATTTTCCACGGTTATCTGGACCCTCTTCAACCTGTTCCATATTAAACAAAAAGTGAGGCGAAACCAGCATATTTGCCAGGCTACGTTCAAGCCCGGCATAAAAATCCTGTTGCTGTTCTGTGACGGCTGACGCCATTTGCATTTGACGCTCCAGCTCAGCTTTCTGCAATGGACGCCGATACAGTAAAAGACCTGCCTCACTGATAAATTGCCGCGCGCATTCATTATCAAAAGCATCTTCCGCGGCGGGCAGACAAGGCAGCAATACATTACGTCTGTCTTCACTGAAAACCTGGTGTGAGATACCGAGAGCCATTTCATCAGCAGCTTCAAATCCCATAGAACTTATGCTGACCCGACCAGCACCGATTGCCTGCAACCCTTCGTGGCGTTGCTCCGTTTCTACAAAACGACCAGTGATTTTTACTGTTTCACCGAATACATCTCGAATTATATTTCGATACTGTTGGGGACTAATTCGCCTGGCACCGACACTGTAGTGCTCTGCATTATATGAAACAGTGGTTGGTTTATTTTCGGAATAAAGCACCAAAACTGTTGCACCCAAAGCAACCAGAAGCAGCAAACCAAAAACGACTACTCGATGTTTTGCAAAAGACATAGGTATTGTATCTCCGCTATTTAATGAGAGCCTGTGAGCAGTGTTCCATCGGGCCGGGCAATAAATGCAGGCACCGAATCCAGTCGGTAGGTAACTGAAATAGCGGTGTTTTCTCCTGTATCAGGATCTGGCCTGGCATCCGCCATTCGACGCAAACCGTAATACAGTGCAACCACGTCAATATCTGATTGTTCGATGATGTGTACGGCCCAATAATCCAGCCATGGTTGGTATCCGCCAACATATCCAGTCGCTGCGCCAGCATCGTTCAGGTTAATGCGCAATTGCGCCTGAAATAACTCCATCTTTGCTGGCGTACCGTATGCGCTCGG